>NZ_JAWNFK010000006.1:341684-647294 GCF_034107965.1 Enterobacter sp. 61D5
GGTGTCGGGACCGGTGCTGGTGCTGGTGCTGGTGCTGGTGTCGGGACCGGTGTTGGAATCACGTTACCATTATCCGGTTTATTATCACCGGAGTTAGCGGCGGAGGTTTCAGTAATCTCACCAAAGTTTGTCATGTTACCGAGTGTTTTAACGGTCGCACCAGTAATCTTGCCGCTGACGTCATTGGTAATACCATTATTCGCCTGAACAATCACATCGCCGAGGCTGCTGATGTCACCGTCGTTGTAAACAGACTTGCCGCTAATCGTAACCGATTTATCTCCTTTGATAGTACCTAAGTTCGCAAAGAAGGCCTCTCCCATGGCAACCACGGCATTATTTCCTGCGGAGATAACACCGTTATTATCAGAGGGGCTGTTGCGATTATTCATTGCTATCAGATTAATGTCATGGCTCGCCGTAATATCACCTGTGTTATGCATTTCACGCATCAGTGTAATATTGGCGTCATTGCCCGCGTTAATCTGTGAGTCGGTATCCGTGTTTAAGGTGGAAACCCATGCATTAATGTCATTTCCGGCAGTGATTTTTCCCGCTCCAGCATTGGTTAAATTAGTGCCGTTAATATTGATGTCGCCAGTGCTCGTGATGAATCCGGTGTTAGTTAAATCACTAAAGCTCAAATCCAACTGTGCGGCAGATATATTTCCAGCATTATCAAAGAAACTGCCATTCTTTTGCAAACTTAAGCGGTTAGCAGCTTCAATGGTACCTGTATTTTCCGCAGGCTGAGTGGTATAACTCTGATTAATCTGTAAAGCCATATCCTGGCCTGCTTTGATTAAACCTCCGTTCTGGAAACTATCGGTGACATTCATATTAATATTTTTACCAGCGGCCAGCATGCTGTTTGCATCAGAAGCATAGCTTCTTGCATAGATATTAATATCTTTATCAGCGCTCAACGTACCTGCGGAGTTATCTACATTACCGTTAACGAACATGTAACCTGCAGTAGAAATTACGCCATTACGGTTAGTGAACGAGTTGTCACCTGAGACCATCAGGTCGCTGTGTTGCCTTTGAACGGTGATACGACCGTTATTGTTATTCAACTCACTGGCACTAATCATGCTTGAGGTATAAGCATTACCATTGCCAATAGTAATGTCACCATTGTTGTTGCTAAACTTATGGGCATTAACGTTAAGTGAGCCGGTCGATGCAATGGAACCTTCGTCATTGTTAACATTACCTGTATTGATGGAGATATCGCCGCCTGCGGTAATATTCCCATTCCAGTTGTTCACGATGGCATTATTATTGTTATATGACGCGCTAGAGATGTACACAGCACCGTTGCTGGTCAGGCTACCGTTGCTGTTGTCCAGCGAATCGGCGGTCATTATCCCTACGCTTTGAGCACCATTAATCATCCCATCAACGTTATTGACAGAATGACGACCAGATACGCTGACATCGCCGCCTTCAATTTTACCCTTTCTGTTATCAATGGTGTTTTCTGAAGAAACTGTAACCATACCGCCAGAGGTAATTTGACCGTCATGGTTAACAATGTCTTTCGCGCTTTGCAGTTGAGCCATATTAGCGGCTGCAATGCGGCCTCCGTTGTTATTGATTGTCCCTTGAGAGTCAATCGTCAGCGAATCGGAGGCAGTCAGATCGGCATGATCGATATTCACGCCTACACCTTTCTCAGTGCCTTTCATGTAAATCTTATTCGCATACATTGACCCCAGAGAGGAGACATCCAGCGCCATTTCCGGAGCATTACCTGTTCCAGTGATGGCACGAACAAAACCATTCTGATCAACGTGGTTGCTACCGGTAATAATGTTCAGTTCATTGGCTTTCAGCTGGGCATTCACTTTTACTGAGCGAGAAATAATATCGGTATACTGGGTAGATGACGTATCCATACCTTTGCCAGTAATCACGACCTGACCTTTTTTCACATCGAAACCACTGAAGTTCCCTTTGCTATCCTCGGTAGAAACACCGGTAGTCAGCGTTGCATGGCTGGTGTTAATAAATCCACAGCCGTTGCAGGTAATACCTGATGGGTTAGCGATAATCACCTGCGCAGACTGGCCCGCTACTTCAACCATGCCGTTTAACTGGCTCGGATCGGAAGAGCGTACTTCATTCAGAATTACGGTCGCGCTGGTGCCGGCCATATTCGCATTGCCATCAATCTGACCGGCCAGTTGAGTATTACTTGCGCTACCGCTGTTATTCAGAATAACGCCGTTGGTGTCAACGTTAAATTTGGAATAAATGTTATGTGAAACGCCATCAGCGCTGGCTTTATTAATATCCACAATGGTTGCCCCATTGCCACCAGTATGGATAGCAGGCTGGTTTGATGATGTGTTATCAGCAATAACTGCGGCCTGCACAGGCATAACCATGCCGAGCGCCATCATAGTCGCAAAACAGGTGGGTGCCAGTCGGGCATGCAGCACGCCATGGCTACGCTTCGCACGGTACATTTCATTTTTTTTCATTACAAATCCTTTTATAAATTTTTTTATAAATAACCATCCCTTTCCTCAGAATTAAAATGAAGCTATTCACAAATACAGCATGGAGCCTGTATCTTCCGAAGAAAATCCAGCACTTTATAAATTAAATTGTCCGCGCGGTCAACCCAAATGGGATTTGTAATAATTCATACATAGTAGAAACATTTATTTATCTGAATATGAATAATCATCAATGGGAACTTATAATGCGTGTGAATGATATTTTGTGCTATTAATAAGAATTGACTTGCTTTCATCATGAAATTTGGTGTTCTGGAGGGCGGATTTATTAGAAATCTATATGTAATGGATACCAGTATGCCATTTACATTATCGGTTAGTGGCACGGGGGAATTACATCGAGGGAAGGGCGCTGTAAAACGTAATTTAAACAATACCTTAAAAGTGGGGAGGGGTAAGCAAATGCACATTTTGAACTATTTCAAACTGTAATCGGCAAGAGAATATTCCTAATGTTGAGGGAAGGGTGAATTAATCACTAAAATTCAATTGGATACACTTTTTCCAAAATTTAAGAGCCTGTAGCGAAGCTGACTGTGTGGATGACGCTCTTCCTGAAAAAGACAATGCCATACTTTTACTGTCTGCGCTTGCAACGGGAGCAAATGACATGATCAGGGTTATTGGTATTGATATCGCCATATCTGTGTTTCAGATGTGCGTCTGGATGGTCGATGACTCCGCCGCGGCTTTGTTAATGGAATGGTCGCCCCCTATATCCTGTGCCACAGCGTGACGATAGCAGCACTTGAGAAGACACACTCAGAGGTCATTATTGTTCACGCGAAAAACACCGGCTTTATCGCTGTACAGCGCCAGCGGTTTACCATGCCAGCAGTCGCCGACATTCCCTGTCGCTGATACCGAGGTGCTCAGCTGCGCGACGCGTTGTCATACGATGTTCAATAACGTCCTGGATAATCTTGACCCGGTTGATCTCTTTCAAAGTAAACACTCCTGAGCTTTCTGCGCTCATGATATGTCTCCCGGTTGTTTAATCGGCTCCGTGAGGCATCATCATAATGCGGACATCTGAATTGAGCTACAGGCGGATATTACTATTGAGCCTCTACATTATTGGTACGCATAATGTATATTATGTTAAATAAGCTCTATAAGTCTTTTACTTCATGGTTCACTGGTGCGGCCACAGAAATCAGCATGTTGTGAATTTTGAGATACCTCCCTTTTAGACAGAACCAGTTCAACGGTTATTTGCGGATATGCATCCTTTATCTGTGCAATCACGGAAGGCAGAACCTCCGTGCCGATGATTATGCCGCGTTTGTCATCTCGCCCGATGGCCACAATATTGAGACGGTGTGCCATGCGCCGGAAAGTCAGTAGCTCAACCCTTCTGTCAGAAACGATTAAATGATCTGTTATGCATCTTTTTGCACGATAATGCACGAAAATGTTTCATAACGCGACCACAATGCCGTAATGTATCGCAGAAAACGTGCAACTTCACGCAATAACACTGACAGAGGTACCTATGACACAACAGCTAATTTTAATTGCCGGCCCCTATCGCAGCGGAACCGAAGGCGTTCAGGCACGCATTGATGAGAATCTGGCGCGTCTCGAAAGCGCAGCACTAGCCGTTTACCAGCGGGGTCACATCCCGGTCATTGGCGAATGGCTGGCTTTGCCGTTGGCAAAAGCCGCAGGATCGAAAGCGGTTGGTGATGAAATCAGTGAAGCGATGCTGTACCCCGTTGCTCACCGGCTAATAGCTAAATGTGATGCCATTTATCGTATTGCCGGTGCGTCTAAAGGTGCCGATATGGACATTGAGGTCGCCCGCAAATATGGCCTGAAGGTTTATACCGCACTTGAGAACATTCCAGAGGCTTAAGGCAGTCCGCCAGCCAGCCTGTGAGCACAGGCTGGCTATCAGAGAGTGACACTCTCTGAGGTCAACACGACGGATACCCCCTTTTCCGATACCGCGCGGATCCACTCCTTATCGGTATTGTCTTCAACGATAATGGTGTTCACCGATGACACATCGCCAATCACAAACGAAGACGCTGTGTTGATCTTTTCCGGAGAAGCCAGCACAACCGTCTCCGCGGCTCTGCCGGAAAATGCACGTTTGATGCACGCTTCTTCGAAATCGCCGGTTGTCAGCCCCGCCTCAGGATGGATCCCGGTCACGCCCATAAAGAACAGATCTGCATGAATATTTTCGATGCCTTCGATGGCCGCTGCGCCGACCGTAACAATGGAGTGCTTATACAAGCGACCGCCGATCAGAATCACCTCGATGGACGGATGATCCACAAGCCCCAGGGCGATGCTCGGACTGTGCGTAACCACCGTGATGCGCAGATCAGGAGGGAAAAACGTAATCAGCTCCGAAGTTGTCGTGCCACCGTCAACGATCACCACCTGGTCTGATGAAATCAGCTGCGCGCCTTTGCGGGCGACCCGTTTTTTCGCATCCATTTTCACGGATTGCCGTTCAGCAAAGGGAGCAATAGCAGAAGATGACGGCAGCGCGCCGCCGTGAACGCGCTGCAAACGCCCTTCTGCCGCCAGCTCGCGCAAATCACGCCTGATGGTGTCTTCAGAGACATCAAAGAACATGCTGAGCGCTTTTGACTGGACCTGGCCTTCGGTGCCGAGCTTTTCGAGGATCAATTGTTTTCGCTGACTGGTGAGCATCATGAATTCCTGATGTTGCATGTTTTATCTTGAAAGTGCACGATAATGCTGTTTATGATAATTACTCTACGTAAGGAGGAACAAACGTGCAATCAAAACGTGCAGATGTGCGCATCATTGACAGTGAAACCCTGTCAGATAACTGGTACAACCTTAAGAAGTACACCTTCGCCCTGCAGCGCCGTGACGGCGAATGGCAACGACAGCAACGAGAGGTCTACGATCGTGGCAACGGCGCGACTATTCTTCTCTACAACCGTGAGAAAAAAACGGTGATCCTGACGCGCCAGTTCCGCTTCCCTGTCTTTATCAACGGCCATGAGGACGATTTAATCGAAGCCGCGGCGGGACTGCTGGACAACATGGATCCCGAAAGCCGCATAAAAGCTGAAGCGGAAGAAGAGACAGGGTTTCAGGTTTCGAGCGTGCAGAAAATCTTTGAAGCCTATATGAGCCCGGGCTCCGTCACGGAAAAGCTCTATTTTTATCTTGCCGAGTACCAGCCGAAAGACAGAACCGGCGCAGGCGGCGGGATCAAGGCTGAGGGAGAAGATATCGACGTGCTGGAAATGACGCTCGAAGAGGCGTTACGCGGCATTGAAACAGGCAAGATTGTCGACGGTAAAACCATCATGCTGCTTTATCATATTGCTCTTAAAGGCATTATGTAGACTGCGGGTTAAAATCCTGAATTTGAATCTGGGTCGGTACGCTTGTCCATTACTCAAATGTAAAGCGGAAAACCTCCTAAATTTTGCAGCCTACTATATTTAGTGAACTATTTCGGGATTTGACAAAATCTTCAAAAATTCGCCGAGTCATCTGCATTTACCATTAGAAATGCCACACGTTGGCCAGGCGACCAGTTGAGGTAGCCTGTCTTATCTGTTGGCTGGATTAAAATGCGACTCGCTACAAATAACGAAGCATATTATACTTGCTCCTCCACTCGAACAGGAGGCAAGCAACTCACGTGAAGGATACATATTACAACGACATAGCGATCAATACGCTAATTCAGAGTGAGCTGGACGCGTTTTTTGAGGATTTCAAAGGGATCGTCTTCGCCTACGCCATTATGAACAAGAAAGATCCTTCACAGATGCGGATAATCAATAACAGCCCCGAGTGGTTTGATATCTACCTCGACAGGAAATATCAGTTCATTGACCCTGTTATCATTCGGGCTTTGCGCTGTGTTGAAGATTTTTTCTGGGAAAGTGATGTCATCCTGTCTGATGGTTATAACCTGACGCGCATTTTCAACGAAAGCGTCCAGTATGATATCTACCAGGGGCAGACGTTCCCTCTGCATGACTATCTTAATAATCTTGTCGTCTTATCCGTCATCAGTCCTAAGCATTCTGGTATTGATATAGAAAAATATCGGCCACAATTTCTAAGCTTCCTTGTTCAACTGCATCAGAAGACACTCAATCTCTATAGCCAGCATCAACAGAAAAAAAATGTTTTTCTGTCGCCACGTGAGCGACAAATCCTTAAATGGGTCAGCGCCGGGAAAACCTACGCAGAAATTTCTGTTATTTTGTCTATTGCTGAACGCACCGTTAAATTCCATATGGGGAATGTAATGAAAAAACTCGGTGTGAATAATGCCAGACACGCAATTAAACTTGGAACAGAACTACGATTACTGGACGACTGAGCCTCAGCCACTGGTTATAAGTGGCGTAAATGCTCCAGCATTTCGCGAAGCCAGTGACTGGATTTGTCTTTGCTAATAATGTCTTCAATAATGCTGGTGCTGGCAGGCATATAAATATAGTAAATAACCTCCCCTTTTTCAGAAACACCGCGTTGAATAACTTCAACTTTCCAGTTCGCATGGCGAAATATGGCATACATACCGCGACTGGCTACTGCGTACATTCCATTGTATTTTTGCTTTATGCAATACATATTCATCGCAAGAAACAATGCCTTACTGGCGGGCACGCCCTGCAGACTTGCGGAGTCTCGTGTTTCTTTATCTAAAAATAAACGGCTAATTTCACAGCAGGGAACATCTGCCGGGAAAGTAATGGCTTCGCCAAAATAACTGTGAAAGATTTCGCTTATCATCGTCGGATGCGTCGAGTTAATGAATCGCGCGCCGCATAACAACTGTCCCTCATACATACCCAGCAAGTATGTCGTGTTTGGGTTGTCAAACTGATCCTTTTCCATATCTTCAACGCATTCAACTTTCCAGTCGAGTCGGTCCCGAAAGGTTTTTCTCCGGAGCCGGAAGAGTTCGCGGGCTAATGCTGACGGTAAATCATCGTAATCATGCAAAAAAAACTCAATAACAGAATTCATTGCTCTTATTCCTGATAATAACACCTGAAACTATTATCCCCTGTCTTTTAGGACAGCTTTCATTGTGCATGGTATTCCTTATACTTAAAAAGTACCCGGCCACTAAGTCCTCGTGAAACTCAGTGGCCAGGAGGTCAAAGACCTACGAAACACCAGGGATATATCCATTCATGATTATCTAATATTTATAGTTTCGGGTACAGAGCGTAAGAAGCACTTAGCCGATAAAATATTAAAAAACGATAATCATAAAATAATTACAATTAAAGTATTGCCCCTTAAGAATTTAAGGGGTAATATTTCCTTTTTCTTATTTTTCCCCCTATTATCTCTGTTCTTAATGCTGTGCTACTCTTGCAGAAGCATGCTAAACGGAGAACCAAAATGGCCGACTGGAATCCCTCTCTTTACCTGCAATACGGCGCGGAAAGAACGCGTCCTGCCGCAGAACTGCTCGCCAGAATTCCTCTGGATGAGGTCTCCACCATCGCTGATTTAGGCTGCGGGCCGGGAAACAGCACCGCGCTGTTGAAGCATCGCTGGCCTTCGGCGCACATTACCGGGGTCGACAACTCCCCTGCAATGCTCGAGGAAGCAAGAGCCGCATTGCCTGGCTGCCATTTTGTTGAGGCCGATATCCGCCAGTACAAGCCTGGCCAGCCGCTGAGCCTGATTTATGCCAACGCTTCGCTGCAATGGGTTCCTGACCACTATGATCTCCTGCCTCATCTCGTTTCTTTGCTCACGCTTAACGGCGTATTAGCGATCCAGATGCCTGACAACTGGCTTGAACCCACTCACGTAGCGATGCGTGAAGTGGCGCTGGAGCAAGACTACCCTGACCGCGGCCGTGAACCTCTCCCGGGTGTGTATGCCTATTACGACATCTTGTCGGAGGCGGGATGTGACGTGGATATCTGGCGAACAACCTATTTCCATAAAATGAGCTCGCACCAGGCCATTATTGACTGGGTAAGCGCCACCGGCTTGCGTCCGTGGCTCCAGGAACTGAACGAGAGCGAGCAGAAACGTTTCCTGAAACGCTACCATGAACTGCTGGAAGAGCAGTATCCGCTCCAGGAAAATGGGCAGATACTGCTCGCTTTTCCGCGGCTATTTATCGTGGCGCAACGCCAGCCCTGACGGGTTATGACCGGGCTTCTTTCAGCAGCTGCTGAATGATCTTTTCCTGCTGCGCATAATCTCCTTCGCCAAAGGCGGTATAGCGTAGCTGGCCTTTGGCATCGAAATAGTAATGCGCTGGCCAGTACTGGTTCCCGAAAGCGTTCCAGATTTGATAATTGTTATCCGTCACAACCCGATACGGCAGCTGCCATTTCTCCACCGCGGTTTTTACCGACGAAAGCGGTTTTTCCCAGGGATATTCCGGCGTGTGTACCCCAATCACGACCAGCCCCTGATACTGATACTTCGTGGCCCAGTCTCGCACGTGGGGAAGCGTATGCTGGCAGTTAATGCAATCCCACGTCCAGAAATCAATTAACACCACCTTCCCTCGCAGGGATTCAGACGTGACAGGGTCACCGTTAATCCACCCTGTCCCCCCGCTTAACGAAGGCAGCTGGCTGCTGGGCTCTGTCATCACGACCGGCCGGAGCTTCACCGACGCGGCAGTGGGTTTCGCCAGCGTCAAAAGTGTTGTCTCCAGACGGTCCGCAACGCCGTTTGCTCCTTTCAGAAACGAAGTCATTCCTGTCGCGTTAAATACGACTGCCGCCAGCATCGCCACGCCAGCCCCCTGCCGCAGCCTTTCCATCAGCGCCGATTTTGCTCTTAACGGCGCCATCAGCGTGCGGCCTCCTGAAACGAGCAGGCTCAGCATCAGTGCGCATCCGCTGCCGTAGGCCGCCAGCAGCGCGCCCGTCGTAATGGCCGAGTGGCCCGCGATATTAATGCTGAAAATGGCGCCCAGTATGGGACCGGCGCAGGGAGACCAGAGCAGCCCTACCGCGAGCCCGGCCAGAAAAGCCGATGCCATACCGCGCGTTTGCCCGCTTCGGGTGTTCAGGACATTTCCCGCGCTGACGGCCGGACCCGCAATACGCTGGGCGAATGACGGAAAAATTAAGGCCAGCGCGGCCGTGGCCAGAATAACGAGGGCGATCCAGCGCCCGATGATGGTTGCCTCTGCTATCCACTCGCTGGCGACGGTGACGGCCATCGCCACCAGGGTGAACATCACGATCATCCCCGCGAGCAGAGCCAGAATATGTCGTGGTTGTCCCTGAAAACCGGCGAACAGGAGCGGAATAACCGGGAGAGTACATGGACTGAGCAGGCTTATCATCCCGCCCAGAAAAGCGATTACCAGAAACATAGACACCTCATAATACAAGTCCTGCGACGCTGCAGTGAGGCTATTTCATCGTGCGGATGTGTTCAGGATATGTGTAAAAACGCAGGTTTTGTCTGGCTCTGTATCACCCAGGCCGGGAGATACAAAGCCGTACAATTAACGGCGCGGTAGCGTAATGGAGACATCCAGTCCGCCTCCGGCCAGGTTCGTCAGGTTGAGCTTTCCTTCAAGCTGAGCGGTGAGCTGCGCGGCAATCGCCAGTCCGAGTCCTGTTCCGCCGGTATCGCGGTTGCGCGATGTTTCCACCCGGTAAAAAGGCTGTAATACCGCCTCTAGTTCGTCATCGGGTATTCCCGGCCCGCCGTCCGTGATGTGAATCACCACCTCTTCGGAAGACGAATTATCAATGGCAATAACGGCATGCTCACCGAACTTAAGGGCATTATCCAGCAGGTTGGTCATCACCCGGCGAAGCGCCTGCGGACGCGTAACGATCGGTAAGCGAGTATCGTTTGCCTGAAGCTGCACGTTTTTACCGATGTCCTGATAATCGCAGGCGATGCTGTTGACCCAGGCGTTCAGCTCCAGCTTCAGCGGGGTCTCTTCCAGTGATTCTGATGACCGGGCATACGCAATACCCTCGCGAACAAGACGCGTCATGCTATCGAGATCGTGCAGGAGCTTGTCGCGAAGTTCAGGTTCCCCTGCCATCTCGACGCGCAGCTTCATGCGGGTAATCGGCGTCTGGAGATCGTGAGAAATGGACGCCAGGATCTGCGCGCGCTCCCGGAGATAAGACTGAATGCGCGCCTGCATTGCGTTGAAGGCATGCGCTGCACGCTGTACCTCCAGCGGACCTTTCTCGGTCATTGGCGTGCTGGCCGCCGGATCCAGTGAATCCACCGCGCGGGTAAATTGTGAAAAAGGCCGCACCACCTGCCGTACGGCAATCCAGGCGCACGCAGCCAGCAGCAGCAGCTGCAGGATCAGCACTACGGGCAACCAGCTGGCGACCGGTGGCATGCGCGGGATCAGGTCAATGGTCAGCGGTGCGCCGTCGCGCAGCGCCAGATGCGCCTGGATGTGTGAAACGGCACCAGGGACGGCGGTGAAGCTGAGCGGGTACTGTGTCGCGAGCGTCGCTTTTAAGGTTCGGATGGCGTCCTGCGAACGCCTATCCGTCGGCGCGTTGCCGGGCTCTCCCGGCCCCAGAATATAGCGATAGTTACCCCGTTCGAGGCGCGGAAGCCAGGCCGCGCGTTCGCTGGCCGGTAAGCGGTCTAAAATGGCGACGCTGGTTGCGACGTCGTTTTCCAGATTACCGAGCATCACCGTTCTGGCGCTGTGCATTCGTTCAATCATGACCAGCGTCAGGCTCAGGGCGTTGGCCAGCAGCAGGCCGGACAGCACGACGAGCAGCAAGCGGGCCAGCAGCGAGCGTGGCCAGAACCTCATTCGTTAGCCTCTTTGATGGTGACCGGCATCGTAAAAACGTAGCCTTCGCTGCGCACGGTCTTGATATAGGCGGGCGTGCGGGCATCTTCGTTCAGGCGCTGACGGACCCGGCTAACCAGCAGGTCGATAGAACGTTCAAACAGCTCGGCGTCGCGCCCCTGCGTGAGGTTCAGCAGCTGATCGCGGGTCAGCACCCGCTGAGGATGGTCAAGGAAAACGCGCAGCAGGCGATACTCCGCCCCGCTGAGCGCGACGATCACCCCTTCCGGATCGATTAAGTGGCGGGCAACGGTATCGAGCTGCCATTCGCCGAACATAACCAGCCGCCCGGCTTCTGTCACCTGCAGATTGGGCGGCATCGTGCGAAAACGTCGTAAAATCGCTTTGATACGCGCCAGCAGTTCGCGGGCGACAAACGGCTTCACCACGTAGTCATCCGCGCCCATCTCCAGACCCAGGATCCTGTCCGTCTCCTCATTGCGGGCCGTCAGCATCAGGATGGGCAGATCTTTATATTTCCCGACGCGTAGCTCTCGACACAGCGTAAGGCCGTCGTCGCCGGGCATCATGATATCCAGCACCACCAGGTCGATATGCTGTTTATCCAGCACGACGCGCATCTCTTTACCGTTGGCCGCGCCCGTCGCGCGATAGCCAGACTTAACGAGATAATCGACAATCAGTTCACGAATATCCCTGTCGTCATCGACGACAAGGATATGATCAATATGCTCCACCGAAATCTCCAGACCGAAGGGTAACGTACTGAAAATAGCACATTTCAGAACTTGTCCGCGTCAACGACGGCCTTGACGAAATCCTGCGGATCTTCCTGAGGCGGATTGTGCCCCACGTTTGCCCCGAAGGTGCGGTGCTCGTATTTACCGGTAAATTTACCCGCGTAGGCCTGCGGTGCCGGATGCGGCGCACCGTTGTTTCCGCCTTCGATGGTGATCGTTGGAACGGTGATATTCGGCAGCGTAGCGAGTTTTTGCTCGTAGCTGTCGTATTTGCGCTCGCCTTTTTCCAGCCCTAAACGCCAGCGATAGTTGCTGAGCGTCACGGCGACGTGATCCGGGTTATCGAGGGATTTGGCGCTGGCGTTAAAAACAGCATCGCTAAATTTCCAGTCAGGCGAGGCCTGAGACCAGATTAAGCGCGCGAAGTCATGCGTGTTTTTGGCATAGCCCTCAGCACCGCGCGCGGTGGCGAAATAGAACTGATACCACCACTGCTGCTCCGCTTTTGGCGGCAGCGGCTGTTTGCCAATCTGCTGGCTGCTGATGAGATACCCGCTCACCGACACCAGTGACTTAACGCGCTCTGGCCACAGCGCCGCAACGATATCCGCCGTACGAGCGCCCCAGTCATATCCTGCAAATACCGCCTGCTTAATATTCAGGGCATCCATCAGGTTCACAACATCTTTCGCCATGGCTGAAGGCTGGCCGTTGCGCGGCGTTTTGGCTGACAGGAAGCGCGTGGTGCCGTAGCCGCGCAGAGAAGGCACAATCACCCGATAGCCTTTTGCCGCCAGCGCGGGGGCGACGTCGGCGTAGCTGTGAATATCGTACGGCCAGCCGTGCAGTAAAATAACCGGCTGGCCATTTTTAGGGCCGATGTCGACATAACCGACATTCAGATCGCCGGCGTTAATTTGCTGGGGATGATCAAAGGCTGCCGCGAAATTTGTGCCGGTGACTTCAGCCTGACAGGACATCACGGTGCCGAGAGAAACGGTCAGTGCGAGAGTTGAGTACGCGAATTTGCTAAACATGTTGGTATCTCCGGTTGAGTACAATTCACGGGGATATAACAACACGGCAATGTATAGCGGATATGTGCGAAAGCGGGTTTATTGCAAGCCTGTGTATGTATCCGGGACGCAGATACAGTGTGATACAAACCCAGGCGTTGTCGTCTTAAAGGGAGAGGCGATAACGGACGTAGTCGTCAGCCTCACCATATTTGTCATAGAGTTTACGCGCCGGGTTGTTCACCTGGGTGACCCAGTACAGTTTTGACCACCCTTCGCGCTTGCCTTCCTCAATCAGAGCGTCAATAAGCGCCTTGCCTGCGCCCGCCCCGCGTTCGTCGGAATCAACAAACAGATCTTCCAGGTAGCAGACGGGGGCCGTTGACCAGGTTCCTTCATGCAGAATGCACATTGCGAAACCGATGACCTTTTGGTCCTTCTCGACCACCCGGCAGAACATCCGGGAATGCGCTGAGAGCGCCCTTTCCCATGTCGATGCGGTGACGGATTCCTCGAGGTAGCAATCATAAAAATGGGTATAGCCATCCCAAAGCGGTCGCCATTGGGAGTAATCGTCTTCGCATAGAGGTCTTACCGTGACAGCCATGTGTTCCTCACATTACAAATCGATCGCCATTTCGAAACAGCGTAAATCAACACCTGCCATACGCGAGTGATGATAGGTTTCGCTCAGCGTCACAAACCCCAGCTTCTGATAAAACGACTGGGCGTTAGGCGTTGCATCCAGCCTCAGGCGGGCTATCCCCCGGCTGCGGGCCTCATTTTTTAGCGCCTCGATAATCCGGGTCGCCATGCCTTTGCCGAATGCCGCGGGCAAGGTGAATATCGCCTCCAGACAGTGGGTATCCAGATCCAGATAGCCGGTTGCCGCAATATCACCCTTTTCATCTTCCACCACGTAAAAAGGGTATTCAATGACCATCTGGCGAAAGCGTTCAGGCATGAGATCCGGCGTCCAGCGCGCAATGACGTCGGCGTCGTAGCTGGTTTTACAGCCGTGACGAATCGCCTGATTGCGAATATTCCAGAGTATTTCGGCTTCCTGTGGTTTAGCTTTTCGTAAAGTCATAATCCTCCTTTAGCGGCTTTTTAGTCGCATTTCCCGTGCCAGTCTGGCAAGACGCTGAGTACGACAATAGAGCGTAAACAGCACAAAGCCTCTCCTGTTCATCACCATCCGACAAAGTAACAGCGCGGATGATGCGATGACCAGTGGCCAAAGACCTCCATCATGAGAAAACAGGAGATATAGCCCCTGAATAAGGGTCGCTATCAATAGAATGATGAACAATGCCATAAAGCCCAACAATGCAGACGTCTTACCTCGAGCCAGGAGTACGCTTATCACAGTGAGCGCGCCTGTCATCGTCAATGATGGTACGAAAAAGCTCAATGCATGATGTAAAGGTGAAAACCCCTGCAATGCGCTGAGAAAAGGCAGAAGGTTTAACGCAAACGCCACTAAAAAAAGAGGTAACAGCACCGCTACCGGATAAGGATTTTGACGCGGAAGCTCGCTGAATGGACGCGAAAAATACCGTTCCAGCTCTGGCGTGGAATGATTCAAGAGACGGGTATCACGATGAGCAATAGCCTCCTCTATCTCTTTGCCATGCAGCAGGAGATCCTGGAAAACCCGTCCGGTTAAAAGAGACACAAAACTCATCGATATTTCGCCATTAAAGAAATGATGTCCATTTCTGGTAGGTAATAAACCCAGCGCGCCTCAACTGAATGTGATAGAGATGAAAATACCAGAACGCAAACAAAAGCATAACGCTTAAATATGGAGATCCGCGGATGACGATACCGACGCTCACGACAGAACGCTTACTGCTAAAACCGCTGGTTGCCGAAGATGCGCCTCAGATACAAAAGCTTTATCCCCTCTGGGAGATTGTCCGCTATATGGTCTCGTCTGTGCCCTGGCCCTACCCGGATAACGGCGCGGAAAACTATGTCAACAACGTGGCGCTGCCGGATATGGCAAAAGGAATAGCCTGGTTCTGGAGCATCCGCCGTCGCGAGGTGCCGGATGAGTTGATGGGTATTATCTGTTTGTATGACGTCGAAGATAACAACCGTGGATTCTGGTTGGCCCCGGAGTTTCAGGGCCAGGGATACATGCGCGAGGCCAGCATTGCCGCGACGGATTACTGGTTCAACACGCTAAACAAACCCGTATTGCGCGCGCCGAAAGCCGCCGCCAACAGCCGCTCCCGGCGTATTTCAGACAGTAGCGGCATGCGGCTTATCAGAACGGAACAAAAAGCCTACGTCAGCGGCATGCTGGATTCTGAACTGTGGGAAATCACCCGCGACGAGTGGAACGCCCGTCAGGTCAGCTGATAATGCTTATCCGGCATCAGCCTTTCCGGAATGTTCTCTTCATCGTTCATCTGCAGCAGATCGCGTTCCATCATGTTGCAGATGGCGTCCAGGGGCAGATCGTTATCTTCTGTGCCGAACGGGTCTTCCAGCTCTTCCGCCAGGGTGTCCAGCGAGATAAAGGTGTAGGAGATCAGCGCCGAGACAAACGGCGTCATGTAGTGCAGATCCACAACCAGCGCGAACGGCAGCATGATGCAGAACAGATACACCGTGCGGTGCAAAATCAGCGTATAGGCAAACGGCACCGGCGTTGTCGCAATGCGCTCGCACCCGGAAAGGACGATGGACATATCGTTCAGACGGTTGTTCAGGCTGTGGAACAGGATGTCTGAAAGCTGGCCGTTTCGCCGCCGCACGGCCAGCCACTCCCCCATGATCAGTAAAATACGGTTCGCCGGCGAGTTGGCGCTCATCACGCGGCGTAAATCATCCGGAGCAAGATAGCGAGAGAGCTGTTCGGCATTCAGCTCCCGGCGCAGGGTCATACGCAGACAGTTGGCAAAAGCTATCTGCAGGCGGACAAATTCCCCCAGGTGCTTATCGTCAGGCAAGGTGTTTTTTACCTCGCGAAACAGCGAGCGTGCCGCTATCATCAACTGCCCCCACAGCAGGCGAGCCTCAACGTAGCGTGAATAACAGGCGTTGTTTCTGAACCCCAGAAAGATAGCGATCGCCACGCCGAGAATGCTAAATGGCGCCACGGTAAATTTGATGCCCAGCGAGGTATACCACGGCAGCATCAGGATAACGGCGATAGAAAGCAGGAAGTTGAGCAGCAGTCGGGTGTAGATTTTGGGAAGTACCGAACCGTGCCAGACAAAAATCAGTTGTAGCCAGTGCTGTTTAGGACGAACAATCATAGTGAGTTTCAGGAAGGAAAAGAGCGTGGCTATTAAACGTGATCTCCCTCATCGTTGCAAGCATGTTAACGGAACATTGAATTTTATGACCTGCTTAGCGATAACCGCACGGTGCTGCATGTGGTTTTAAAAAAAGAGCAAATAGTATGTTGTAACTAAATTAAGATGTAATTAAACCCGGCCGAAGCCGGGTGACGTCATTAGCACAGGGGTTTCACCGCTGCGCGCATTCCCTTCAGGAGAATGGCGTCAAGATACAGGGTGACCTGGTCGACAAGTCCGGAGACCTGCGTGAGATCCTGTTCCCAGTGCTCGCTCACGCTCAGTACGGCCTGCACCAGCTCACGGGTGCTCAACTGCTGGTCGCGGTGCTGCCCCCACAGCTGCTGATAACGTTCAAGCCAGAATGCATCATCCTGAACCGGATAGTTTTCCCCGCTACGCTCTGCTCGATAAAACGCTATCAGTGCAGCAAGCGCGAACGTCAGACGCGCTGGCAATTGTCCGCTTGCCTTCTGCCCTGCCAGCAGCTGCGGCAGGATGCGGGTGCGGTATTTGGTCATGCCGTTGAGCGCGATGGAAAGCAGCTGGTGTCTGATGTAAGGGTTGCGAAAACGCCCTGTTACCGCGCTGGCGAAAGATTCCAGCTCGTCACGCGGCAGATCGAGGACCGGAATGATCTCCTGATAAATCGCTTTTTCGACAAACGCGCAGATCTCTGCATCATTCATCGCCTCGCCCACCGTATCCAGCCCGGCCTGGAATGCCACCGGCACCAGCGCAGTGTGTGCGCCGTTCAGGATAGCGACTTTGCGCTCTTTGTAGGGCCTGATATCGTCGACAATCAGCACATTCAACGGGTACTTATCCAGACGGAGTTCCTGAGCAAGGGATGCCGGCCCCTGGATAACGAACAGATAGAAATGTTCAGCCGTATCCAGGAACCCATCGTGATAACCCAGTTCAGCCTCCAGCGCGGCCGCTTCGTCGCGCGGGTATCCGGTAACGATACGGTCGACCAGCGTCGAGCAGAAGCTGTTGGCGTCGTTTAGCCACCGGATAAAGGCTGCAGGCAGCGCCCACTCTCGGGCATAGCGCAGGACGAGTTCACGCAGCGCGTCACCGTTGTAGTCAATCAGCTCGCACGGAATGATGATCCAGCCTTTATCCGCTGCACCATTGAAGTGGCTAAAGCGCTCAAACAGCAGTCGAGTTAGCTTCGCCGGGTAGCTCACCGCAGGGGCATCGTCGACTCTGTCCCCCGCGTGGTAGCTGATACCCGCCTCGGTGGTGTTTGAGAAAACAAAGCGCATACCCGGATTGTGCGCCAGTTTCAGGAACGCATCATACTGGCCGTAGACGTCTATCTCCCGGTTAACCGAGCGAATAAGACGGCTCTCACTCACCGCTTCACCCTGCCCGTTCAGGCCGCGAATGATAGTGGTATAGAGACCATCCTGAGTGTTCAGCGACGGCGGGAAGTCGCTCTGAATAGGACGAACGATAACAACACCGGCGTTAAGATCGGTATATTCATTTAGCAGGTCAATTTGCCAGTCGACAAACGCACGCAGGAAGTTGCCTTCACCAAACTGAATAATGCGTTCCGGGTATTGAGCACCGGGAAAATCACGACGGTTGAGCGTGTTCACAAGAGGGTTCCTTTTATGATTAGTCATACAGCCTGATAGGATTGGTACGATAACTTATCAAAACTTAACGACCAGAAACCCTGTTTTGATCAATCCACGGCGTAGTTGTACAAAATAATCATAAGAACTTATAGAACACGGAGGTGGCCGTCATGGCGCCGTCCGGCATCAGCGCATAGCGCGGGATCTCGCCCACCTTTTGCCATCCGGCGCGCTGGTAAAAGGTCTCGGCCCCGCTGCCGGTGGCGGTATCGAGCACCAGAACGGAAATATCTCTGGCCCGCGCCTCCGCTTCAAGCGCTTCCATCAATGCCATCGCGGCACCTTTCCGGCGCGCTTTTTCGTGAACCAGCAGCTTCGCCACATCGGCGCGATGCGGCTGGTTTTCCGGCTGGTCGACGATCAGCTGCACCGTTCCGATGACGCCGTCCTGCGGGTCGATACTGGCCAGCACGAGGCGCTCGTTGCGCCCTACGCTTTCAGCGATGCCGCGCCAGAACGAACGAGCCTTATCCAGACTAAAGGGAAGCATAAAGCTGACGGATGCCCCGCCGCTCACACAGTTTTCGAGGATCCCGGACAGCGCATCAAGATGGGTGAGAATTTCGTCTCGGGTGAGGTTTTTAATTTGCAGTGAGGTATTCATTGTTTTTCCTTACGTTGAATACCGTCACTGTGCATTTAACATCTTCTTAACGCAAACGGATCGGACATACGCTTTTGTTATGTTACCGGGAGCGCTGTCGCTGCTGTTTCATGGCATACATCTTTTCATCGGCATCTTTTAACCACTGCTGCAGGTCGTTGCCGTTATGATCGAATTCACTGAGCCCCCACGAGAAATTGAGCGACCAGGGATGTAGCCTGCGGGCGTTATAATTTTCTACCTGCTCGGCAAGATACTGCATAGCAATCCAGGCGCCTTGCTCATCCGTATCCGCGAACAACACGGCGAACTCGTCCCCGCCAAAACGAACCAGCAGATCCGCTTCACGGAAAGAGGCGCGCATCAGCTGCGCCATCGCTTTCAGCGCCTTATCCCCCTCTTCATGCCCGAATCGATCGTTAATTTCCTTAAAGCGATCCAAATCCAGCCAGCCGAGCGTGAGCGGCTCAGCGCGACGTCGGGCAACGGAAAGCGTGAACCGCACGAGCTGATTAAAGCCCCGACGGTTGAATAACCCGGTTAGTTCATCCGTGGTCGCCGCGCTGATGGCAGCAAATTCATCCTCTGCCAGCGCGCCAAGGTCTCCCAGCACGGCGAGGTCGGCGGCAGAAAACTCGCGGGGAGCGTAATCAATCAGGCACAGCGAGCCAACGCTTGCGCCGTCGCGCAGGCGCAGCGGGAAGCCCGCGTAAAACCTCACGCGAGGCTCACCGGCCACCAGCGGGTTATCCGCAAAGCGATCGTCCTGAAGCATATCCCCCACCACCAGCGGCGCTTCGGTGAGGATCGTATGCCCACAAAATGAGATATTACGCGGAACGCTGCCGGGCGCCTGACCGTCGGCCGACTTAACGATCAGCGAATGCTCATCAATGAGATTGACCATCGCCAGCGGCACCTGGAAGAAGCGTTTTGCCAGACGCGTTAAGCGGTCAAACGCCGGGGAGCTGTCGATCTCAAGCAGACCTGATTCTCGTAGCGAGTTGAGTCTGTCTGTTTCATTTTCAGGGGTTGCAGGTGCTTTCATAATGTCTCCTGACGTAAAGCGTTACTAAAAGCGTAGCTTAAACAGAGACATTGTCAGTGTTCTGACATCCTGTTAAGCCGCTTACTATTCACGTCAATGCCTTATGACGATTAACGCAGCTATGTTTCACTCCCGGAGGGCGCGGCAATCTGCTCGTCCGCCACCCGGGCGCTGGTACGGTTTCGACCCGCTTTTTTTGAACGATAGAGATGATCGTCCGCTTCGGCCATGAGCTTGTTGAAGACCTCGGTCAACTGCCAGGCCTCGGCCTTTCCGCTGCCCAGGCCAATGCTGACCGTCAGATAGAGCGTCTGGTGACGCCATGTAAAAGGATGGCTGGCAACGGTGGATCGGATACGTTCAGCCAGTTCAAAACCGTGCTGCGCGTCGCCTGAATTGACCACCACGGCGAACTCTTCCCCGCCCATGCGCGCCACCATGCCGTCTTCACCGACGACCTGCTGAACCTGTCGGGCAAACGACGCCAGCACGCGGTCTCCGCACTCGTGGCCGTAGTTATCGTTAATGCTCTTGAAATAATCAATATCCAGCAGCATGACGGTCAGAAAACGCGTGTGCCGGTACGTCTCTTCATGTTTTAACGCCTCATAAAGCCCGGAACGCGAGTAGACGTGCGTTAAAAAGTCATAATCCGCCCTCAGTGAAACCTGGCGGATCAGGGAATTAATCGCCGCCATGCTGACGGAAACCATCACCGGACAGATCGCCATCGTGGCGATCCCCAGCCGGGCTGAAAACATCATTGGCGTCGTAAACGGCGTCGCCACGGCAATATTAATAATCGAGTTGGCGACCAGAATAATTTCAGCGGCGCCCGTGATAAACGTCAGCAGACAGGTCGCAGGCAACGAGTAACGAACCGCACACCAGATAAGCGCAGGCAGAGGAAACGAGAGGCTCCCCGCTCCGCCAATCACCACCGACGCGCTCACCGAGACGATCAGCGCAATCACCGGCAGCAGCTGCTCCAGACGTAGCCTGAGCTCACGCCCGGGCATGCGTAATGTGAGCATACAGGGCACAACAAGCACGCCGGTTGAGAACTGCTCGCTAAACCAGTCGGCAAACAGCGGCCAAAAGGTATGACTGTCAATCCCGACCGACCCTACCGCGCCGAGCAAGGCGCAAAGCAGCGCGGCAATCAGACAGTAGTTAAACAGGCGTAGCGCGTTAAGCGGATCGGGGGTTTTCTTCATCAGCCGCTTGTCGCGCTGAACCAGCACGGCGACGACGACGATAAAGATCATGTTTGACAGGTTGATCACCACGGAGGCCATACCCCAGTTGGTCGTCACAGCGTCGTACAACAGCATCGCGACATAACATACCGCATAGTAATGCAGGCGATTCAGGTAAACATAGCGGGCGAAGATCCCTGCCATGACGCCGTTCAGCGGCCAGAACAGCGACAGGGCCTCAACGAGCCGTAATTCCGCGCCCACAAAATAGAATAAGGTTGTAAGGATGAAGATCGTCGCTGCATTTCGCAGCGGCGTGTCAACCTGGAACGGCCTGAAAGCGGTAAGAGCAGAACGCATTAAATATCATTCCATATGAAAGCTTATGGCAATTATTGCGGTCGTCAGCATGATCGGGACTAACCTGGGATGCATCTATAGCACAAATACCACGGGAGTATAACTCGTCAAATTTAGGCGTTCATCTGCAGCACCAGCCAGTGATGGATGACGCTGACGATATAATTTTGTTGCTGCACCGTGAGCGTTACGCCCTGTGGAATGTTATGCCATTTTGCCAGACAGCCCCGACAACAGGTAGCGGTGGCATGCTGGGCGATAAATACCGGGTGACCGCGCATGGGCGTCTGTTTACCGTCGTTGGCGAGGTGCGCGGGCGCAAGGCGCTTTTCGACAAAATCCGCGGCGTGCCGATCAATGGTTTCGGGGCCTTTGTCCCAGCAGTACTGTCGTTCCTTATCGCCAAGGCGAAAGCGCGAGCGAAATGTCGATCGCGCCAGGCGGGAAAAGAGAGGATCCAGATCGGACATCAGTATACGGAACGTCCCAGGCGCTGGGTCAGTTTCTCCAGAACCGCCACGCCGGCAAGCGAATTTCCCGTTTCATCCAGTTCCGGGCTCCAGACGGCTATCGCCATTTCATGCGGCACAATCGCCACGACCCCGCCGCCGACGCCCGATTTAGCCGGAAGCCCAACGCGCCAGGCAAACTCGCCGGCGTTTTGATACATCCCGCTGGTGGCCATCAGCGCGTTAACCTGCCGGGCCTGAAGCGGAGAAACCACCTCCTGATCGAGATGCGGCGCGTGCCCCTGGTACGCAAGGAACAGGAACGTCTGGGCCAGCTCAACGCAGCTCATTTTCAGGGCGCAGTAATGGAAGTAGTTTTGCAGCACAGTCGCCACGTCGTTGTGGAAATTACCGAAGGATTTCATCAGCCACGCGATGGCCGCGTTACGTGCGGAGTGTTCAAACTCCGAGCGGGCCACCACCGCATCATAGGCAATATCGTCAACGCCCGAGAGCTGGCGAACAATCTCCAGCATTCTCTGTCGCGGTGCGCTGAGGCGACTTTGCAGCATATCGCAGACCACCAGCGCCCCGGCATTGATAAAGGGATTTCGCGGTTTACCCTGTTCAATCTCGAGCTGAAGCAGCGAGTTAAAAGGCTGACCGGAAGGATCTTTACCGACACGCTGCCAGATCTCGTCTTCTTCATACTGACGCATCGCCGCAACCAGACTCAGCACTTTCGAAATGGACTGAATGGAAAAACGCTCAGTCGCATCGCCTGCCTGGTATCGCTGTCCGTCTATGGTACAGATAGCAATCCCCAGCTTATTCCCGCTCACCGAGGCAAGGGCCGGAATATAGTCGGCAACCTTCCCCTTTCCAATTAACGGACGAACCTGCGCCAGAATCTCGTCCAACATCTCATTATGGATGACCGCAGCCACACTTTGCTCCTTGCCCTCAGGCTAAAACGGGCTGCGAGTATAACAGAGGCTTATGTATTGCGTCAGGCGCTAAGACGAAAACGCGAAACGGCCTGCAATAAAAGATCGGATTGCTTTTGCAGCCGCTCAGAGGCATCCGAGGCGTCTGAGACCAGCAGGTCCGTCTGACGAGAAACCTGATTCAGCGCCTGAAGCTGGCGCGTCATCTGGTGAATACTGTCTCCCTGACTGAGCGTGGCGGTTGAGATCTCATTAAGCAAACTGCTTAAATTGCCCACCAGACCGGTGACCTGCTGCAAATTCTCTTCCATCAGGTTAACGGCGCGGGAACCGTCTTCAATGCCCTGCAGCGAGCGGTTAATAAGCTCCTGGATGGTCTGCGTCGAGTGGCTGCTTTTTCTGGCCAAAAGCCCGACTTCCCGGGCGACGACGGCAAAGCCGCGCCCCTGGTTTCCGGCATGGGCCGCCTCGATGGCCGCATTCAGCGCCAGGATGTTGGTCTGAAACGCCACGCTGTCGATCATCGCCACGATCCCGCGCATCTCAGAAGATCGGTCGACGATCGCCTGCATAGACGCATTCACGGTAGACATCATCCGGTCGCCGCCCACGGCCGCCTGACGCGCCTCATCGGCCCGCGAGCTGGCGAGCCTGGCATAACCGGTATTCCCTTCCACATGGCTTTCCAGCGCCGCGATATGCGCCGTCACATCCTCAAGCTCTTTCGCCTGGCGCGCTTATTCCCTTCCACATGGCTTTCCAGCGCCGCGATATGCGCCGTCACATCCTCAAGCTCTTTCGCCTGGCGCGCTGACTGCTGATACAGCTTCTGGTTACCCTGCGCAAGGGAGTCAATGTTCTCCACCATCGTTGCGGTGGCATGGCTGACCTGCGTCACCAGCTGCTGCAGACCGTGCTGCATAGTCGTAATACTGTCGCTAAGCTGACCTATCTCCCGGTTGTAGCGCATGACGTTCGGCGGCGTGCCGGAGAGATCCCCTGCCGCCAGCCGGTTAATATGCGCAATCAACCGACGCAGCGGCGTAATTACCCATCTGGACATGCCAAACCAGACGACAGCCGCGATGGCAAGCAACAGCACCGGCGCAAACAGGAACAACGTTTGAAGGCCGGAGAGCTGCGCCATTAAGCTCTGACGCCCCTGCATGGACTGCTTCTCGCTTGCCTGCTGATAGCGCGCATAGTTGTCGTTAAAATCAGACTGAAACGCCTGAGCCGGAACGGCAAAAAAAGCGTCGATCGTGTTGGTCTTAATCAGACCTTCAGCCTGCTCGTTGATCGCCCCGTAGAAAAGCTGATAGCTGTTCACCAGGGCGTCGTCTTTCGGCGGATTCAGCGCCAGCCAGGCCTTCCACGCCTGCTGAGAAACCGCCAGCGCCTTTTGCGCATCATCCATCAGGCTGTGCCAGCTCCCTTCGGAGCCGGTCTCTTTATCCTGCATAAACCAGACGCCGGACCGGTTAAGCAGGTCGCTTGCCGCCAGCAGGGAAACACGGGCCAGATCCAGCTTGCTCTGCTGCTGCCAGGCGAGAAGGTTTTGCAGCTCGTTGCGCTGGGCGTCGTTCAGGGAGGCGTTAAGCAGGAATGAGGAGGAGAGCTGCAGCGCGGAGAAAAGGCCAATAATGCAAAAGATACCCGTCAGCAGGCCAAAGTGACGAGGGGTGAGACGCTGCGCAATACGGCGAAAAATTTGCGTTAGGTTCATAATTATCTTCATTAACAATGCGTTAGACGCGTGCGAGTCTACGTAATGAAAATGACAGAACCATTGCAGATAAATGACAACGGCCCTCGTGATGAGGGCCGAAATCACAGGCGGGCGATAAATTACACGCGATCCTTCCAGACCGTCTGCACGTTGCAGAACTCGTGCAGCCCAAAGTGGGAAAGCTCGCGGCCAAAGCCGCTTTTCTTCACGCCGCCGAAGGCCACGCGCGCGTCGCTGGCGCTAAAGCCATTGATAAACACCCCGCCGCACTCCAGTTCGCGGGAGAATTTATCCGCCAGCGCTGCATCAGCGGTGAAGACGGTGGCGGACAGGCCAAAGTCGCTGTCGTTGGCAAGCGTCAGGGCGTGCTCCGCGTCTTTTGCTACCGTAACGGCCGCAACCGGACCAAACAGTTCCTGGCGAAACGCCGTCATCGACGCTGTGACGTTGGTCAGCACGGTTGGCGCGTAGTAATTGCCCTCTCCGCTGACCTTCTCTCCGCCCAGCAGCAGCGTTGCCCCTTCGGCCAGGGTGGCCTGCACCTGCTGATGCAGCTCATCGCGCAGGTCAAAACGCGCCATCGGGCCCAGGTAGTTCTCTTCTTCTTCCGGCGCGCCCATCTTTAACGCGGCGACGGCGTCGACGAAGCGGCGGGTAAAGGTGTCTGCAATCCCCGCTTCCACAATGAAGCGTTTGGCCGCCGCGCACACCTGTCCGGTATTCTGATAGCGACCCGCCACCGCCGCCTTCACGGCTAGATCCAGATCGGCATCGTTGAGAACGATAAACGGGTCGGAGCCGCCCAGCTCAAGAACGCATTTTTTCAGCGCGGCTCCTGCCTGCGCGCCAATGGCCGCACCGGCACGCACGCTGCCGGTGACGGTCACCGCCGCAATACGGCGATCGTTAATCGCCTGGCTTACGCCGTCATTGGTGGCGTTCACCCAGCCGAATACGCCTTCAGGGAAACCGGCATCCGAAAAGATCTGCGCAATAAGATTCGCAGAGCCGAGCACGTTTGGCGCATGTTTCAGCAGATAGCTGTTACCTGCCAGCAGAATGGGCACCGCGCCGCGCAGCACCTGCCAGAGCGGGAAGTTCCAGGGCATTACCGCGAGAATCGGCCCCAGAGGACGGTATTCAATGACCGCGTTATGGTTTTCCACCAGCGTTGGCTCCGCACGCAGCATCGCCGGGCCGTGCCCGGCATACCAGTCGCACAGAGCCGCGGATTTTGCCACTTCCGCCCGCGCCTGCAGGATGGGTTTCCCCATTTCACGGGAGATGGTCTGCGCCATCTCTTCCGCGCGGTTTCGCAGCGCTGCGCCGAGATCCCGCAGCTTCTGCACCCGGTGGGACACGCTTTCGCGTCGCCACTGGCGATACCCCGCGTCAGACTGAGAAATCGCGCGTTCAACCTCTTCCGGCGTCGCCCAGGCGAAGGCACCGAGGGTTTCCCCCGTTGCCGGGTTAACGGACAGGGCATGTGTAGCAGATGAATATTTCATGATGTTCTCCACGCATTTCGGTTGATTGATTGTGGCTCACTCTGCTATTTCTTAAAAATGAATAATACTAACCACCTTATTCACGAAACGAGAATGCTATGGACTTAACCCAGCTTGAAATGTTTAACGCCGTCGCGCTGACGGGCAGCATCACCCAGGCGGCACAGAAGGTGCATCGCGTGCCGTCCAACCTGACCACCCGCATCCGCCAGCTGGAAGCCGATCTTGGCGTTGAGCTGTTTATTCGTGAGAACCAGCGTTTGCGCTTATCCCCCGCCGGGCATAACTTTCTGCGCTACAGCAAGCAGATCCTCGCCCTGGTGGATGAAGCGCGCATGGTCGTCGCAGGTGATGAGCCGCAGGGGTTATTTGCCCTCGGCGCGCTGGAAAGCACCGCCGCGGTGCGCATTCCCGAAACGCTGGCACAGTTTAACCAGCGCTATCCGCGCATCCAGTTTGCCCTTTCTACCGGGCCGTCCGGGACGATGATTGATGGCGTACTGGAGGGAACCCTCAGCGCCGCCTTTGTCGACGGGCCGCTGTCGCACCCGGAGCTGGAGGGCATGCCGGTCTACCGGGAAGAGATGATGCTGGTCACGCCTGCCGGTCACGCCGAGGTCGCCCGCGCCGCGCAGGTCAGCGGCAGCGATGTTTACGCTTTTCGCGCGAACTGCTCGTACCGTCGACATCTGGAAAGCTGGTTTCATGCGGACAGAGCCACGCCCGGCCGCATTCATGAGATGGAGTCCTATCACGGCATGCTCGCCTGCGTCATTGCGGGCGCGGGCATCGCGCTGATGCCGCGCTCGATGCTGGAGAGTATGCCGGGACATCATCAGGTTGAAGCCTGGCCGCTGGCGGAAAACTGGCGCTGGCTCACTACCTGGCTGGTGTGGCGGCGCGGGGCGATGACCCGCCAGCTGGAAGCTTTTATAGCGCTGCTAAACGAACGTCTTCAACCAGCGCCTTCTCCATAAACAGGCTGAGCGGATCGTCAGCGTACGGGGCAAACGCCGGACGCAAATCGTACCCGCACTGCTCGTACAGGCGAACCGCAGCGCGCTGTTTGATGCCCGTCTCCAGCCTTACCGTGTGGCAATGACGGCTCAGGGCCTCATCTTCCAGGGCGGCCAGCAGCGTTTCACCCAGATGCTGCCCGCGATGGGCCGGATCGATATAGACCCGCTTCATCTCCCCCGTTCCGTCGCCGTTGAGCACGATGGCACCGCAGCCCACGGCTTGCAGCTGCTGGTCGCGAATGACCATCAGGATCAGCGAAGCTTCCGGCAGCGCGGACAGGTCGAGAAGATGATTGCTTTCGGCGGGATAGAGCTCGCTCTGATAGCGGTCAAGCGCCGCGATCAGCGTGAGAATGTCCGGATGACGTGCAGATTCAGAGGTAATGGAATACATGGCAGGCTCCTTGCTGTTTTTATATCAACATAGCTCAGGCCTGCCGGGGTGGTTCATAGTATTAACTTATAGCGCGTCTCTCAGCTAGCGCAGGAAGATTCGCCCTTTCAGATACAGCGTAGCCTGGCCGCCAATCAGCACGCGGTCGCCCTTCAGCTCGCAGCGCAGATCCCCGCCACGGTATGACACCTGTCGGGCATTGAGTGACGTTTTGCCCAGTATTTCACTCCAGTAAGGGATCAGCATGCTGTGGGCGGATCCGGTGACCGGATCTTCCGGCACCCCTTCGCCCGGACAGAAGAAGCGGCTGACGAAGTCATATTCTTCTCCCGGCGCCGTCACGCAGACCATTTTATCCAGCGGAAGCATGGCCCCAATATCCGGCGTTAACGCTTCAACCTGCTGCTGACTCTCCAGCACCACCATGTAATCGCGTCCAACGCGCACCTCTTTTGCCGCCGTGATGCCCAGCGCGCTAAACAGCACTTCAGGTGGGTTCTCGACAACCTCCGTCGACCACGCGGGGAAGTTCAGCGTCAGCCAGTCGCCGCTGCGTTTGACGGTCAGCTCGCCGACAAAGCGCGTGGTGAAGGTGATTTCGGTATGCGGGTAATCAAGGTATTCGAAAATGACGTGCGATGCGGCAAGCGTAGCGTGACCGCACAGATTAATTTCATCCAGCGTGGTGAACCAGCGCAGCTCAAACCCGCTGTCAGTACGCACGAAAAAGGCGGTCTCAGACTGGTTATGCTGCTGCGCCATTTTGAGCAGCGTTTCGTCCGGCAGCCACTCTTCCAGAGGACATACCGCCGCGGCGTTGCCGCCAAAGGTTTTATCGCTGAAGGCATCCACCAGATAAAAATCAATTTCCTGCATTGTCTCTTCCTCTCTTGTTATGGGTTTTTAGCGCAGAAAAACTGTGCCTTTCAGATAAAGCGCGGCCTGCCCGCTCATCAGCACGCGCGAACCTTTCAGCTTGCAGCGCACATCGCCGCCGCGCGCTGAAACCTGACGGGCAAACATCGTGGTTTTGCCCAGCTTTTCGCTCCAGTAAGGGATCAGCATGGTGTGCGCGGAGCCGGTGACCGGGTCTTCCGGGACGGAAACGCCCGGTGAGAAAAAGCGGCTGACAAAATCATATTCCCCCTCACCGCGCGCCGTAACGCTGACCTTATGCTCGCCTGGCGTCATCGCCGAGAAGCACGGCGCAAGCGCTTCAACCTGCTGGCGATTCTCCAGAACGATCAGCCAGGCGCGCCCTATACGGGCTTCAACGTAGCGGCTGATACCCAGCGCCGAGAGCATCTCCCGCGGGGGTGTCTCTTCATGGGTTGGACATGCCGGGAAATCCAGAGTCATCCACTCCCCCTCCCGGCTGACCGTCAGGCGGCCAGAGGCGGTATCAAAGTGGATCCGCGAATCCGGGTAATCCAGCTCGGTAAACAACACGTGCGCGGCCGCAAGCGTAGCGTGGCCGCAGAGATTGACTTCGGTAAGCGTGGTAAACCAGCGTAGCTCAATGCCCCCTTTACTGCAGACGAAAAAAGCCGTCTCCGACTGATTATGCTGCTGCGCCATTTTCAGCAAGGTCTCATCGGGTAACCATTCCTTGAGCGGGCAAACGGCGGCCGGATTGCCGCCAAATGAGGTATCGCTGAACGCATCTACCAGATAAAAATCAATCTCCTGCATTGTCTTACCGCCTGTTTTTATTGTGTTGTTCTTTTATATTCAATGAAAACGGCGTTCCCGGCTACCGCTTTCATAAGGTAAATATTGAGATCTGCATCACATAATGGTTGAGTTTTCGCCGTTCAACGTTTTAAGATCGTCTCCTCTTCTTTTCAGCAACGAATCTCCGACATCCCTATGACAACGAGCACAGTTTCCCGCAGGGTTGCGTGGCTACGCGTGGTCACGCTGGCCATTGCCGCGTTTATTTTTAACACCACAGAATTTGTTCCGGTTGGGCTGTTGTCTGACATCGCTGAAAGTTTCCAGATGGAAACGGCCCAGGTGGGCATTATGTTGACCATCTACGCCTGGGTAGTGGCGCTGATGTCCTTGCCGTTTATGCTTTTGACCAGCCAGATGGAGCGGCGCAGGCTGCTGATCGGTCTGTTTGTCTTGTTCATCGCGAGCCATGTCCTGTCATTTATGGCGTGGAATTTTACGGTGCTGGTCATTAGCCGAATCGGCATTGCCTTTGCCCATGCGGTGTTCTGGTCGATCACCGCGTCGCTGGCTATTCGTCTCGCTCCGGCAGGGAAACGCGCCCAGGCGCTGAGCCTGATTGCCACCGGTACCGCACTGGCGATGGTGCTGGGTCTGCCGATTGGCCGCATCGTAGGGCAATACTTCGGCTGGCGTACAACGTTCTTCGCCATTGGTATGGGCGCGCTGGTTACGCTGGTATGCCTGATTAAGCTGCTGCCCGCGCTGCCGAGCGAACATTCCGGCTCGCTGAAAAGCCTACCGCTGCTGATGCGTCGCCCGGCGCTGCTGGGTATCTACCTGCTTACCGTCATTGTGGTGACGGCCCATTACACGGCATACAGCTACATTGAACCCTTTGTGCAGGTGGTGGCAGGCTTTAGCGCCAACTTTGCCACCGTCCTGCTGTTGATCCTCGGCGGAGCGGGCATTATTGGCAGCGTGCTGTTCGGTAAGCTGGGTAACCGGCATGCGTCGACGCTGGTGAGCTGCGCTATCGGTCTGCTGCTGGCCTGCCTGCTGCTGCTGATGCCTGCCGCAGGCAGTGAAAGCCAACTGGCGATCCTCAGCCTGTTCTGGGGCGTGGCGATCATGATTATTGGTCTGGGCATGCAGGTGAAAGTCCTGGCCCTGGCGCCGGATGCAACGGACGTCGCCATGTCGCTGTTCTCAGGGATTTTCAATCTGGGGATTGGCGCGGGCGCGCTGGTGGGAAATCAGGTAATACTGCACGTATCAATGTCGGCGATTGGCTATCTGGGCGCCATTCCGGCCCTGGTGGCGCTTGTCTGGTCGGTGCTGATCTTCCGTAAATGGCCGGTGGCGCTGGAGGAACAGGGTCAGCACGGGTGAACCTTCTTGCCGGGTGGCGGCTTCGCCTTACCCGGCAATCACATCAATGATAGGTCTTAATAATTTCCAGCACGCCGTTAATAATAAACTGCACGCCCATACAGACCAGTAAGAAGCCCATCAGACGGGAAATCGCCTCGATACCGCCCTTGCCTACCCAGCGCATAATGGCGCCAGAGCTGCGCAGCGACGCCCACACGATAACCCCAATAATCGCAAAAATCAGCGGCGGCGCAACCGTCAGCACCCAGTCCGGGAAGGTTGCGCTGTCCCGCACCGTTGAGGCGGAGCTGATGATCATCGCGATTGTACCCGGCCCCGCCGTGCTCGGCATGGCAATCGGCACAAAGGCGATATTCGCACTCGGTTCGGTTTCCAGCTCTTCCGATTTGCTGGCCGCTTCCGGCGACTCATGCGCTTTTTGCGCCGGGAACAGCATGCGGAAACCGATGAAGGCGACAATGAGCCCCCCGGCGATGCGCAGGCCAGGGATAGAAATCCCGAAGGTGTTCATCACCACCTGTCCAGCGTAATAAGCCACCATCATGATGGCAAACACATACACCGAGGCCATCATCGACTGACGGTTGCGCTCGGCGCTGTTCATATTCCCTGCCAGCCCGAGGAAAAGCGCCACCGTCGTTAACGGGTTAGCCAACGGCAGCAACACCACCAGCCCAAGACCCACTGCTTTAATCAAATCCAACATAATGCCTCGTCGTCCTTATCCATATTGATTCCCGCAAGTATAGGGGGAAAGCGTGGCGTTAGGCCATCAGTGCAACGTAACGATTATTTTCCCTGAAAAAGGATAACCCTGAGTTATCTATATGATTTGAAAGACCTCAAAAAAAGTTCATGAAACGTTTTAGCAATTCGTGGCATCGGCTGACTCATTCAGTTGACTTATACTTGCCTGAGCAATAATATCTGCCGTGACTAACTACTTGCCAGGGCAACCATTGTGAAAAGCACCAGTGATATCTTTAACGACGTTGTTCCGCTGGGTCGTCTTATTCATATGGTAAATCAGAAAAAAGATCGCCTGCTCAATGACTATCTGTCACCGCTGGATATCACCGCAACACAGTTCAAAGTGCTGTGTTCCATTCGCTGCGAAGTGTGTATCACACCGGTTGAGCTGAAAAAGGTGCTCTCTGTCGATCTGGGCGCGTTAACCCGCATGCTCGATCGTCTCGTCTGCAAAGGATGGATAGAACGAAGCCCTAACCCGAATGACAAACGCGGCGTACTGGTGAAGCTAACCAGCGATGGCGCGGCCATGTGCGAGAAATGTCATCAATTAGTAGGACAAACACTGCATCAGGAACTAACAAAAAACTTAACGGCAGATGAAGTGGCAACCCTTGAGCTTTTACTCAAGAAAATACTGCCGTAAACAGAAAAAGAGGTATGACGATGTCCAGACGCAATACTGACGCTATCACCATTCATAGCATTTTGGACTGGATCGAAGATAACCTGGAATCGCCGCTCTCCCTTGAAAAAGTGTCAGAGCGTTCAGGTTACTCCAAATGGCACCTGCAACGGATGTTCAAAAAAGAGACCGGTCATTCATTAGGTCAATATATTCGCAGCCGCAAGCTGACGGAAATTGCCCAGAAACTGAAAGAAAGCAATGAGCCGATCCTTTATCTGGCGGAGCGTTACGGATTTGAATCGCAACAAACCCTGACGCGTACGTTCAAGAACTATTTTGACGTGCCGCCTCATAAGTACCGAATCACCAGCGTGCCGGGCGAATCCCGCTACCTGTATCCGTTAAAACACTGTAGTTAATCATCGCCTGTAAAGACGTAACCGAGGAAACCATGAAAGTTACCGCCTCCGCCGCCCTCGCCTTGCTGGTGCTGTTCTCCAGCCAGACCTTCGCGGAGCAAACCCCTCGTGCAACGCAGCAAAATAATCCTGATACGATGATTTTGCCGTCCGCACATGACCAGTCGCCTTATGATTTCAATCATATGGGTGCTGGTAGCGACAAATCCGACGAATTAGGCGTGCCTTATTATAATCAGCACGGCCTCTGATTCGTTTTTGCCCCGCAGACGCGGGGCTTTTTTTATGCCTTTCTTACCCGCGTCGCCCGACGCACGCGCAGGCCAAAGACGTTAATGTACAGTCCGGCCATGATCAGCACGGCGCCAATCAGCTGCAGCGCGCTTAGCGTTTCATCCAGTAAGAGTGCCGCACTGGCAAGCCCCACCACCGGCACCAGCAGGGATAACGGTGCAACGCGCCAGGTTTCATAGCGCCCCAGCAGCGATCCCCAGATCCCGTAGCCCAAAATGGTGGCGACAAAGGCCAGATAGACAAGAGAAAGGATTGTGGTCAGGTCGATTTCGACCAGACTGTTCAGCATCACATCCGGACCATCCAGAATAAACGACGCCGCCAGAAACGGGATTATCGGGATCAGCGCGCTCCAGACCACCAGAGACATCACCGCCGGACGCGCCTCATGCTGCATAATCAGCTTGTTGAAGATATTCCCGCACGCCCAGCTCAGCCCCGCCGCCAGCGTCAGCATAAAGCCGAGCAGCGCCACATCCTGGCCGTTCAGGCTGGCTTCAATGAGCACCAGCACGCCGAACACCGCCAGCGTAATGCCCGCCAGCTGTTTGCCCTGCAAACGTTCACCAAACACGAAGGCGCCGAGAATAATGGTAAAGAACGCCTGCGCCTGCAGCACCAGCGAGGCAAGACCGGCCGGCATACCGAACTTGATGGCGCAAAAGAGAAACGCGAACTGGCCAAAGCTGATGGTCAGACCGTAACCCAGCAGCAGTTTAAAGGGGATCTTTGGACGCGCCACAAAGAAGATGGCCGGGAAAGCGACCAGCATAAAGCGTAAACCGGCCAGCATCAGCGGCGGCATGTTGTGCAGCCCCAGCTTAATGACCACAAAATTGAGCCCCCATACTACGACCACCAGCAATGCCAGCAGCCCGTCTTTCCGCGTCATATCCCGCCCCTGAATTATTAATAATTTGTTAACACTTCAAGGTATCAGAAAAAAGTACGTCACGAGAAGATCATTATTTCTGGCAGGCAGCTGAAGCACTTAGGGATAAATCAGGTGCTATACAAGCCCCTTATGTCATGGTAATCCTGTTAACACACATCTAATAAAAGCATAAGCAACTGTCGGGCAGGAATATGAAACCATCTCTCAGGCGCTCAACCGCAGCGCTGCTGGCATCATCATTGTTATTAACCATTGGTCGGGGGGCAACGCTGCCGTTTATGACCATTTATCTCACGCGCGTCTACAGCATGAGCGTTGAGAATATTGGTTATGCCCTGACGATTGCGCTGACTATCGGCGTAGTGTTCAGCCTGGGATTTGGCATTCTTGCCGATAAGTTTGATAAAAAGCGCTACATGCTGATCGCAATCGTGGCCTTCATCGCCGGATTTGTCGCGATCCCGCTGGTCAATAACGTCACGCTGGTGGTGCTGTTCTTTGCGCTGATCAACTGCGCCTACTCCGTCTTTTCGACGGTGCTGAAAGCCTGGTTCTCCGACGTACTGACTTCCAGCCAGAAGGCGCGGGTCTTCTCGCTGAACTACAGCTTCCTGAACATTGGCTGGACGGTCGGCCCGCCGATTGGCACCCTGCTGGTGATGTACAGCCTGCAGCTGCCGTTCTGGCTGGCAGCCTTCTGTGCCGCCCTGCCGCTGGGCTTTATCCATTTCTTTGTGCAAAAAAGCGTGGCGTTAGATACCGCAGAGGAGAAGACGCCCTGGCAGCCGTCGGTCTTGCTGAAAGACCGCGCGCTGTTCTGGTACACGCTCTCTGGCCTGCTGGCGTCCTACGTGGGCGGGTCGTTCGCGAGCTGTATTTCGCAATACGTTCTGGCCGCGCATGCGGACAGTGATTTCGCCGAAAAGGTGGTGGCCGTGGTGCTCCCGGTCAACGCTGCCGTGGTGGTGACGCTGCAATATGCGCTGGGCCGCAAAATCTCAGCCAGCAATATCCGCCCGCTGATGACCCTCGCCACCCTGTTTTTTATCGTGGGGCTAGGGGGATTTATGGTCTCTGGAGAAAACCTGGTTTACTGGGGCATCGCTGCCGCCATATTTACCCTGGGTGAGATTATCTATGCACCGGGCGAATATATGCTGATCGACAACATTGCCCCGCCGGGAATGAAGGCAAGCTATTTCTCCGCACAGGCGCTGGGCTGGCTCGGCGCGGCGGCAAACCCGATGATCACCGGTATTATTCTGACCAACCTGCCGCACTGGTCGCTATTTGTCATCATGATGGTCGCCATCGTCATTGCGTGGCTGATGATTTTGCGCGGGATGAGCGTGAAGGCGTGGTGTGAAACGCCCAACGTGGCGTAGCGCTTCCAGGCCGGGTGAGGCGTAGCCGCCACCCGGCAATAAAGCATCAGTGGTGGAGCATTTCTTCTACCACCTGCTCTTTGTACATCTCATTCGGATAATAGGTCGGCCAGTTATCCATCTCTTTCAGCAGCGCCTCGTGGGAGGTGTTGCCCATGAAAATATGGAAATGGGAAGAGGCCTTCGGGGCGATGGTATGGTCGCTGAACTGAACAAACTTCGGTGCCTTGCTGCCGGCGTCCTTACACTCAAACAGGTAGCGAACGCCTTTTTTGCCCGATGCGTAGGTCAGTATTTTGTAGCCGCTGTAATCATACTGACAGCGGCTGACCGCTTTGCCCTTATGAAATTCCATCACGTTGTTTTCGATGCCGATGGCATCCACGTCCGTCGCATAGCCCTTGCGGTAGTACGCTTTCACCTCGTCAAAGGTTTTGCTTTTGTCTTTCTGCGCTTTCTGTTTAAACACCGGATCCAGCGAACCGTCCAGCAGGAACGGATAGACCGACTGCCAGGTCCCGTCCCAGTCTGACAGCGCTCTGTCCTTCACGTCCTTATCCTCAAACACGCCGTTTGCCGCCCGCTGTTCCGCTTCGGTCATCTGATGGCCGTGCGAGTGAGCAAACAGCTGGCCGCTGACCAGCAGCGCCCCCAGAGTCATGGCAAATTTCCCAATATGTGCAGCCAACATAACACCCTCATTCCGTTTGATAAGAATGCGAATGTTATATTATAACATTTTAAATCGCAACCAATCCTCGAACGCCCTCCTGCTCCATGTTTTCACCCCGCCCGCGCTGGATAATGGTGCCGCGCGACATCAGCAGATAGCTGTCGGCCAGCTCGGCGGCAAAGTCGTAAAACTGTTCGACAAGCAGGATCGCCATGTCGCCTCGGTTCGCCAGGGTGCGGATCACCTGGCCAATCTCTTTAATCACCGACGGCTGTATGCCTTCCGTCGGCTCGTCCAGTATCAGCAGCTGCGGTCGGCTCGCCAGCGCGCGGCCAATCGCCAGCTGCTGCTGCTGTCCACCGGAGAGATCGCCCCCGCGGCGATGCTTCATCTCTTTAAGCACCGGAAACAGCTGCCAGATCTCATCCGGTACCTTCTTCGCCTCGCGGGCGGAAAATCGTGATAGCCCCAGCAGGAGGTTCTCTTCCACGGTCAGGCGCGGGAAAATCTCGCGGCCCTGCGGGACGTAAGCCACGCCGGACTGCACCCGCTGGTGCGGCCTGCTGTGGGTGATCGTTTTACCCTGCCAGATGACCTCCCCGGTTTTCGCCGGGATCAGCCCCATCAGACACTTCAGCAGCGTGGTTTTCCCGACGCCGTTGCGCCCCAGCAGGCAGGTGACTTCTCCGGTGACGGCCTCAAAACTCACGCCGCGCAGGATATGGCTGCCGCCGTAATACTGATTCAGTTCGTTAACCTGTAACATCATCGCTCCTTAGCGCCCCAGATAGACCTCAATCACCTGCTCGTTAGCCTGCACCTCGCGAAGCGAACCTTCAGCCAGCACGCGTCCCTGATGCAGCACCGTGACGTGGTCGGCGATAGTCTCAACAAAGCCCATATCGTGCTCCACCACCATCAGGGAATGCTTACCCGCCAGCGTTTTGAACAGCTCGGCGGTGTATTCGGTTTCCGCGTCGGTCATCCCGGCGGCCGGTTCATCCAGCAGCAGCAGGTGCGGATCCTGAACCAGCAGCATGCCGATCTCCAGAAACTGTTTTTGCCCGTGCGAAAGCAGCCCGGCGCGGCGGTCGCGCTCGCTGCTAAGGCGCAGCAAAACCAGCATCTCTTCAATGCTGTCGCGCTGTTCACCGTTGAGTTTGGCCCGCAGGCTCGCCCAGACGGATTTATCGGTTTTCATGGCAATCTCCAGGTTTTCCCACACCGTCAGCGCTTCAAAAACCGTGGGCTTCTGGAATTTACGCCCGATCCCCTGGCGGGCAATGGCCGCAGGCTCCAGCGCGGTCAGGTCGATGGACTGATCGTAAATCGCCCTGCCGCTCTTTGGCCGCGTTTTGCCGGTGATGACGTCCATCAGCGTGGTTTTACCGGCGCCGTTAGGGCCAATCACGCAGCGCAGCTCGCCCACGCCGATATTCAGCGAGAGATCGGTCAGGGCCTGAAATCCATCAAAATTGACGTTAATGGCCTCAAGCTGCAGCACCGGGTCGGTCTGTTCACGGTAACGATCGCCCGGCAACTGGCGGGTAAATAACCCTTCGGCTGGCTGCATTATTTCTCTCCCTTTCGAAACAGACCGTAGACGCCGCGCGGTAAAAACAGCGTGACGGCGATGAAAATCAGCCCCAGGAACAGCTGCCAGTATTCCGGCATCGCGACGGTGAAGAAACTCTTGGCGCCGTTTACCAGCGCCGCGCCAATCACCGGCCCGACCAGCGTGCCGCGCCCGCCCAGCGCCACCCAGATCGCGGCTTCAATCGAGTTGGTCGGCGACATCTCACCGGGGTTGATAATGCCCACCTGCGGGACGTACAGCGCCCCCGCCAGGCCGCACAGCACGGCAGAAAGCGTCCATACCAGCAGCTTGAACCCGCGCGGATCGTAGCCGCAAAACGTCAGGCGGTTTTCGGCGTCGCGAACGGCGGTCAGGATGCGGCCAAACTTGCTCTTCGCCAGGGCAAATCCGGTGCCCAACGCCAGAATCAGCAACAGCACGGTCGCCAGAAACAGCGCGATACGGGTGGTCGTTTCCGTCACCGAAAACCCGAGCAGCGTGGTGAAGCCGGTAAAGCCGTTATTGCCACCAAAACCGGTTTCGTTGCGAAAGAACAGCAGCATCCCGGCATAGGTCAGCGCCTGGGTCATAATCGAGAAATAGACCCCTTTGATCTTTGAACGGAAGGCGAACCAGCCGAACACCAGCGCCAGCAGGCCCGGTACCATCACAATCAGCACCAGCGCCCAGGCAAAATGCTGGGTTCCCCACCAGAACCACGGCAGCTCGCTCCAGGAGAGAAACGACATAAACGCGGGAAGACCGTCACCCGCAGCCTGACGCATCAGGTACATGCCCATCGCGTAGCCGCCCAGGGCGAAGAAGATACCGTGCCCAAGAGAGAGCATCCCGGCGTAGCCCCACACCAGATCCAGCGCCACCGCAACGATGGCATAGCAGAGGATCTTGCCAATCAGCGTCAGCATCCAGGTCGACAGCGCCAGCGGATGCGTCGCAGGCAGTAAGGCGAAAAACGGTAATATCAGCAGACACACCACCAGCAGGCTGCCTGCAAGTTGCGTTGTGCGCGGCGCTTTGCGCGCCAGCGTTAAGGTCAGCGGCTGGCTCATCAGTCAATCACCCTCCCTTTCAGCGCAAACAGCCCCTGAGGGCGTTTTTGAATAAACAGCACGATCGCCACCAGAATCACGATCTTGCCCAGCACCGCCCCCATCTGCGGTTCAAGAATTTTATTGAAGATACCCAGACTAAACGCCGCGGCCACGCTGCCTGCCAGCTGGCCTACGCCACCGAGCACGACCACGAGGAAGGAATCAATAATGTAGCCCTGGCCCAGCTCCGGCCCGACGTTACCGAGCTGCGATAGCGCCACGCCGCCTAACCCCGCAATTCCTGAGCCAAGCCCAAACGCCAGCATATCGACGCGGCCTGTCGGTACCCCGCAGCAGGCGGCCATGCTGCGGTTCTGCGTCACCGCGCGCACGTTGAGCCCCAGACGGGTTTTATTCAGAATGAGCCAGGTAAAGAACAGCACCAGCAGCACGAAGCCCAGCACCACAATGCGGTTCCACGGCAGCGTCAGGTTGGCAAAAACCTGCACCCCGCCGGACAGCCATGCAGGGTTGGCCACCTCCAGATTCTGGGCGCCAAAGGTCATGCGCACCAGCTGGATGAGCATCAGGCTGATCCCCCACGTTGCCAGCAGCGTTTCCAGCGGGCGACCGTACAGATGGCGGATCACGGTGCGCTCCAGCACCATTCCGATGCCCGCCGTCAGGCAGAACGCCACCGGAAGCGCGATAACGGGATAGAGCGCCAGCCACTGGGGCGCAAGCCCGGCCATCGCCTGCTGCACCATCCAGGTGGCATACGCCCCCAGCATCAACATCTCGCCGTGCGCCATATTGATGACGCCCAGCAGGCCGTAGGTGATAGCAAGCCCCAGAGCCGCCAGCAGCAGCACCGACCCCAGGGAGAGCCCCATAAACGCCTGGCCCAGCAAATCGCCCCACATCAGTCGATGCTGGATCTGGCTAAGACTCTCCTGTGCGGCGGCGCGAACCCCGGCATCCGGCTCTGTCTGCGCCTGGGTAAACGGGGTAAGTCTGGACTCCACGTCCGGATCGTCAGACTGCCCTAATAACTCGACGGCCTTGCGGCGCACCTCTGCCTGCGGGCTGGCTAGCTGGAGATTCGCCACCGCCAGTAATAGCGCCTGACGTGCCACCGCGTCCGTTTCATCGTTTACCCGCTTTTCCAGAAACGCGAGCATTCCGGGCTGGGCATCCCGTTGAAGCTGACGAGCCGCCGCCCGCCTTTCTGTGACACTGTCACTCACCAGCTGATGCGTAGCGATGGTCGTGGCGGCCAGAACCCGCAGCCGGTTAGTCAAACGAACGGCTTTGGCTGCCCCTTCGATCGACTTAGCGTCACCGAGCGACACCATTTGACCGCTGCGCTGCGCAAAGGCGTGCTTTTGGCTGTCGGTATAGAGATTTTCTTTTTGCAGTGCCTCCAGCAGCGGCAGCCTCGCGGCGTCCGGTGCTTCGGCCCACTGCGTCAGCAACTCCGCCTGCTGGCTGCGGCTGGCGGCAACAAAACGATCGGCATCCGATGCCTGCGCCATCCCTGGCAGCAGTCCGGAAAGCCATACAAGAGCGATGAACATGCGCATGGCGTTCATGACGTTTCTCCCTGGTGATGGCTTAGTTGCTGGCGGTTTTCATCGGCTGGTCGGGCTTTTTGTCATTCCCGGCGATGAACGGGCTCCACGGCTGGGCGCGCACCGGCTGTTCCGTCTGCCACACCACGTTGAATTGACCGTTGCCTTCGATTTCGCCGATCATGACCGGCTTATGCAGATGGTGGTTGGAGGCATCCATGGTGAGCGTGAAGCCTGACGGCGCCTTAAAGGACTGGCCGGCCATAGCCGCACGCACTTTATCCACGTCGGTAGTACCCGCTTTTTCCACCGCCTGCGCCCACATATGAATCCCCACGTAAGTCGCTTCCATCGGGTCGTTGGTCACCACGGTATCGGCGTTAGGCAGCTTGTGCGCTTTGGCATAGGCTTTGTAATCCGCCACGAAGGCCTGGTTGGTCGGGTTATCCACGGATTCAAAGTAGTTCCACGCCGCGAGGTTGCCGACCAGCGGTTTGGTGTCGATCCCGCGCAGCTCTTCTTCGCCCACGGAGAACGCCACCACCGGCACGTCGGTCGCCTTCAGGCCCTGGTTAGCCAGCTCTTTGTAGAACGGAACGTTGGAATCGCCGTTGATGGTCGATACCACGGCGGTTTTACCGCCCGCAGAGAATTTCTTGATGTTGGCGACGATGGTCTGGTAGTCGCTGTGACCGAACGGGGTATAAACCTCCTCGATGTCCTTATCCTCCACCCCTTTCGAATGCAGGAACGCGCGCAGGATCTTGTTGGTGGTGCGCGGATAAACATAGTCCGTACCCAGCAGGAAGAAGCGCTTCGCCGCGCCGCCGTCTTCGCTCATCAGGTATTCCACCGCGGGGATGGCCTGCTGGTTCGGCGCCGCGCCGGTATAGAAGACGTTTGGCGACATCTCTTCGCCTTCATACTGCACCGGATAGAACAGCAGACCGTTCAGCTCCTCGAAGACCGGCAGCACGGATTTGCGCGATACCGACGTCCAGCAGCCAAATACCACCGCCACTTTATCCTGGCTTAACAGCTGGCGCGCCTTCTCGGCAAACAGCGGCCAGTTTGAGGCTGGATCCACCACCACCGGCTCCAGTTTTTTACCCAGCACGCCGCCTTTCGCGTTGATCTCGTCGATGGTCATCAGCGCGACGTCTTTCAGCGGCGTTTCGGAGATGGCCATGGTGCCGGAAAGAGAATGCATGATCCCCACTTTGATGGTCTCGGCCGCCTGCACGCCAAAACTCATTCCCATCGCCACGACGGACGCGGATAACGCAAAGGCTTTTAATAAGGTACGACGCTGCATATTTTCACTCCTGAAAAAGAACGCTGTGCGAAAACGTCCGTTACGGCGTGGACGCGGAAAAAAATGTGTCAGCGAAGCAGGAGCAAAAAGGATGCCAGAATGAAGGAAGCGCTATTTCAGGAGGGGGAACGCAGGATGTAAAGAGAACGACTCAGAATGGCACAGCGCTGCACTTTTATAATGCAGCGCTGTGGAAGAGGATTTACCAGACTTCGCTGGCGATCTGCGTGACCAGACGGACTTTGTCCCACTGCTGGGATTCGCTCAGGCTGTTGCCCTCTTCGGTAGAGGCAAAGCCGCACTGCGGGCTGAGGCAAATTTGCTCTTTTGCCACGTATTTCGCCGCCTCTTCCAGACGGGCTTTAATCCCCCCCGGGTTCTCCAGCTCGCCGTTTTTCGTGGTGATCAGGCCCAGCACCACCTGCTGCTTGCCCGGGCGAATGAAGCGCAATGGCGCGAAATCCCCGCTGCGGTCGTTGTCGTATTCAAGGAAGAAGGCGTCAACGTTGACCGTGCCGAACAGCACTTCCGCCACGGGCTCATAGCCGCCTTCGGAAATCCAGGTTGAACGGAAGTTACCGCGGCAGACGTGCAGGCCGATGGTCAGATCGTCCGGCTTGCCTTCCAGCGCCTTGTTCAGGACGCGGGCATAGATGCGTGCCAGCTCATCGGCATCATCGCCGCGCTCGCGGATCTGACGGCGCTGTTCGTCCGAACAGAGATAGGCCCAGACGGTATCGTCCAGCTGAAGGTAACGGCAGCCCGCGTCGTAAAATGCGCGGATGGCGTCGCGCCAGGTGGCCGCCAGATCGTCGAAATAGTCATTCAGATCCGGGTAGACCGTCGCATCGATGTCTTTACGCCCGCCGCGGAAATGGAGCACGCTCGGGCTGGGAATGGTCATCTTCGGCTGAGCATTGCCGCTGATGCTTTTCAGGTAGCGGAAATCTTCGAGCATCGGATGGTCGCCAAAGCCCAGCTTGCCGGTCACGCGCACGCCGTGGGCTTTGGTTTGTACCCCGTTGAACTGGATTCCCTGCTGTGAATCGTAGCGCTCAACACCCTGCAGACCGTCGAAGAAGTCGAAGTGCCACCAGGCACGACGAAATTCACCGTCGGTGACCACATGCAGGCCGCACGCACACTGCTGCTCAACGACGTGGCGGATGGCATCATCCTCTACCGCGCGAAGCTGTACGGCGTCAATTTCGCCGCTGGCGAACTTCAGGCGAGCCTCTTTGATGGCATCCGGGCGTAAAAAACTGCCGACTACATCGGCGCGGTACGGGGCGTGCTGTCGTTGCATGGAAATCTCCTCAGTCTGCCGGTGATAATTGCCAGCAGTGATAATTCATTACTTGAAGTTTTAGACTTCTGGATGTCTAAATGTCCAAAAAAGATGTCATACCTGTCCTGTTCCGGCAAACGAGAAAATTTCACGGGTGTTGAAAAAAATTCATGTTCACAGCGCGACGGCAGTTTCGCTGCTGGCAAAGGCGAACTTTTCATCCTCCCATCCGGTGATCCCCCCGAGCATGATTTTGACCGGCAGCCCGAGGCGCGCAAGCTTGAGCGCGGCTCTGTCCGCGCCGTTACAGTGCGGCCCTGCGCAGTAAACGACGAACAGCGTGCCTTCAGGCCATTCGGCCATGCGCTCGGCGGTAATCTGGCTCCGCGGCAGGTGCAATGCGCCAGGTACGTGACGGCGGGCAAACTGCTCCGGGCTGCCCACGACGTGTAGCAGCACGAAGTCCTGCTCATGGTTGACGATGGCGTGATGCACATCCGCACAGTCGGTTTCAACGCTCAGGCGGCGCAGAAAATGGGTAACGGCTTCCTGCGGCTCGGCAGCCGGAAATTCAGTAACAGAGCTCATGATCCTTCCTCATCTTTGGCGTTTGTGTTAACACTACTCTATCCACAAATTCAGCCCGTGAATGCGTTCGCTTATGCCAGAAAACAGCAAAAAGATGACAAACTTAAGACAAATTGCCCGCCCGCAGGTGGTGGTGCTGGCGTATGACGGTCTGTGCACCTTTGAGTTTGGCGTAGCGGTGGAGATCTTCGGTCTGCCGCGTCCCGAGCTGGGCGACGAGTGGTATCGTTTTGCGGTGGCGAGCGTGGACTGCGGTGAACTTCGGGCAACAGGCGGGATCCGCATCGTTACCGATGGTGATTTAAGCCTGCTTGCGTCTGCGGACCTGATTGTGGTTCCCGGCTGGCGGGGGATAGATTCACCGGTTCCGGATGCGCTCTGCGAGGCACTACGCCAGGCCAGCGCGCGAGGATGCCAGCTGCTTTCCATCTGCTCGGGGGTGTTTGCGCTGGCCGCAACGGGGCTGCTGAACGGCCGCAAAGCCACGACGCACTGGCGCTACATTGACGCGCTAAAAGTCCGCTACCCTGACATCGACGTGGTTGAGGATGTACTCTACCAGGATGAAGGCGATATTCTGACGTCCGCTGGCAGCGCGGCGGGAATCGATCTCTGTCTGCACGTTGTGCGGCGGGATTATGGCATGGAAACAGCCAACAGCGTGGCGCGTCGGCTGGTCATTCCCCCTCACAGGGATGGCTCTCAGCCGCAGCAGCTGAGCCGCCCGGTGGCGCAGCTGCGGGAAAGCCAGCGTCTCGGCCAGCTGTTTGATTTTCTGCACACGCATCTTATCGAGGCGCACAGCATCGACTCGCTGGCTCGCAGGGTCGGAATGAGCCAGCGCACCTTCCTTCGTCGCTTCGAGGCGGCAACGGGGACGACGCCAGCACGCTGGTTAATCAATGAGCGCCTGCTGAGAGCAAAAGATTATCTGGAAAGCAGCCGGTTAAGCATCGACAGCATTGCTGAACAGACCGGATTTGGTCAGGCGTCGACACTGCGTCATCATTTTCGCCAGCAGTTCGCGCTTTCCCCGGCTCAGTATCGCAAACAATTTTCACGTCCGGGTACTGCACGCTGAGGCGTCAGTTTAAGGGCTACACTGGTACACGGAGCACCTGATGGTTACCACACACGTTTTTATCGCGGTCAGTCTTGATGGTTACATCGCCCGACAGAATGACGATATCGACTGGCTGTTGCAGCTCGACGATCCAACGGAAGATCATGGCTATGAGGCATTCATCGCGGACAAAGAGTGGATCGTGATGGGCCGGGGTAGCTATGAAAAGGTACTGACCTTTGACGCATGGCCTTACGATCGTCCCGTGCTGGTGCTCTCCCGACAGCTGGCCGGTACGCCCGTGCCTGACGTGCTAAGGGGAAAAGTGCAGTTTTCATCCCGGACGCCAAAGGAGGTGCTGGACGATCTTGCTGCGCAGGACGTACATCGCGTCTATCTCGATGGCGGACAGGTGATACAGTCGTTCCTGCGCGAAGGACTGGTAGCCGATATGGTGATCACGACCGTACCTGTGCTGCTCGGGGAGGGAAAACCGCTGTTCGGAACGTTGTCCCGGGATATTGATTTGACTCTGGTATCAAGCCGGAGCTTCCCTTCGGGCCTGGTGCAGTCGCATTATCGGCTGACGCCATAACCCTATCGCGACGGTCTGCGCAAAAAAAAACCGCCAAAAAATGGCGGTAAATGCTTGCATGGATAGATTTGTGTTTTGGTCTCTACGTCCCGACACTCCATGGCCGGGCAGCGGATCTCATACAACCTAACACCTGTTGTCTTAACGAACGCTAAACAACCTTATTAACCAGTATGGGTATTGATCTGCAAATAACGCATAAGGCCCTGCTCAGCGCTCTGTTTTGCATCGTCATTAATGGCTTCCAGATAAAAGGAGCGAGCGACACCATAAGGTGCTTTTTCAGAGGGATACACCGCAAACTGGAATGTTTTTCCTCTCGCCTGATGAGTGCAGTCTAATTCCCAACGCTGATCGTTCACTTTTTTGCTGGCGCAGGCAACGCTACCATAATCGCTGGTTAAATAAGAACCGACGCGAATTTCTGCAGATTGAATATACTCTGGTTCGTCATTACCTGCATAACGAACCCCTGCAGCGGCTCCAACAGCCACTGCCAGAAGCGCAAGCGCTATTATTTTTTTCATTTATAAATGACCTGTTCCTTAGCCTAAGATTACTATTATATAAGATTAATCCTTAATGCATACCTCCAATTCTGGACCAGAAATGGTAGTTTACAAAGATTCAGATGTTTTTAGGAACTGTCCTAACCGCTATTTCGAACGCACATTATTTGACATTTTCTTTGCGCTAATTTTAATTTTTGAATAATAACCCTAAGAAATAATCGACATGATTATTCCGCATTGTTTTTCAGCGGTGAAACCATGATAAATAAAGGGTTATCTTTCGTCATGCTTATTTGTGCGCTGTTTTCAGGCCAGCTTATGGCCGGTCACAAAGGACACGAATATTTATGGGTCAAGAATGTAGGGCATCAGCTTCGTCATGAAGCCGACAGCGATGAGTTGCGAAGCGCTGCAGAAGAGTCGGCGGAGGGTTTGCGCGAACACCACCTGTGGCAGAAGTCGCGCAAACCGGACACGCACGTTCGGTAATTAGCTGCCCTTGCGTTTTGGCAGGGTTTTCATCAGATCGTCCGGACTGACGGACGCCACAATACTGCCGGGCTGCGGCATTTTGAAGATGTGGTTTTTCATCTTACCAATCACATGCATTTCGCAGGGGCGGCAGTCGAACTTGAGGGTCAGAACTTCATCGCCGTTTACCAGCTGCATAGGAGTAGCCTTCCAGCTCTTAATGTTCCCTTTCGCCTGCTTAGGACACAGGTTAAACGCAAAGCGCAGGCAGTGCTTGGTGATCATCACCGGCACATCGCCCTTCTCTTCATGCGCTTCATAGGCTGCGTCGATCAGCTGCACGCCGTGGCGATGATAGAATTCACGCGCTTTATGGTTGTAGACGTTGGCGAGGAAGGATAAATGGGTGTCCGGGTAGACTGGCGCAGGGGTGGCTTCCGCTTTACGGCTTCCGCGCGGATACTGTGCCAGGCGCGCGGCATCCAGCATCTCTGCCGTTTCACGGCGGAACTGGTTAAGCAGGCTGTTTGGCACAAACAGGGCATCCGGCAGATTCACGTCGATAGCGCGCGCGTAGTAAATCGTCTGGCCCAGCTTCGCCACGCCATCCTTCAGGCTGTTAAGCGCTTTTTCCGCGTTGTTTGCCACCTCGAAAAGGCCATCGAGCGTATGCGTCACGCTAATTCCGTCTTCGCAGGTCATCGTCAGAATCAGCTGCTCTTCCCAGCCGCCCAGCTCAATATCCACGGCGATACGACGTTCGCTGGAGGTTTTCAGCAGCGCCTGCTGCCAGTTATGATCGAGGTTACGATTAAGGGCCGCGTTTGGCCGCGCCTTGTAGAGATCGGCGGGCATTTCATTCGGCCAGACGCGGTAGCGGTTCTCGCCGGTTTTCTCGACCGTATTGGCACGAAAGCCTACGACCTCACGCTTAATCATCACGTTAAGGCCATCGCCGTTCGCCAGCGGTTCCGTCACTTCGACATCAAGGTGATCTTTCGCCACTTTCAGCACTTCGCCCACCGGTAAACCGATAAACTTCGGTGAGTCAAACGCGCCGATATCCCCTTTACGGGCATTCACAAAATAGTCCGTGCTGCCACGGTGGAACGTTTTGTCCGTCGATGGAATAAAGAAATGCTCGGTGCTGCCGGTCGACGCGCGCGCCAGGTCGCCGCGATCTTCGATAATGGCGTCCAGCATCTGGCGATAGTGCGCGGTGATGTTCTTCACGTAGCTCATATCTTTGTAGCGCCCTTCAATCTTGAAGGAACGCACGCCCGCGTCGATCAGCGCGCCCAGGTTGGCCGTCTGATCGTTATCCTTCATGGAGAGCAGGTGTTTTTCGAACGCCACGACGCGGCCCTGATCGTCTTTCAGGGTATACGGCAGACGGCAGGCCTGAGAGCAGTCGCCGCGGTTGGCGCTGCGGCCCGTCTGCGCGTGGGAAATGTTGCACTGACCGGAATACGCCACGCACAGCGCACCGTGGATAAAGAATTCAATTGTCGCGTCTGTCGCCTGGTGAATATCGCGGATCTGATTCAGGTTCAGCTCGCGCGCCAGAACGATCTGCGAAAAGCCGACGTCGGAGAGAAACTTCGCCTTCTCGACCGTGCGGATATCGCACTGGGTACTGGCATGCAGTTCAATAGGCGGAATATCCAGCTCCAGAACGCCCATGTCCTGAACGATCAGGGCATCTACCCCGGCCTGGTAGAGATCGGTAATCAGACGTTGCGCGGGCTCAAGCTCATCATCATGCAGAATGGTGTTCAGGGTCACGAACACTTTCGCCCCGAAACGGTGGGCGAACGGCACCAGTTCAGCAATATCGCTCAGGCTGTTGCTGGCGTTATGGCGGGCACCGAAGCCAGGGCCACCAATGTAGACGGCGTCAGCGCCGTGAAGGATCGCTTCACGGGCAATGGCGGCGTCGCGGGCCGGGCTTAAAAGTTCAAGATGATGGGATTGCAGGCGCATACTTCGTCGTTATCCGTTATGGTCAAAATGGCGGCTATTGTAGTCAGAAGTATGCGTCAGCGAAACAGTTTTGCGTAGCGTCAGCGGGGATAATGAATCAGGGAGTGAAAATGCACCGTCCGGTCGCTGCTGTTGCGGTAAGCGTGCGGTTTATCGCCGGCGAAACGGACGCCCGAATCGGCAGAAATCGTCTGCCACGTGCCGTCAAGCTTCATCTCCAGCTCGCCGCTGACCACCACCACATGTTCAATCACCCCGGCCTCGTGCGGCGTGGATTCACTCAGCGCGCCGGGTGCCAGGGTAATGGAGAAATAATCAAACCCGAGCGTCTCGTCCCACGGAAAGAGCGGTTTGACCACCATCGCCTGCTGCTGCGGGTCAAACACCGCCTGCCGGTCCGCCTCTGGCGTGATGAACGCGGAAAACGGCACGTTCAGCCCGGTGGCTATTTTCCACAGCGTCGACACCGTCGGGCTGGATTCATTGCGCTCGATTTGCCCCAGCATCGCTTTTGACACGCCGGTCTCGTCCGCGAGCTTCGACAAACTCCAGCCGCGCGCCTGGCGCAGCGTTTTCAGCGTTGTTGCAAGGTGTAGTGTGATGTCCATGGTCCCTCCTGATGGCGATCAGCATACCACTTGTACGCTATAGCGCACAGTGTTACCTTATGCCGGACGTTATAACGCACAACGGAGTTCTCATGCGCCCTTCCTCTCACCTTGTTCCAGTCGCACTGGCTGGATTTGTCGCCGTGCTGGTCGGTTACGCCAGCTCGGCCACCATCATCTGGCAGGCCGCCGCGGCGGCTGGTGCCAGCGCACAGCAGATCGCAGGCTGGATGACCGCGCTGGGGATTGGGATGGGCGTCAGCACGCTGGCGCTTTCCTGGTGGTACAAAGCGCCGGTGCTGACCGCCTGGTCAACGCCCGGCGCGGCGCTGCTCGCCACCAGCCTGCACGGCGTGACGCTGCCGGAAACGATCGGCGTGTTCATCTTTGCTAACGCGCTCATTTTACTTTGCGGCATCACCGGGCTCTTCGCCCGTCTGATGAGGCTGATCCCCCATTCGCTTGCCGCCGCCATGCTGGCAGGCGTGTTGCTGCAGTTTGGTCTGCACGCGTTTGCGCACCTGGAGGGTCACTTTCTGCTGTGCGGCAGCATGATTGCGGCGTGGCTGATAGCAAAAGCGCTGGCGCCGCGCTATGCCATCGTGGTCACGCTGCTGGTCGGCGGTATCGTGGCATGGGCGGGCGGTGACGTTGTCACTGATAAGCTCACGCTCTCGCTTGTGATGCCCGAGTTTATTGCGCCCACGTTCACCTTCACCAGCCTTGTGAGTATTGGCGTGCCCTTCTTCCTGGTAACCATGGCATCGCAAAACGCGCCGGGTTTCGCCACGATGAAGGCATCCGGTTACCCGCTGGCGGTCTCGCCGCTCATCATCGTTACGGGAGCGCTGGCGCTGCTGTTTTCCCCTTTTGGCGTCTTTTCAATCTGTATCGCAGCCATTACTGCCGCCATTTGTCAAAGCCCGGATGCGCACCCGGATCCCGCAAAACGCTGGCTGGCGGCCATCGCAGCCGGAGGATTTTATCTGCTGGCGGGGATTTTCGGCGGTTCGATTACCGGGCTGATGGCCGCTCTGCCGCTCAGCTGGATCCAGACGCTCGCCGGTCTGGCGCTGCTGGGCACCATCAGCGGGAGTTTATATCAGGCACTGAGCCACGAGGCGGAGCGCGACGCGGCCATCGTCACGTTTCTGATGACCGCGAGCGGCGTCAAGATCCTGGGCATCGGTTCGGCATTCTGGGGGCTGGTGCTGGGCGGCGTGTGCTATGCCCTGTTTTCACGCGCTCGCCGCGCGTAGCTGAGAAGGCGTCATGCCCGTCGCGCTGCGAAAGCGGTTGCTGAAGTGGCTGGCGGAGTTAAACCCGCAGGCAAGGGCGATGTCCGTCAGCGGCGTCGCCGTGTTCTGCACCAGCGCCTTCGCTTTTTCCATTCTTCTCTGCATCACGTACTGATGTGGCGCCAGCCCCGTCGACTGACGGAACATGCGGGCAAAATGGTATTCGCTGAGGGCGGCCTGCGCCGCCAGTTCAGCCAGCGTCAGGGGTTGTCCGAGGTTCTCTTCAATAAAGGCCAGCACGTTGCGCAGCACGAATGGCGATAGCCCGCCGGTGACGACCGGCAGCTTCCACTGAACGTTAGAGTAGTTTTGCAGCAGATGGGTCAGGAGCAGCGTAGAGGCCGTGCTCAGGGTGAGCTGGTTGGCGTGCTGCTGCCAGTCGCAGCCGAGCAAGAACTGGCGATACAGCGCGGTGATCTTCGGATCGCTACCAAAAATGCGCTCGTCCAGGGTCAGCGAAAGCGGGCGCTTGTCCCAGATCTTTTCCCCCACATCGCGCAGGTGTTCATCGGTGCAGTACAGATGCACAAACGACAGGTCATCTCGGATATCCCACGTCGATTCGCTCTCTTTTGGCATCAAGCAGAAACGGTCTGGTCCCCCGCCGTTCTTCCAGCCGCCCGGCGTTTTTTGGTAGCTTTCGTAGCCGTCCGCTACGTACAGGCTCAGGGTATGGTGGTTACTTTTTACCGTAATCGTATCGTGCTTGTTGTACCACGCTGCCAGCTGAATGCCCGAATTCAGCGAGACGGTTTCCCGCAGGACCGCATTCTGTTGGCAAAGCGTTTCAAAGGTATCGTAAGCGTGAGACATGACCGTAAGCGCGTGATTGACTGGAATATCAGTCTAAGAAGAGTTGCCTCCCGTTGCCAGCCCCCGGGAAAGAAAAAAGCGCAAGATTTTGCAAGTCGACCGCAAGCCGGTGAAAGCCCCTGACCGATCTCGGCGCCATACTGCGGGCTTCAGTGGTTTGAGAAGAGAAAAAGTATGAACGCATTATTATACGGACTGGTGGTGGTCATCTGGGGAACCACCTGGATTGCGATTTTCCTGCAGCAGGGTCCCGTAGCGGCGCCCGTCTCGATTTTCTGGCGTTTCGCCGTCGCCAGCCTCACGATGATGGTAGTGTTAATCGCCCTGCGCCGCCTGCGCAAGCTGGCGCTGCGGGATCACCTCTTTTGTATGCTCCAGGGATGCTGCGTTTTCTGCTTTAACTTCTGGTGTTTTTACGCCGCAGCCTCGCACATTAACACCGGGCTGGAATCGGTGATCTTCTCCATGGCCGTGCTCTATAACGCCATTAACAGCTTTATTTTCTTCGGCCAGCGCCCGCCCGCGCGTTTCTGGACGGCGGCAGCACTGGGCCTGACTGGGATCGTCACCCTCTTCTGGGACGATCTGCTGGCCAGCGGCTGGAGCGCGTCGCTCCTGACCGGGATTGGTCTCTCCGCGCTCGGCACCTACGGCTTCTCGCTCGGCAACATGATCAGCATGCGTCACCAGCGCAGAGGACTTGAAACCATGACCACCAACGCCTGGGCGATGCTCTACGGCACGCTGGTGATGGGCTGCATTGCCCTGTTCAGAGGCGACAGCTTCGCGCCAGAGTGGACCATCAGCTACATTGGCGCGCTGCTCTATCTGGCTGTATTTGGTTCGGTGATTGCCTTTGGCGCCTATTTCACGCTGGTGGGACGCATCGGTCCGGGCAAAGCGGCCTACAGTACGCTGCTCTTCCCGCTGGTGGCGCTAACCATCTCCACGGTGTATGAAGGCTACGTCTGGCATATCAACGGTATCGTGGGATTAGTGCTGATTCTGGGGGGAAATATGGTGATGTTTACCAAACCAGAAACCTGGTTCAGACGCTTACGAATGGCGTAAATAAAAAGGCCTGCATTACGCAGGCCTTTTTATTTTATTTCGCGGTCTTTTTCACATCAAACATGGTGGCGTCCGTCGCCATGTCATCAACTACCTGCTTCAGCGTCGCAAAGGTCATCGGCGTACTTTCGTTGTTCAGATCTTTACCTTCGCCTTTACGCACCACCTTCATGACCGGTTTGTTGGTGGCCGCATCGATCAGCTCACCTTCAAAGAAGAGATGCGTGTCCATGGTGCGATGCCCGGTTGCCATCTGCGTACCCGCTACCACCAGCGCGACCGGCACCACTTCATAGAACTGCAGACCCTCTTTCTGCGAACTCACCCCGGTAATTGCACCGCGGAAAATCAGGCTGCGTTTACCCGGCGTGGTCACAATTGGCTTACGCGTACCAATAGCCGTTTTCATTTTGGTATTGGTGTAATTCAACAGCTCATCAAGGGTTTTTTTCCCAATTTGAGTGGTTGGTTTTGGCGTTGGATAATAAGTAATCGGCGTCCAGAGAATACTGTCGTAATTCGCTTCGTTATAGGAAGGATCAACCCAACGCAGCGTTGGTTTTCCCGTCGCAGACGTTGTCTGTTGTAAGCCTGAGTAATCTTTTAAAAAGCCGGAGTATTGTTCGGGAGCGGCGACTTTTGAAGAACAGCCCGCCAGCGCCAACAGACCAGTAAGCACTGCAACTTTAAAAAAAGTTTGAGTACGCATGATAGTTTTCCATGTTATCTGCAAGTATGCATTTGAAGTTATAGCAAAATACTGGCGGGTTTGTTGTGACAAAAAATGATGCGGGGAGCACAAATTGCAAAAAGACTGCCCGGAGGCGTGCCGGGCAGTAAAAAATTACTGATTTATATCCAGTTGCCAGAACAGATGTTTGCCAAACGGGTCGATTTCGTAGCCCGTCACCTCCCTGCGCACCGGTTCGAAAATGGTTGAATGCGCAATCATCACCGCGGGCATCTGGTCATGCATCATCTGCTGAGCCTGTTTATACAGCGCCACGCGTTTATCGCGATCGGTCGTTGATTTTGCTTCCGCAATAATTTTATCAAAGGGCTTATAGCACCATTTCGCCGAATTTGACCCACCGTTTGCCGAGGTGCAGGTAAACAGCGGACCAAAGAAGTTATCCGGATCGCCGGTGGCCGTCGTCCAGCCCATCAGCGCGGCCTGATGTTCGCCGCCCTTCACGCGCTTAAGGTATTCGCCCCACTCGTAGGTGACGATTTTGGTCTGTACACCGACTTTCGCCCAGTCGGCCTGAATCATCTCCGCCATGCGCTTCGCATTCGGATTGTACGGACGCTGCACCGGCATCGCCCACAGGTCGACGCTCACGCCGCTGGCAAAACCGGCCTCTTTCAGCAGCGCTTTCGCCTTTTCGGGATCGTAATCGTAATCTTTAAGCTCGCTGTCTGCGCTCCAGACGCCCGGCGGCAGCAGGTTCTTCGCCGCGGTGCCGGTGCCATGGAACACCGCGTCAATAATGGCCGGTTTATTGATGGCCATCGCCAGCGCCTGACGGACTTTTACGTTATCCAGCGGCGGCTTTTGGGTATTGAACGCCAGAAAACCGGTATTCAGTCCGGCTTTGCTCATCAGGCTGATGTCTTTGTTCGCCTTCATGCGCGGCAGGTCCGCCGGGTTCGGGAACGGCATCACCTGACATTCGTTTTTCTCAATTTTGGCAAAACGCACGGAGGCATCCGGTGTGATGCTAAACACCAGCCGATCCAGCTTCGATTTCCCCTGCCAGTAGTCGTCGAAAGCCGTAAACAGGATCCGCGAATCCTTCTGATACTGCGCCAGCTTAAACGGCCCGGTGCCTATAGGCTCCATATCCACCTTCTCCGGCGTGCCCGCTTTGAGCATCGCGTCGGCATACTCCGCGGACAGGATCGAGGCAAAATACCATGCCAGATCGGCGACAAACGGCGCTTCCGGGTGCGCCAGGGTAAAGCGCACGGTGTGGTCATCAACCTTATCAATGCCGGTAATCAGGCTGCCAAACTCCAGACTTTCGAAGTTGGAGTAGCTGCCGTTAGAGACGTTGTGATACGGATGATTCACGTCTTTCTGGCGCATAAATGAGAAAATCACATCGTCTGCGTTAAAGTCGCGGGTCGGAGTGAAGGATTTATTGCTCTGGAATTTGACGCCCTTACGCAGATGGAAGGTATAAACCTTGCCGTCGTCGCTCACCTCCCAGCGCTCCGCCAGGCTTGGCACCAGCTCCGTGGTGCCGGGTTTGAAATCGACCAGCCGGTTATAGACCGGCACGGCGCTGGCGTCCACGCTGGTTCCCGAAGTGTATAGCTGAGGATTAAAGTTTTCAGGCGATCCTTCGGAGCAATACACCAGCGTTTTCGCGGCAACGGTGGAACTGACCGTGAGTGCAGCAAGCGCCAGCGCTAAAGTTGTGAGTTTGCTTTTCATCATTTATTCCTGTCTTTTTAATTCGACGGCTAATTAATTCTTTTGCCATTTCATAAATAACATTAAAGTGATGTGGCAAACACCCGAAAAATAAATAAGGAACAAATCACTATGGGCTCGCCGCTTTCCAGACAATTAACGCACCGTTTTTTCCGCTATCTCGCGATCGCCAGCCAGAGCGATCCCAAAGTTAAAACCCTGCCCTCAACGCCGGGCCAGCACGACATGGCGCGGGAGCTGGCGCAGGAGCTGGCACAGCTGGGGTTAGACGATATTGTTATTGATGAATTCGCCACGGTAACGGCGGTAAAAAAAGGCAATGTGCCCGGCGCGCCGCGCATCGGCTTTATTACCCATATTGATACCGTGGACGTGGGATTATCACCGGATATTCATCCACAAATATTAACCTTTACCGGTGAAGATCTCTGTCTGAATAAAGAGAAAGACATTTGGCTGCGGGTTAACGAGCACCCTGAAATTCTGGCGTATGCGAATGAGGAGATTATTTTCAGCGACGGAACCAGCGTATTGGGCGCGGATAATAAATCGGCGGTCACGGTGGTCATGACGGTGCTGGAAAACCTGACGGCGGAACATCAGCACGGGGATATCGTCGTGGCGTTTGTGCCTGACGAAGAGATCGGCCTGAACGGTGCCAAGGCGCTGGACCTTAAGCGCTTTGACGTCGACTTCGCCTGGACCATCGACTGCTGCGAACTGGGGGAAATTGTCTATGAGAACTTTAATGCGGCAGCCGCGGAGATCCGCTTTACCGGCGTAACGGCGCACCCGATGTCCGCCAAAGGCGTGCTGGTGAATCCCCTGCTGATGGCGACTGACTACATCAACCATTTTGACCGCCAGCAAACGCCGGAGTGCACCGAGGGGCGTGAAGGCTATATCTGGTTTAACGGCATTCAGGCCGGGCAGAACGAGGCTATTCTGAAGGCCAATATCCGCGACTTTGACAAGGATAACTTTGCCGCCCGCAAGCAGCAGATTGCCGACGTTGCCGCGCTGGTTGCCGCCCAACATCCAACGGCCAGGGTGGACTATCGCATTGAAGATACCTACAGCAATATCAGCAATGCGATTGGCGAAGACCGACGCGCCATCGACCTGATGTTTGAGGCGATGGACTCGCTCGGCATCACGCCGAAACCGACGCCGATGCGCGGCGGCACCGACGGCGCGGCGCTCTCGGCAAAAGGGCTGCTCACGCCGAACTTCTTCACCGGCGCGCATAACTTCCACTCGAAGTTTGAATTCCTGCCGCTGTCATCGTTCGAGGCGTCTTACAACACTGCGCTGCAGATCTGCCTGCTGGCCGCGCGTTAAGCGGGCTTACGTGCGAGCAGGGTGGCAAAGCGCAGCTTAATGCGGTTACCGTTTTCATCGGTGCGGTGCAGTTCGCCAACGTCTTCGTTGTATTTGAGCAACTCCCAGGCTTCATAGTAGTTGCTCAGCTCGCCGCTTTTAAACGCAAACGGGAAGCCGACGGTGCACGGGTAATCCGCCGTGTCCATCGCGGCAACAATCAGGTTGTAGCCGCCGGGTTTGGTGCAGCGCTGCATGTTGGCGATAAGTCCCGGGATGGTTTTTGACTCCAGGAACATCAGCACCACGGTGGAGAGAATGAAATCGTACTCGCCGTCAAAGCTCAGGTTGTTGAGATCTTTAATCGCCGTGCGGAGGTTATCGATCCCTTCTTCAGCCTTGATGCGCTCGATATTGTCGATGCTCATCGGGTTCTTGTCCCACGCGGTCACATCGTAGCCGTTGGCCGCCAGATAAAGGCTGTTGCGGCCATTGCCGCAGCCCAGATCCAGGGTTTTACCCGGTTTAATCTTTGCCGCACTGAACAGCACCTCTGAATGGGTGCGGGTTAAGCCATATTTCTCTGTGAAGTAATTCTCGTCGACGGTCATTATTTTTTCCTGAACCTGCATAATCTGAAAGTGCATTCTGAATGCCATTTTAAGGCGTTTACCGTCTGGTTGCCAGTCGTTCGAAAACCGAAAAATTTGCTACGTTTAGTTAAGACGCTTATCAGAGACCTAAAGATGAACAAATATCGCCTTAGCGACGAAACACGCCTCTGGCAATGGAAAAACGGCGACACTACCCGCTCCGTCACGCTGCGGCAGATTATCGCGACAGTGGATTTTAACGACGTGACGGCCGGAACCAAAGGCGGCTGGGTTGACGATGAGCGCGCCCTCGCGCAGGACGGGGACTGTTGGATCTACGACGAAAACAGCGTGGTGTTCGCCGGTGCCGTCGTGTCCGGCAACGCGCGACTTACCCTGCCGTGCATCGTTAGCCACGATGCGCATATCAGCGGCAGCTGCTGGCTGGACGGCGCGGAGGTAAGCCACGGGGCGCGAATAAGTGACAACGTCACTATTCAGCACTCCTGCGTGCGGGGCGAATGCCATCTCTACGGCGATGCCCGCGTTCTGCACAACAGCGTTATCATTGCCGCCAAAGGTCTGACGCCGGACCATGACCAGATCCTGCAAATCTACGATAAGGCGACCGTCAGCCGGTCACGCATTGTTCACCAGGCGCAAATCTACGGCGAGGCGATGGTGAATTTTGCCTTTGTTGAGCACCGCGCCGAAATATTCGACAACGCAATCCTCGAAGGTAACGACTTAAATAACGTCTGGGTCTGCGACTGCGCAAAGGTCTATGGCAACGCCCGCGTGATTGCCGGTTTTGACGAGGATGCCATTCCGACGGTGCGCTACAGCTCTCAGATTGCGGAGAATGCAGTGGTGGAGGGAAACTGCGTCATCAAGCACCACGTTCTGATTGGCGGTCAGGCATGGCTGCGCGGCGGGCCGATCATGCTGGACGATAAGGTGGTGATCCAGGGACGCGCGCGGATCAGCGGAGATGTGCTCATTGAGCACCGGGTTGAAATCACCGATGATGCGGTCATTGAAGCGTTTGCCGGGGAGAGCATTCACCTGCGCGGCGAAAAGGTGATTAACGGCGACCAGCGCATCACCCGCACCCCGCTGCTGGGGGCGTTATAGGGCGCAGATCTTCCCGTAGATGTTCACATCGTCAAAGCGGCCATTCAGGTATTCCGCTTCCCGCAGGCAGCCTTCCAGAGTAAAACCGTTACGCACGGCAACGCTGTTGCTGTGCTGATTCGCCACCCGACACTTGATCACAAAACGGCGGATTTCCCCGCGTTCGACGTAATAGCGCATAAACGCCTGCAGTGACCGGGAAAGAATGCCCTGCCCCTGATGGCCTTCATCCAGCCAGTAGCCGATGTACCCGGCTTTGTTAGCAGGCTCAATCGTATTGAAAGACAGCACGCCGACCAGTTCATCACTCTTAAATATCAAAAACATTTTGGCGTAGCCGCGCTGGTGCAGCATCTGGTTACTTTGCACGTTGCGGCGGGTATCGTCCTCGCTGCCCACGTGCTGCGCCCAGTCAAAGGCGGTTTGCAGAAAGGTTTTGTTTTTGACGACGAGATTATGCAGATCGGCGGCGTAGCGCTCTTCGACGGCGCGAAGCTCGAGAGCGTCAGATACCGGGATAATTTCGGATTTTGCTGCGGTCATTGCCCCTCACCCTAACCCTCTCCCGAAGGGAGAGGGAATCGATCGTTAACGCATTATCCGGTCGTCAACGTAGTTACGTTTATCCGGCGCTGGCGGGAAATACTGGTACAGCCAGGTTTCACTGATGGCATCGCCCTGGCAGCGCAGGAACAGGCGCATATCCACCGGCTCCGTCGAATCCGAGGTTGGGTACCAGTCAAACAGGATGCGATAGCCGTCAAACGGCTCAACGTAGAGGATCTCAACCTGCTTCGCTTCACCGCTGGAGAGCGTAATCACCGGTTCGATGCCTTTTGGCGCAGCGGCCTTGAGGTCGCCACCGACGAAGTCGATAGCAAAGCGACGGGCCCACACTTTCGGGTAATTTTCGCCCGGTGCCCAGCCTTCCGGGAAGCCGCCCATGCCGGTACGGGTGGCGAAGACATTAGCCAGCGGAGAGCGTACCGGCGGCTTGGCGCTCCAGTACAGACGATATTTAAAGTCCAGCTCGTCGCCCCCCTTCACCGCTTTTTCCGGCTGCCAGAAGCAGACCACGTTATCCAGCGTTTCGCCGGTGGTCGGGATCTCCATCAGGCCAACCGCGCCTTTACCCCAGTCATTACGCGGTTCAACCCACAGGCTCGGGCGTTTGTTATACCAGCCCATCACGTCCTGATAGTGCGAGAAATCGCGATCGAGCTGCAGCAGACCGAACCCTTTTGGGTTTTTGTCCATATAGGCATTAAACTGCAGCTTCTGCGGGTTGTTCAGTGGACGACAGATCCACTCCCCGTTGCCGCGCCACATTGCCAGGCGGTCGGAGTCATGAATTTGCGGGTGAATAGTGTCACACATGCGGCGTTCGTTATTGCCGCAGCTGAACATGCTGGTCATCGGCGCGATGCCGAGCTGCTTGATGTCCTTACGCGCATAGAGATGGTTTTCCACCTCCATAATCACCTGGCTCTTCTCGCAGTGGATCACGAATTTATAGGCGCCGGTGATGCTCGGGCTGTCCAGCAGCGTGTAGACGGTAAAAGTCGTGTCGCCGGGCTTGACGGTTTCAAACCAGAAGGCGGTAAAGTCCGGGAACTCTTCCGGCGTGTCGGTAAAGGTGTCTAACGCCAGACCGCGCGCGGAAAGGCCGTACTGGTATGTGTCATCCACCGCGCGGAAATAGCTCGCGCCCAGGAAAGAGACAATATCGCGACGCGCCAGCTCAGGCGCCTTAAAGGCGCGGAAGCCCGCAAAGCCAAGATCGCTTTGCCCTTCCAGTTGTTTGGTATCCACACCCGTTTCGCCGTAGCTGAACAGCTCCGGACGGAAGTGGATCTCGCGCGCCATAGAGGTCGACTGGTCCAGCGAGAACATCCGCACGCGGCGGCGGAACCCCATCCCCATATGGAAGAACTGCACGTCCAGCTGACGCCCTTCAATGTTGTTCCACAGTGACTGTTTTTCATCGTAGCGGATGGCGTTGTACGCCTGCGGCGTCATGGTTGCCAGCGTGTCCGGCAGCGGACGCGGCGCGCCACCCCACGGGGTTTTCGCCAGGTCATGCGCCATGGATTGCAGTACGGAGAAGTCGAAGCGACGGCTCTGGCCGTCAGCAATATCAGAGTCGGCAGCGTATGCCGCTTTGGAAAACAGGGAAGCAAGGCCAGATGTGCCGCTCAGGGCTGCCACTGCCAGCGAGCCTTTTAGAAAACGTCTGCGATTCATGCCTGGAAAAACGTCCTTATGGTCGTGTGAATGTGTTTCGCGCTCGGCGAAATGACGGCAAGAAAGAACGCACAGCCTAAACAAAAATGGTTAAGAATCCAATTGTTGGCCGGTTATTATATGAACAAAGTGAGAAATATTTTCTGTCGACCAGAACGGCCCGAAAGTGGTGTAAAAAACAGTAAATACACAAAATCATTCATGCTGGATCAAGGCGGCAAGTCTGAGAATCCCCAGGAGCTTACTTAAGTAAGTGACTGGGGTGAACAGACGTAGCCAACGCAGAGGCAGCTTGAAGGATGAAGTGTATTAAAAATGCCCCGTCAGGACATCAGTTGACGGGGCTAATGAGGTGGTTATTTTACGCTGACATCGATACCCGGGAAGTACTTATCAGCGAGTTTAGCGATCGTACCGTCGGCACGTACTTTATCGATCGCGGCATCAAGCTGCTTTTTGGTGGCCTCGTCACCCTTACGCAACCCAAAACCGATCCCGCTGCCGAGGATAGTGTCGTCAGACACCGGTTTGCCGATGAAGCCAAACCCTTTCCCCTGCGGCTTGCTGAGGAAACCTGCCTGCCCGGCCGCGGACATGACCAGCGAGGCGTCGATACGGCCATTCAGCAGATCGCCCCAGGCCATATTCTGATCTTTATAAGACACCACGGTGACACCCTGTTTTTCCCAGTGCTCTTTGGCATAGGTTTCCTGGATGGATCCCTGCAGCACGCCGATGGTTTTGCCCTTCAGCCCTTCTGGCGTTGCCTCAACCGCCGTACCGGCCTTGCCGACCAGCTGCGACGGAATACGGTAGATCGGCTGGGTAAAATCAATGCTCTTGCGGCGCTGCTCGGTGATGTTCATCGCCGAATTGATGGCGTCAAATTTCTTCGCCACCAGGCCCGGGATCAGCGCATCAAAGGAGGTTTCAACCCAGCTGCACTTCAGCGCTGCCGCTTTGCAGATGGCATTCCCCAGTTCAACGTCAAACCCTTCCAGTTCGCCCGCCGCATTGCGGCTCTCAAACGGCGGATATTCCGCTTCCAGCCCGTAACGCAGCTCGGTAGCCGCGAAGGAAGAAAAAGTACACAGCAATCCCATGCCGACAACTAACGCGCGTAATTTCATCTACAACTCCTCAGAGCCTATCTCAGCGTGGTTTAACCCGACACAGGGCCTGGGCACCTGCCCGTAATGTCGCCTCATCTTTCGCAAAAGAGAGACGAATCAATTTATTATCCGTACCGTCCGCATAAAACGCCGACAGTGGAATGGTCGCAACGCCGTACTCAACGATCAGGCTCTTCACCAGCTCGCTGTCGCGCTCGTCGCTGAACTGGCTGTAGTCCGCCAGCATGAAGAACGATCCAGCGCTCGGCAGCAGCGTAAACGGTGAATCGGCCAGCAGGCTGTGCAGCAGATCGCGCTTGCGCTGGTAAAACGCCGACAGCGACAGCCAGGTTTGCGGGTCGACCATATGCTCAGCAAACGCGTGCTGCATTGGCGTATCGGCAGAAAACATTAAAAATTGATGCACTTTACAAATCTCGTCCATCAGTACCGCCGGTGCAACACAGTAACCCACGCGCCACCCGGTGACGTGATAGGTTTTTCCGAAAGAGGAAATAATCACGCTGCGCTCCGCCAACTGCGGGTGCGTGGCCATCCCGTGGTGCGGCTCATCGTCAAAAACGACGTGTTCGTACACTTCGTCAGACAAAATAATGATGTCGGTATTGCGCGTCAGCGCCGCCAGCTGCTGCAGGTCACTGGCGGAGAAGACCTGGCCGCTCGGGTTGTGCGGCGTATTGATGATGATCATGCGCGTGCGCGGCGTGATCGCGGCGCGAACCTCATCCCAGTTGACGGCAAAATCCGGCACGGTGAGCTTGATAGCAATCGGGGTTGCCCCCTGCAGACGGACAATCGGCGCGTAGCTGTCAAAGGACGGCTCAAAGTAGATCACCTCATCGCCCGGGTGCACCAGCCCGCTAATCGCCGAATAGAGCCCTTCGCTGGCGCTGGCGGTCACCAGCACCTCGCTGGCAGGGTCATACTGCGTGCCGTAGAGCGTGGCAATTTTATCGGCAATACGTTCCTTGAGCGGCTGCAGGCCGGTCATCGACGCGTACTGGTTATGCCCCGCCTCCATTGCGCGGGTGACGCCCGCAATCAGCTTCGGGTCGCAGGAGAAATTCGGTGCGCCCTGAGAAAGGTTAATCGCGTTATGCTGCGCCGAGAGCTGGCCGATAACGGTAAAAATGGTGGTTCCCACATCCGGCAGTTTGGAGCGCGTTTGCACAGGCGTTCGTAAAGTCATCCTCTTTCCCTTCTCATGGACATTGCATAACTATTCAAACAACATCTGTGCTGTCGGGACAATCGATTTGTTGTCATAATAGCCATGAGAAAAATGCATAGCTGAGGTGTTTTTATGTCGCGCCGTTCGCTCCCCCTTAATGCCATCGACGCATTTTTAGTCACCGCGCGTCACCTCAATCTTACCCATGCCGCCGCCGAACTGTGTCTGACGCAGGGGGCCGTGAGCCGTAAGATTGCCTCCCTTGAGGCGTGGTTTGGCTTTCCGCTTTTTGAGCGCCACGCGCGCGGGCTGCGCCTCTCACCGCAGGGCAGCGCCCTGCTTCCGGAGATGCAGTCCGCTTTCGGGCAACTGCTGTCCGTGGCCGATCGGGCCCGCAGCCAGCACACGGTGATCCGGCTGAAGGCCCCCACCTGCGCCATGCGCTGGCTGGTGCCGCGTCTGCTGGAGGTGGAGCGCGAGCATCCGGATCTGCAGATCGCGCTGACCACCACCACCGATCACAACGTCAATTTCAAAACCGAATCTTACGACGCGGCCATTGTGTTCGGCACGCACATGAGCGCAGGCGATCTGCTGTTCGAAGAGGCACTCACCCCGGTGATAAGCCCGGTGCGGGCGGGGGCAGCGCTGGGCTCGTTAACGTTCCTTCACCCCACAAGGGATAAGACGGACTGGTCGCTGTGGCTGACGAAACAGGAAGGTCCGGGCTTTGCCATGCACAAAAATCAACACTTCGACACGATGGATCTCGCCATTACGGCCGCCATACAGGGGCTGGGCGTCGCCATCGCCGACGAAACGCTGGTGGCAGAAGATATTCACGCGGGAAGGCTGGTACGGCCCTATGAGACAAGCATAAAAACTGGCGCAAGCTACCGGCTGGTGCTGCGCGAAACGCCAGGCGAAGAAAATGGTCTCGCGGCGTTTCGCGCCTGTTTGCTTAATCGAGGCTGACGTGGTGCTTCATTACCCGCCTGAAGAGGCTCATGCGGGCGCGCATAAAGCGGTTTTCAAGCCTGAAACCTGCATGTTTATTCACGCCCATGCGTAACAGAACGTCCCGACCTTTGCGGCATGCGGGCCAGTGCGTCGGCCCGGGCAGGCTGTCGCGACGACCCGCGTCACGTGCAAAGCTCACCCAGTAATCCGCCACCTGGGCAGCAAACTGCAGATCTCGCTCATTGACGTACTGACGTGAAGGCTCCACCTGACCGAGCGTATCGAAGACGTAGGGAACCTCGTTGCCGTGCCAGGCGCCGTTAATATACGTGGCATGTTCCGCTTCGGCGACATAGTCAAACCAGTAACGCCAGCACAACCCACCCACGCGCTGCTGGGCCTGCATCACCACGTAGCCCATGGTGGTAAACGCCATGTCGCGGCACACCTGCCTGCCCAGCTCTTCATCGCCTTTCACGCCCGGGTAGAGCAGCTTAATCAGCCCCAGCCCGAAGCGCCGCTCCCGGCGGAGCTTCTGGATTTGTCCGGCGAGATCGATGCCAAACACCGCCATCACGCTGGCCTCATCGCTGTTGGAGCCAATCATTACCGGCACCGGATGCTGACGGGCGGCGAAAAAGACGTCCAGCATGGCTTCCGGCAGAACACAGTCTCCGGCAATAGGCGCCGGGGCGACGTTCAGCGGCGCGTTGAGCGGCCAAAAGGCCTCGGGTGGGATCGCGCGCAGCTGTTCGGCGGTCGCATTTTCCAGGCCAAAATGGGCGGCCAGCGCTTCCCCTTTTTGCAGCGCCTGCTCGCGCGGCGTGTCAGGCAAGGTGTATCCGCTTTGCACAATCGCCTTATGGAACAATCCTGCTGCCAGCGGAGAGGCCAGCAGCGAGAGCACGCTGCGCGCGCCAGCGGATTCGCCAAACAGGGTCACATTGGCGGGATCGCCGCCAAACCCGGCGATGTTATCCCGCACCCATTCGAGCGCGGCGATCTGATCCAGCAGGGCAAAATTATGCACCACGCGCCCTTCCTCGCCTTCCAGCGCGGGATGGGCGAAAAAGCCAAGATGGCCGAGACGGTAGTTAATCGTGACCACAACCACGCCGCGCGAGGCCAGCGCTTTGCCGTTATACGGCGGCAGGCCTCCGGCACCAATCGTAAACCCGCCCCCGTGCAGCCAGACCATAACCGGCAGCGGCTCGGCGCGCTCTGTTGGGGACCAGACGTTAAGGTAGAGACAATCTTCGGAAAATTGGCCCGGATCGCCGCCGCCTAGCTCCTGACAATACTCGCTGCTTTGCCAGCTTGAGGGCGAGAATGCCGTGGCTTCACGCAGGCCATCCCAGCGTTCAGGCGGCCGGGGCGAGCGCCAGCGCCACTCCCCCACGGGCGGCGCGGCGTAGGGAATACCACACCAGACGTGGACGTTCTCATCGGTTAAACCAGACATTGCGCCCTGGCGCGTTTCAACCACAGGGGCGGAAGGATTTTGCATAACGACCTTAATTTTTCCATCACACCCCAGCAGAGTAACGATTTCAGAGCAAACCGCAACGCTGTTTGCTGCGCGTTTCAGCCTCCTGGTAGAGCGTAAACTCGTCATACACCGGGCATCCCAGCGCGTCTTCAAATGCATCGCGGCTGGCGTTACCGTGGCTGCGGGCCTGGGTTTCGTTCCCGAGGTTGGACTGGAAAATCCCCGCGGCGCTGACCGGGAGGAAATCTTCGTAGGTGATGGGCTGGGCAACCACCCATCCGCGCTCGATCAGCGGCTGCGGATCGTCTCCGGGACGAAACGCATGCCGATGCGCTTCCCCGGCTGGCGTCAGGCGGTAGCGGAAATAAGCCAGCTCCTGACGGCGCATGAGCATTTCGCTATCCGGGAAGGCGTTAAAAATCTCCCGCAGATGCAGCTGATGGGTCAGGTTATCTTTACCGGTACCGGCCTGGGCGAGGAGGCTATCGTACAGTTCACGGCCTTTCGGGGTCAGCGCCACGCCGCGCTGTTCAATCTCACCGAAGCGCGCGGTGTGGGTGCCTTTATGTTCACCGTCAAACAGCACCGGCTCTTCCAGCGCCTTGAAGCTGGTTTGACGCAATAAAACGGGCACCTCGCGACGCGGCGGCCCTTCGATCAGAATTTTTGGTTCGATACCGTACTTCGGCATCAGCTCCTGCACCCGATCAATGTCCAGAGTGCGAGGCGTGAGATGGTTAATGTGGCAGCCCGGGAAGCAGACCACGTCGGCAATCAGACGGTGCTCGTTGTGCAGCGCCAGATAGGTTTCCCGATCGACCGTCGCATGGCGGTGCCAGCGGAAGGTTTCTAACGCTTCGTGCACAAACTCATGGGCCTGTGCGTCAGTAAACTCCCCTTCCGACTCGTGCAGGTCGATCAGTTCCAGGCAGCGCGGGGTGAAGATGTTGCGGTGAGACAGGATCTCCGCGGCACGCTCGCGCAGCGCGACGTTTTCAATCAGCTCAAGACGCAGCAGCGAGGTAAAGATACGAAACGGATTCCGGCACAGCGCCGCATCCTCTATCGGACGAAACGCCGTTGAGTGGACGGGCACCCCCGCCTGAGAGAGATCGTAATAGCTGACCGGGTACATGCCCATAATGGCAAACATACGGCGCAGGGTTGAAAGTTCCTGTGCCGTGCCGACGCGGATCGCCCCGTGACGCTCCACGTTCAGGCGCGCAAGCTCATCGGCGTTAGCCAGTTGTTCATGTAAAAGTGGATTATTTTCCAGAACCGCCAGGTTTACGTCCGCAACCAGTTCAAGCAAGGTGCCGTACTGCGGAACTTCCTGCTGGTACATCGCCGACATAGCCTGCGAAAAGTGTTCCCGAATGTCATCAGCCGTGATGGTGTTCGCCATGATGTCATGCCTCCAGTGAATATTACCTGGAGTGTAGAGAAACCCGTTCCTTCCGGGGGGAAGAATTTCTGAATTGTGATCTTAAGACGACAGTGGTCAAACCGTGTGCTACTGGTCCCTGAACAGCGCCGAACGGAACCACCCTTTAAACCTCAACGCTTTTATCCAGGATTTTCCTTATAATTATTTAGGGTTCCGCTTTCTAGCTATAAAGGAGTATTTTTGGCTATCTCACGAATGCAAATTAACCAATTCGAGTACGCCGTTATTTTTATCCTCACCTTTCAAATTTTTAGCTCGAAGTTAGGATTAATCTGAATGATTGTTTACAAGTCCTTCCTGCCTCTCCATATTTCCCTTTTAAGCGAAGCGTAAATTTACAAATATTTAAAAATAACGCAACCGCAAATAGCAAAAACGCATTTGACGGATGCCGCACAGCGACTAGAGTTATTACTCGAACGACGAGTGATACGGAATATTTTCGTATTGTACTGACATAACCGATATATGACTATGAGGTTTAATATGGCAGAGCATCGTGGTGGTTCCGGTAATTTCTCTGAAGACCGTGAAAAAGCATCAGAAGCTGGACGTAAAGGTGGCCAGCATAGCGGTGGGAACTTTAAAAACGATCCGCAACGCGCTTCTGAAGCGGGTAAGAAAGGGGGACAGAACAGTCACGGCGGAGGCCGTAAATCTGATAACTCCTGATCTTATTTAATACGCTTTTAATAAAACCATAGAGCATGCTGCGGGCTGAAAAGCTCGCAGTACCCTTTCTTTATTTTACCGGAGCGTAATTATTATGAATATGAAAAGCGTCGAGGATGTCTTTATTCATCTTCTGTCGGATACCTACAGCGCAGAAAAGCAGCTTACCCGAGCGTTAAGCAAGCTTGCCCGCGCCGCCTCCAGCGAGAAGCTGAGCGCAGCTTTTACCGCACACCTGGAAGAGACGCAGGGTCAGATTGAACGTATTGACCAGATCGTCGAGCAGGAAGACGGTATTAAGATCAAACGCATGAAGTGCGTGGCGATGGAAGGCTTAATTGAAGAAGCCAACGAAGTCATCGAAAGTACGGAAAAAAATGAAGTACGTGATGCCGCACTTATTGCCGCCGCGCAAAAAGTCGAGCATTACGAAATTGCCAGCTACGGTACCCTTGCCACATTAGCAGAACAACTGGGCTATAAAAAAGCCGTTAAGCTTCTTGCCGAAACGCTGGAAGAAGAAAAAGAGACCGACCTTAAACTCACCGACCTGGCCGTAGGAAATATTAACCAAAAAGCGCAGAAATGACGCAATAATACAGGTTAAATAAAATGAGCACCAGTCCCAGGACAATTAAATGGTGCCATTTAGCGGCAGCCATAATATGGTTCATTCTCGCTACCCCCTCTGTAATATGGTGGAAGAATAGCGTGCTATGGGTCATTATCATCAGTATTTACGCCAATATTGTCGGCCATTTTTCTGGCTACAGTGCCGCGCGTGCCGATCAGGCTGCTGAAAGTGAGAACAAATAAGCGAACCCATAATGAGGATACAATGATGAATCACGTAGAACACTACCATGACTGGCTACGCGATGCCCATGCGATGGAAAAGCAAGCCGAATCTATGCTGGAATCCATGGCCAGCCGTATCGATAATTATCCTGATGTTCGCGCCAGAATTGAGCAGCATATTAATGAGACAAAACGGCAAATTACATTGCTGGAAGAAATCCTCGACCGTAATGATATTTCTCGTTCGGTTTTAAAAGATTCGATGAGCAAAATGGCGGCACTGGGCCAGTCCATCGGCGGCATGTTCCCGTCGGATGAGATCGTGAAGGGCTCGATCAGCGGCTATGTTTTCGAACAGTTTGAAATAGCCTGTTATACCTCCCTGCTCGCGGCGGCTAAGAAAGCAGGCGACGTCGCCTCGGTGCCGGCCATCGAGACGATTCTGGCGGAAGAACGCGAAATGGCCGACTGGCTGATTCGCCATATTCCGCAGACCACGGAACAGTTCCTGCTGCGTTCAGACGCATCGGGCGTCGAAGCAAAAAAATAATCAGGGAGAACAAACATGTTCCGACACGTCAAACAGCTGCAATACACGGTTCGCGTTGCCGAACCGAACCCTGGCCTCGCCAACCTTTTACTGGAACAGTTCGGTGGGCCACAGGGCGAACTGGCTGCCGCCTGCCGGTACTTTACGCAAGGATTGAGCGATGACGATCCGGGCCGTAAAGATATGCTGATGGATATCGCAACCGAGGAGCTAAGCCACCTCGAAATCATCGGTACTCTGGTCGGCATGCTGAATAAAGGTGCCAAAGGCGCGCTGGCGGAAGGGGTGGAAAACGAGGCCGAGCTGTATCGCTCCATGACCGAAAACGGCAATGACAGCCACATCACCTCCCTGCTGTACGGTGGCGGCACCCCGCTCACTAACTCGGCGGGCGTGCCCTGGACGGCGGCCTACGTCGACACCATCGGGGAGCCAACGGCTGACCTGCGCTCAAACGTGGCAGCAGAGGCCAGAGCGAAAATCATCTATGAACGGCTGATCAACGTGACCGACGATCCCGGCGTAAAGGATGCGCTGGCTTTCCTGATGACGCGCGAGGCGGCGCATCAGCTCTCCTTTGAGAAGGCGCTGCAGTCCATCCGTAATAATTTCCCACCGGGAAAATTGCCGCCAATCGAGGAATTCACCAACAAGTACTACAATATGTCTGAAGGTGGAGAGGTTCGCGGAAGCTGGAACAGCGATAAACATTTCGATTACGTTGAGTCCCCCCAGCCTGCGGTTGACGGCGGCGATGGCAGCGCAAGCGTCACGCTCACGACCGAACAGGCAACCCTGGTCAAGGCGATGTCTGCCCGCACGAAGTCCGATCCACATTCTGACCCGCTGACCGGTGCCGAGCTGGGTGCCGGTAAGACTAAACCGTAATCGGTTTTGCCGGGCAGCCATAAACTGCCCGGCAATTCTCGTGCCCCATCGTTTCAGAGGTACGGACCATGTTCGAACTCGACGCGTTCCATCTGGCCAGAATTCAGTTCGCTTTTACCGTCTCGTTTCATATCCTTTTTCCTGCTATCACCATCGGCCTCGCCAGCTATCTGGTGGTGCTGGAGGGCATGTGGCTGCGCACCAAAAACGACGTCTGGCGATCGTTGTACCATTTCTGGCTCAAGATATTTGCCGTTAACTTCGGGATGGGTGTCGTTTCCGGTCTGGTCATGGCGTACCAGTTTGGCACCAACTGGAGCGGGTTCTCACAGTTCGCGGGCAGTATCACTGGCCCCCTTCTGACCTATGAGGTGTTAACCGCCTTCTTCCTCGAGGCCGGTTTCCTTGGCGTCATGATGTTCGGGTGGAACAAGGTCGGCCCGGGCCTGCACTTCTTTTCAACCTGCATGGTGGCGCTCGGCACGCTGATGTCGACCTTCTGGATCCTCGCCTCCAACAGCTGGATGCATACGCCGCAGGGCTTCACTATTGAAAACGGACAGGTTATTCCGCAGGACTGGCTGGCGATCGTTTTTAATCCCTCCTTCCCTTACCGCCTTATTCATATGGCTATCGCCGCGTTTCTGAGCAGCGCGCTGTTTGTCGGCGCGTCGGGCGCATGGCATCTGCTGCGCGGTAACGATACCCCCGCCGTCCGCACCATGTTTTCCATGGCGATGTGGATGGCGCTGCTGGTCGCCCCTATCCAGGCGGTCGTGGGCGATATGCACGGCCTGAACACGCTTAAGCATCAGCCGGCTAAAATTGCCGCCATTGAGGGACACTGGGAAAACCCGCCCGGCGAGGCCACCCCGCTGCTGCTGTTTGGCCTGCCGGATATGGACGAGGAGCGCACCAAGTACGGTCTGGAGATCCCCGCGCTTGGCAGCCTTATCCTGACGCACAGCCTGGATAAGCAGGTCCCGGCGCTGAAGGATTTTCCGAAAGAAGATCGGCCAAACTCGACCATCGTTTTCTGGTCGTTCCGCGTCATGGTCGGGATGGGGCTGCTGATGATTACCCTCGGGCTTATCAGCGTCTGGCTGCGCTATCGTCATCGGCTATACCACTCTCGCCCGTTCCACTGGTTTGCCCTCTGCATGGGGCCTGCCGGGCTGCTGGCGCTACTCGCCGGCTGGGTGACCACCGAAGTGGGCCGCCAGCCGTGGGTGGTCTATGGCTATCTGCGCACCATCGACGCGGTATCGCTGCACAGCACCCTGCAGATGAGCATCAGCCTGCTGGCGTTCTTCGTCGTTTACTCGTCGGTGTTTGGGGTGGGCTATGTTTATCTCATCCGGCTGATTAAAAAAGGACCGCAGCCTGTCGATACGCTGACGTCAAACACCTCGGGCACACCCGCCCGTCCGCTGTCTGCCGCTGAGTCTGTTCCTGAACAGGAGAGAAACTGATGGGCGTCGATATCTCAGTTATCTGGTTTGCCATCATCGTCTTTGCCACGCTGATGTACATCATCATGGATGGCTTTGATTTGGGCATCGGCCTGCTCTTTAACTTCGTGGGCGATGCGAAGGAGCGTGATGTGATGGTCAACAGCGTGGCGCCGGTCTGGGACGGCAACGAGACCTGGCTGGTACTCGGCGGCGCAGGATTATTCGGCGCTTTTCCGCTGGCCTATGCGGTCATTATTGATGCGCTCACCATTCCCCTCACCGCGATGCTGATCGGCCTCATCTTTCGCGGCGTCGCCTTTGAGTTCCGCTTCAAAGCCACGCCGTCGCACCGCAAATTCTGGGATTACTCCTTTGCCGGCGGCTCTCTGCTCGCCACCTTCAGCCAGGGCGTGGTGGTGGGTGCCGTGATTAACGGCTTCGACGTTGAGGGGCGGCGTTTCGTCGGCTCCGCGCTTGACTGGCTCACCCCCTTCAATCTCTTCTGCGGTATCGGTCTGGTCGTCGCCTACACGCTGCTGGGCACCACCTGGCTCATTATGAAAAGTGAAGGCGCGCTGCAGGCCCGCATGCGCGAGCTGACCCGCCACGTGCTGCTGGCGCTGGTCGTGGTGATTGCGGTAGTGAGCATCTGGACGCCGCTCGGCTGGCAGTACGTGGCCGACCGCTGGTTTACCCTGCCCAACTTCTTCTGGTTCCTGCCGGTTCCTCTGCTGGTCGGGCTTTTCAGCGTGCTGATCTGGCGCCTGACCCGCAACCCGGCCAGCCACTCTCGCCCCTTCCTGCTGACGCTGGGGCTTATTTTCCTCGGGTTTAGCGGGCTCGGCATCAGCCTCTGGCCGAACATTATTCCGCCGCGCATCACCCTGTGGGAAGCCGCAGCCCCGCCTGCCAGCCAGCTGTTTATGCTGGTAGGCACGTTGCTGATTATTCCGGTGATCCTGGTGTACACCGCCTGGAGCTACTACGTCTTCCGGGGCAAAGTGTCGGATACTGAAGGCTATCACTGAGGAACGCTATGACTGACTGGCATACACGAGCCATTATTTATCAGATTGATACCGCGCTATTTTATGATTTGAACGGCGATGGCTGCGGGGACATCGCCGGGATCGCGGCCAAGCTGCGCTATATTCGCCGCATGGGGGCGACGGTCATTTGGATCACCCCGTTTTACCTCACGCCCTTTCTCGATGAAGGCTACGACGTCAGCGACCACCTCCAGGTAGATCCCCGCTTCGGGAAACTGGCCGATATCATCGCCTTTATCGAACAGGCCCGCGAGCTGGGCATGCAGGTCATTATCGAGCTGCTGATCCAGCACACGTCGGACGCGCATCCCTGGTTCCAGCAGGCCCGCCGCAGCCCGGCGTCACCCTATCGTGATTACTACCTCTGGTCGGATAACGACGAGGACGATACGCCCCCCATGTTTCCCGGCGTGGAGAAGAGCATCTGGACCTGGGACGACGAGGCGGGACAATACTACCGGCACATGTTTTATCGCCACGAGCCGGATCTGAACCTCACCTCGCCCGCGGTGCTTAAAGAGATTGAAAACATCATCCTCTTCTGGCTCAAGCTTGGCGTGTCGGGATTTCGCCTCGATGCCGCATCCCACCTCACCACCCAGGCAGGAAACGGTGATGAAAAAAAGGGTCTGTGGATCCTCGAGCATATGCGGCGTCTTATCGAACAGCGCAATACGGACGCGATCCTGCTTGGCGAAGTTGACGTAGACGTAGAGGCCTATAAAGACTACTTCGGCAATAACGACCGCCTGAATCTGGTGCTCAATTTCTGGCTCAACAAGTATTTCTACGTCAGCCTGGCCCGCAAAAGCGCCCGCCCGCTGCGCAATGCGGTGAAGAAGATGATCGTCCCGCCTGACTCCTGCTGTTTTGCCAACTGGCTGCGCAACCACGACGAGCTGGATCTGGAAGGCATCAGTCGGAAAGACAAGCAGTTTGTCCTCGATACCTTCGCCCCTGATGAGGAGATGAACGTCTATCAGCGCGGGATCCGCCGCCGCCTGGCACCGATGCTCAACGGCGATCGGAAGCGGCTGGCGTTCTGCCACGCGGTGCTGTTTTCCCTGCCGGGTGTCCCGGTAATGCGCTACGGCGACGAGATCGGCATGGGTGACGACCTGGATCTGGAGGAGCGCTACGCCGTTCGCACCCCGATGCAATGGGCGGGGTCACAGGGAGGCGGTTTCTCTGCAGCCGACCCTGAAAAATTTATCGCGCCGATTATCGACCATGGCCCTTACCGCTATCAGAAAGTCAACGTCGCCGATTCGCTGCTTCACCACAACTCGCTTCTGCACCGGATCATCGATATTGCCACTACCCGCTCGGAGTTCCCCGAAATTGCCGTTGCGCCCTTTCGCCTTATCACAATCGATGATGACGCGGTGCTGGGACTCTATTACGAGACCGACGAGCGCAGCATCCTGACCTTCGTTAACTTCAGCGACCAGCCGGTGCAGTTCACCGCCAAAGGGATCCGCAACGCCACCTGGACCGCCTGTCTCGAGGACAAGCGCTATGATGACGCGCTGATTTGCGGCAAAACCGTTCAGCTCAGCCTTGGCGGCTACGGCTATCGCTGGTTCTGGACGCACCGTAGCGCGCTGCGCTAACTACGGTTTCCGGCGGGTTATCAGGCGCGTCAGCACTATTCCCGCCACCGCGAGGGCGCCCAGCGCCACCTTACCCGGCATGCCGGAGGTGACGGACGGCGCGCGGGTTTTCGCCTCGTCAGTAAAGCGGCCATGGATTTTATGCAGATCGTTAACCGGCTGGTCGAGGTAGTCCCGGCGATCCGGCGCGTTCAGATCGTCGGTCATCTGGCCTTCCCACGCCTTTTTCACCATCAGCCGGTCGAGAAAACCGGGGAAGAAAAATTGCCCGACAATTGACTGGATGGTGCTGCTGCCGACCCACAGCTCGCGAACCGGTTTTTGCGCCACCCTGAAGATGGCGCTGGCGGCCACCTCAGGCTCAAAGACAGGCGGCACCGGGCGCATCGCCCAGGCAAACTTGTTCCTCGCCCATTCAAACTGCGGGGTATTGAGCCCGGGCATCTGCACCATCGAAAGCTGGACCCGGCTGTTCTCATGCATTAGCTCGGTACGCACCGCATCGGTGAACCCGCGGATCGCCGCTTTGGCCCCGCAATAGGCTGACTGCAGCGGAATGGAACGGTAGGCCAGCGCGGAGCCCACCTGGATTATTATGCCCCTGTCACGCGGAACCATAAGTTCGAGTGCGGCGCGAGTGCCGTTCACGTAGCCGAGGTACGTCACCTCAGTCACGCGCCGAAATTCGTCCGGCGTAAGGGTGCGAAACGGTGCCAGGACGGCCCCCATCGCGTTGTTCACCCAGACATCAATCGCGCCGAGGCGATACTCAATTTCGTTAGCGGCATCCACCACCGCCTGGCTGTCGGCGACGTCCGCCTGCACGGCGTGGACATTAACGCCAAAGCGCCGTAGCTCCTCCTGGGTAGAGTGCAGGCTGGCTTCATCGCGGGCAATGAGCCCCACGTCATAACCCGCCTTTGCAAAGTGCAGCGCCGTGGCTTTTCCCACGCCCGCCGTCCCGCCGGTAATCACTATGACAGCCATAGAACCTCCACGTGAGTTTATCCGTTATTCCCTTCCGACAATGTTGTCACCAGTTCAGCCAGCGAGTAATGCACCGCTTTTTCGACCACGTCCTGACAGTCACCGGAGAAAAGCACGGTGCGGATCTTCGTCTCGCCGCGTATGTTCCACGCAAAGCAGACCGTCCCCGCCGCCGTGCCGTCGTCGCCCCCTTCCGGGCCCGCGTAGCCGCTGATGGCGATGCTGATATCCGCCTGGGCGATGTCGCGGATACTGGCGGCCATCTCGGTTACCGTCTGTTCGCTCACGGCCGTAAACCGCTCAAGCGTCTCAGGACGCACGCCGAGGATCCGCGCTTTGGCTTCATCGCTGAACACGACCAGCCCAACATCATAAAATTCGGCGGTGTTTTCCTCTGCGCAAAGCGCCACCGAGAGCTTTCCGCCCGTGCAGGATTCCGCGGTGGTTAAGCGAAGCCCGAGATCGGTTAATTTGCTCGCCAGCTTTTTCGTCAGTTCACCCACGGTATTATTGCTGTCGTGAAAAAGATTGCTCATCTTGCCGCCTCTTATTTCTCGAAAGGAATGATTGAAATATGCCCATTGCGCTCAAGTATGGCATATTTAATGTCGCTCATTTCCGTAACGCCATTATTTTGACGCGCTGACACCAGAATATCATCACAGGACACGTCGATTTTCTTCAGTTTATCGGCTAACGGCACGCCGTTCTCAACCAGAATAACAGGAGTACCATCCAGAATATTCTCCACCGGCGAGAAATACTTCTTCATCCGCCCGAAAATAATATCTACTACCACCAGCGTGGTAATGGTGATCATCGCGCCGGTGACGGAAAAATCTTGTCCGAGAAGCGCCTGCTGTGTGGCTTCACTAATTATCAAGAGCAGAATGAGATCGAAGCTAGTCATCTGCAGCAGCGCGCGACGCCCGGCCACTTTAAATACCACCACCAGAAACAGATAAATAGCCAGCGCGCGAAAGACCATATCCATATCAGCCTCCTACGGGTAAATAAATTGCCAGATGTTAATTTCCGGCTCGCTGTTGACGCGGATGACGGTGTTCCATTTACCGGCTCTGGAAGGTGTCGTGAAGAGTAACACTGAGAAGCGGTCGGTTTTTTTCAGGTTGTTATAGACAAAAAAGAGGGTCTTTCCGCGGCTGAACATAGCGTCCGGCTGCGGCCAGACGCTGCCGGGCTCATACACATCGCTGCTCTCGCTGGCCATGCTGAGGACATACTTCCCCTCCGTTTGCACCGGAAACGCGAGCTCCATCCGGGTCTCTGTCTCCCGTCGTCCAAAGCGTTCATAGTTTATGGTCAATGATTTAGCGGAATTCGTTTTGACCGTATCACTGACCAATCCGCTGGAAAACAGACCGGCAATCGCTGCGACGATAATACCCAGCAGAACAATAAAACCCACCTGACGAAACGCGTATTCAAACGTCAGCAAACGGTAACTCTCATCTATCCCAGGTAACTTTTCATTTTCACGCTTCATGGCCATCGTCACCGTTTCGCTTATTATCCGATAATTTTGATTTCTAACGCGAATGTTTTTAGGACTTATCACATTTGCCACATAAAGGAATAGCAACAATACTTAATAAGTCAAGACACGCAAAATGAAGGATATCGGATGAAATTATCACTTATTTCCGCTTTATTGTTATTTCTGGTTCCGGCCGCATGGGCAGATAATAACAGGGGTTTACAAAAAGGCGAAGCCCCACCGCCTCCCCACGCGATTGATAGCGGATATCGCGGAACCGACGACGCGCGTATTATGACCATCAAACAGGCAAAAGAATTGCACGATGGCGCGACAATTTCATTACGCGGTAACCTTATTGACGGTAGCGGCGATAAGTTTGTATTTCAGGATAAAACTGGAAAAATCGACGTTATTATTCCCCAGGCAGTCTTCGACGGCAGAACGGTAAAACCCGACCAGATGATCGGTATCAACGGTTCGCTTGATAAAAAATTATCTCCTGCCGTCGTCCGTGTCGATCGTTTGCAGAAATAATTCAGCGAAGCGTTAACGCTGCAGTTATCCATCAAATCTCACCCCTTGGCTTAAGGAGTCAGCTATGAGTGATACTAAACAACGTACGAACGCTTACCCGCAGCCCCCGTTCCCGGAACAGCCGCAAACGCCGCCGGGACTGGCATCCGAAATGCAGCCTGTACCCGACCACGGGGAAACAAGCTACAAAGGACATGGCCGCCTGGCCGGCAAAAAAGCGCTGATTACCGGCGGAGACTCCGGGATTGGTCGCGCGGTCGCTATCGCCTATGTGCGTGAAGGCGCTGACGTTGCCATTAACTACCTGCCTGAAGAGGAAAAAGACGCCGCTGAGGTCATCGACCTGATCGAAGCCGAAGGCCGCAAGGCTATCGCGCTGCCGGGAGACGTCCGGGACGAAACCTTCTGTCAGAATCTGGTCGAAGAAGCCGTGTCGAAGCTGGGCGGGCTGGACATTCTGGTCAACAATGCCGGCCGTCAGCAGTTCCGTGAATCGCTTGAGGAACTGACCACGGAAGATTTTGACGCAACGTTTAAAACCAACGTTTACGCCCCTTTCTGGATCACCAAGGCGGCGCTGCGCCACCTGAAAGCGTCGTCCGTTATCATTAATACCTCGTCCGTTCAGGCGGTGAAGCCTAGCCCCGTGCTGCTGGACTACGCCCAGACGAAAGCCTGTCTGGCGGTGTTTACCAAATCCTTAGCCAAACAGCTGGGACCGAAAGGCATTCGCGTCAATGCGGTTGCCCCTGGCCCTTACTGGACGGTACTGCAATCCAGCGGCGGGCAGCCGATGGAAAAAGTGAAGGAGTTCGGTGGCGACACCCCGCTGGGACGTCCGGGCCAGCCCGTTGAGATTGCCCCGCTGTACGTCACGCTAGCCTCGGATGAATGTTCATTCACGTCCGGCCAGGTGTGGTGTTCCGATGGCGGTGACGGCGTGATCTAAACCGGTAAACGATCCCCCTCCGCAATGAGCAATAAATGAACAAGGATGTTCGCTTTTATTCCCCCGCCAAAAAACATGTTGTAACTCAAACAGATCAAATGTTAAAAATATTTTGCTATCAGGTTATCAAAATTAAACAACTTAACTTGTCACCCGCATCGCTCTGTTTTTAACATCGCCTATGGAAAAAAATGGTCTGTTCAGTCAGCGCATACGCTTGCGCCATTTGCATACATTTGTGGCCGTCGCTCAACAGGGAACGCTGGGGCGTGCGGCTGAAACTCTCAACCTGAGCCAGCCTGCGCTCTCAAAAACCCTCAACGAGCTGGAACAGCTGACCGGTGCCCGCCTTTTTGACCGCGGCCGGCTGGGGGCGCAGCTTACCATAGTGGGCGAACAGTTCCTCACGCACGCCGTGAAAGTGCTGGATGCGCTCAATACCGCAGGCCAGTCCCTGCACCGAAAAGAAGAGCAATCCAGTGAGGTGGTGCGCGTGGGTGCTTTGCCTACCGCGGCGCTGGGCATCCTTCCGCCCGTTATCGGCCAGTTCCACAAGCAGCAGCGGCATACCACGATTCAGGTCGCCACTATGAATAACACCATGCTGCTCGCGGGGCTGAAATCGGGCGAACTGGATCTCGGAATCGGTCGCATGTCCGACCCTGAGCTGATGGGCGGCCTCAACTATGAACTGCTGTTCCTGGAGTCCCTGAAGCTGGTGGTTCGTCCCGATCACCCCCTGCTGCAGGACACGGTCACGTTAAGCCGCGTTATGGAGTGGCCGGTAGTGGTCTGCCCAAAAGGGACCGTTCCCCGCCAGACCGCCGAAACCTTGCTGCAAATGCAGGGGTGTACGCTGCCCTCAGGATGTATCGAAACGCTGTCGGCCTCGCTTTCGCGCCAGCTTACGCTGGATTATGACTACGTCTGGTTCGTCCCCTCCGGCGCGGTGAAAGATGATTTACGTCAGGGAACGCTGATCGCCCTGCCGATTACCTCCCCTGGCCCCGGTGAACCTATCGGCATTTTGACCCGCGTAGACACCCCGCTTTCTACGGGCGCGCAGACGCTTCTGAGCGCCATCCGCAAATCGATGCCGGTTTAAAACCTTTTCGCCCCTCCCCTAACCCTCTCCCCTCAGGGGCGAGGGGTCTGTCCTGTGCGTTAATCAAATAATGCGGAATAAATCATTAACAATTGCGTAAAACAATTTAACAGTTTTATCATAGCGGTGAATTCACCAAATGGTTCGCAAATTATTTGATATAAACGAATTCACCTGTATCAATCATCATTCCCACCGCATTTATTACCCAACTGGTACACACCCGACACGGCGGGGGGAGCAAAGGAGAGAGAAATGGCATTTGGCAGCGCGCCGCGTGGGATACCTCGTATTCTGCAGTGGCTTCTTGCCGGACTGATGATGCTCATCGGTCTGGCCGTCGGCGGGTTGGGCTTTAAGCTCGCCACCGTGGGCGGAAGTAGTTACTTCCTGATCATGGGCGTGGTAATGGTGATTGCCGCGCTCCTGATTTTCCTCAATCGCAGCAGCGGGATCGTGCTTTACGGCATCGCCTTTATTGCCTCGCTGTTCTGGGCGGTAAGCGATGCGGGCTGGGATTTCTGGCCGCTCTTCTCTCGCCTGTTTACCTTTGCCGTACTGGCCTTCCTCTGCGCCATCGTCTGGCCTTTCCTGCGCGCGGCAAACCACAGCGTTGCGAACAAAGCTCCCGCTTTTGGCGTCGCGGCCGTGCTCGCGGTGGCGATGCTGGTCAGCCTGGGCTGGATGTTTAAGCCGCAGACCCTCGTGGCAGCGAACGAGCCCGTTCCGGTGAAACCCGTCGCCCCCGGCGAGCAGCAAAAGAACTGGGAGCACTGGGGCAATACCACCCACGGCGACCGTTTCGCCGCGCTGGACCAGATTAACAAGCAAAACGTCCGCGATTTGAAAGTCGCCTGGGTTGCGCACACCGGCGATATTCCGCAGAGCAACGGCTCCGGCGCGGAAGATCAGAACACGCCATTGCAGATTGGCGACACGCTGTACGTCTGTACCCCGTACAGTAAAGTGCTGGCGCTGGACGTGGATTCCGGCAAAGAAAAATGGCGCTACGATTCCAAAGCCACGGCGCCTAACTGGCAGCGCTGCCGTGGTTTGGGCTATTTTGAAGACCATTCCAGCGTGACAACGTCACAGGCAGAAACACCGCCTGCGGCATGCCCACGCCGCCTGTTCCTGCCGACCACCGATGCCCGCCTGATTGCCATCAACGCGGATGACGGCAAGGTCTGCGAAGACTTCGGCGACCATGGCACCGTGGATCTGAGCGTCGGCATGGGCGAGATCAAGCCTGGATATTATCAGCAGACCTCCACGCCGCTGGTCGCCGGCAATGTCGTCGTCGTCGGCGGTCGCGTCGCGGATAACTACTCAACCGGCGAACCGCCGGGCGTGGTGCGCGCCTACGACGTGCACACAGGTAAGCTGGCGTGGGCGTGGGATCCGGGTAATCCGAACCTGACCGGCCTGCCGCCGGAAGGCCAGACCTACACCCGTGGCACGCCGAACGTCTGGTCAGCGATGTCCTACGACGCTAAGCTGAACCTGATCTACCTGCCAACCGGCAACGCCACCCCGGACTTCTGGGCGGGCGAACGTACCGCGCTGGACGATAAGTACAGTTCCTCCATCGTCGCCGTCGACGCGACCACCGGTCAGGTGCGCTGGCATTTCCAGACAACCCACCACGACCTGTGGGACTTTGACCTGCCTTCCCAGCCGCTGCTGTACGACCTGCCCGACGGTAAGGGCGGCACCACGCCTGTGCTGGTGCAGACCAGCAAGCAGGGTATGATCTTCATGCTTAACCGCGAAACCGGCAAGCCGGTGGCGAAGGTAGAAGAACGTCCTGTCCCGGCAGGTAACGTTGAGGGTGAACGCTACTCGCCGACCCAGCCGTATTCCGTTGGCATGCCGATGATTGGCAACCAGACGCTGACCGAATCCGACATGTGGGGCGCGACGCCTGTCGACCTTCTGCTGTGCCGCATTCAGTTTAAAGAGATGCGTCATCAGGGCGTCTTCACCCCGCCGGGTCTCGACCGTTCCCTGCAGTTCCCTGGCTCACTCGGCGGGATGAACTGGGGCAGCGTCTCCGTTGACCCGAACAACAGCCTGATGTTCGTCAACGATATGCGCCTGGGCCTGGCAAACTACATGGTGCCGCGCGCTAACGTGGCGAAAAATGCCAGCGGTATCGAGATGGGCATCGTACCAATGGACGGCACCCCGTTCGGCGCGATGCGCGAACGCTTCCTGTCACCGCTGGGCATTCCGTGCCAGAAGCCGCCGTTTGGCACCATGTCGGCCGTTGACCTGAAAACCGGCAAGCTGGTGTGGCAGGTGCCTGTCGGCACGGTGGAAGATACCGGGCCGCTGGGCATTCGCATGCACATGCCAATCCCAATCGGTATGCCGACGCTGGGCGCATCACTCTCTACCCAGTCCGGCCTGCTGTTCTTCGCCGGCACGCAGGATTTCTACCTGCGCGCGTTTGATACCGCCACCGGGAAGGAGATCTGGAAAGACCGCCTGCCGGTCGGCAGCCAGTCCGGCCCGATGACCTACGTGTCGCCGAAAACCGGTAAGCAGTACATCATCATTAACGCCGGGGGTGCCCGCCAGTCTCCGGATCGCGGGGATTACGTTATCGCGTACGCGTTACCCGATAAGCAATAAGATGTGAAAAAGGGACCTTTCGGTCCCTTTTTTGTAGGTCAGATTTTGTAGGTCGGGTAAGCGAAGCGCCACCCGACACTGCCGAAACTCAGAACGTCTCCCAGTTATCCCCGGAAACCGTCGCCGCCGGGCGCAACGGTGCGTTCTTCGCCACTGGCGCAGACACCACCGCGCGGCCCGACTTTGCACCGCTCAGACGAAATGCCCCAACCGCCTCGGTCAGACGCGCACCCTGTTCTTCAAGTGACGCCGCCGCCGCGGAAGCTTCTTCCACCAGCGAGGCGTTCTGCTGGGTCACTTTATCCATCTCAGAAATCGCCTGGCTCACCTGGACAATACCGCGGCTCTGCTCGTCGGACGCGGCGGCAATCTCCAGCATGATGTCGGTCACGCGTTTAACCGCTTCGACGATTTCATTCATGGTGTTACCGGCGGCGACAACTTCACCGGAGCCCTGGTCAATCAGAGAGACCGATTCATTGATCAGGCTTTCGATCTCTTTTGCGGCATTCGCGCTGCGGCTTGCAAGGGTTCGGACTTCACTTGCCACCACGGCAAACCCGCGCCCCTGCTCGCCCGCACGCGCCGCCTCTACCGCCGCGTTAAGCGCCAGGATATTGGTCTGGAAGGCAATGCTGTTAATCACGGCGGTGATCTCCGAGATCTTCTTCGAGCTGCTGGAGATATTGCCCATGGTTTTGACCACGCCGGAGACCATCTGGCCGCCGCGGCTGGCTTTCCCGGAGGCATCTTCCGCAAGCTTGCTGGCATGATGGGCGTTATCGGCGTTCTGTTTCACCGTCGCGGTAAGCTGTTCCATGCTTGCGGCGGTTTGCTCAATGGCGGCGGCCTGCTGCTCGGTGCGCGAAGAGAGATCGGTGTTACCGGCAGAAATCTCGCTGGTGCCGCGGTAGATCTCTTCCGCCCCCTGACGTACGGTGCCCACCGTGTTTTCCAGCGAGTGCTGCATGGTTTGCAGATCGCGCGTCAGGCGGCCAATTTCGCTGCGCCCGGCCACGTCGTCCGGCATCGTCAGGTCGCCTTTGGCGATATTCTCGATACGTTTCGCTGCACGCTGCAAAGGATTGATTACCGTACGGCGCAGCACGACAAAAGTCATCGCCGTCAGCACCAGCGCAAGCGCAAATGCGCCCACCATAAACATCAGGCCCAGCTGCGTGCGGCTGTGCGCCTGCGCCGTCAGCGCATTGGCACGCTCGGTACGGATCTTGATCGCCTTCAGCAGCACGGCGTTGTAAGCGTCATCCAGCGGACGCGCCGTTTCGTTTTCGTGGTTGATAATCGCTTCGAACATGCCGTTTTTGGCAAATTTCACCATCGGCTGCATGCCCGCGATATAGGCGTCGTACCGCGCCTTGAGATCCTCATCCAGCGCTGCACCCTCAGCGGTACGCACGGCACGATTCATATAGGCGGTAAAGCTCTCCTGGGACTGCTTAATGCGCGTTTCCGCCTCGCTGATGTTCTGCTTCATCGCATCCATCTCCGCGATGCGGCTTGCCGCGCCGGCGTGGATCAGATTGATACGCGCGGTTCGCAGATGGTTTGAGCTGTTCGACAGCCCCATACGCACCTGAATTTCGGATGTGACATCCTGCTGATCGTTATCGGCCTGCAGCAGGAAATACCCCGCCAGACCCGAGCTCAAGGCGAACAGAAGAATAATGCCACCGAGAATGGAGGAAAACAGCGGAACCAGCCTGATGTGATGCAAGAAGCTCAGCTTGCGCTGCGCCTGCATCGAAGTAGTGTTGTCCATGACCGTCGACTCTCTTGTAGGTAAGATGCGTAAAAACATGCGTGTTAAATAGTCATCGGCACGGTGGGGATTTAGATTACGGCTAAAAACGCAGTACTGGTCACACTTTAGAGAAGATTATTAAAGAAACGCCAGCGGTGAAAAACCGCTGGCAGAAGAGTTACTTGTCGCCGAAATGAATGACGGTACGGATGGATTTTCCTTCGTGCATCAGCTCGAACGCGTCGTTGATCTGCTCCAGCGGCAAACGGTGGGTAATGAACGGGTCAAGCTGAATCTTGCCGACCATAGCATCTTCAACCATACCCGGAAGCTGGGTACGGCCCTTCACGCCGCCAAACGCGGAACCGCGCCACACGCGCCCGGTGACCAGCTGGAATGGACGGGTTTTAATCTCCTGGCCCGCGCCGGCCACGCCAATGATGATGCTCTCGCCCCAGCCTTTGTGGCAGCATTCGAGCGCGGAACGCATCACGTTCACGTTGCCGATACATTCGAAGCTGAAGTCAACGCCGCCGTCGGTCATCTCAACAATGACATCCTGAATCGGTTTTTCGTGATCCTTCGGGTTAACGAAATCGGTCGCGCCCATTTCACCCGCCAGCCTGAATTTCTCCGGGTTGGTGTCGACCGCGATGATACGACCGGCCTTCGCCTGCACCGCGCCCTGAATCACCGCCAGGCCAATGCCGCCGAGACCGAACACCGCAACGGTGTCGCCCTCTTTGACTTTTGCGGTGTTATGCACCGCGCCAATACCGGTGGTTACGCCGCAGCCCAGCAGGCAGACTTTATCCAGCGGCGCCTGCGGGTTTACCTTCGCCAGCGAGATCTCCGCACAAACGGTGTATTCGCTGAAGGTGCTGGTGCCCATGTAGTGATAAACAGGCTCGCCGTTATAGGAGAAACGGGTGGTGCCGTCCGGCATCAGCCCTTTCCCCTGAGTGGCGCGAACCGCCTGGCAGAGGTTGGTTTTACCGGATTTACAGAACTTACACTCGCCGCACTCCGCGGTGTACAGAGGGATAACGTGATCGCCAGGCTTCAGGCTGGTCACGCCCTCGCCCACTTCCACCACAATCCCGCCGCCTTCATGGCCGAGTACCGCCGGGAAGACGCCTTCCGGATCGTCACCGGAGAGCGTAAACGCATCGGTATGGCACACGCCGGTATGGGTGATTTTGATCAGCACTTCGCCTTTCTTCGGCGGTGCCACGTCGATTTCAACAATTTTGAGCGGCTGGCCGGGACCAAATGCAACTGCAGCGCGAGATTTCATCATGTCTTCCCTTTTTGTCAGGTGTGTGGGTTTATTTTAGATAAGAGCGCAGCAAATGGCCGACTTCCGCCATGCGTACGGCTCGCTGATCCGGCGTGGTTTCCCCCGTCACCAGCTCATCTTTGAGGTGAATTTCAACCATCTCGCCCATCAGACCATTGGCAGCCCCGCGCACGGCGGCGATTTGCTGCAGGATGGCCAGACAGGGGTCGCCCGACTCCAGCGCGCGTTCAAGGGCATCAACCTGGCCCCGAATGCGACGGACGCGAGTAAGAATACGTTTTTTATCTTCGGGTGAATGCGGCATACGCCCTCCTGATACTATAGGGGGGTATGGTACCTATTTTGTTACCGCTGTGTATACCCTTTTTTTGCAGCTGCCCACAACGCTGTATCGGCTAAAATCTCATCTGGCCCTCATCAGTCCATCCTCTCCGGTGATTCTTGATGAATTTGAATTTTTCCGTTTACCTCAGGTTCTAAGCGCAAATTAGCGGTATGATTGTCATAAAAGGAAATGTTATGAATATAAAAATTGGTTATATCGCTGCAGCAGCAATTCTATTTTCAGCATCCGCACGGTCGGTTGATGTATCCAAAGTTTATGGAAACATCCAGGTCGTTGATGCCTTTCCGGATTATAAAGTTAAGGTGGTCAGCGCGTTTGCAGATTTGGATGTTCAGGTTGTGAATGCCTTCCCGAATGCACCTGGAAAATGGAAAATGGTCAATGCCTTGCCCGACTATAAAATTCAGTTTGTCGATGCGTTTCCTGACTTCACTATCAGGTACGTCACTGCATTCCCAGGAAAAAACAGATAACGACAGCGCTGATTGAGTGCTTTTCATCAATTCCTGTCTGACCAAACTTCACGCTAACGTTCGCGCCGGGTAGTCAGTCCCTTCCCTCCTCATCAGCATATGTCCGGCGCTGCGGTTTTCTGCACGCCCCTGCACATATCTCTCGTTGATTGCAAAACATCAAATACACCTTTAGATAAAAGCCACTTACTCTGACAAGCGTTCCCGGGTAGCCTTCTGAAACACGAAAACAGAGTGGTGAATTAAACATCACCATGATTGTTCTGTAGATAAACCAACCCACGGAGATAAAATGCTGTTACTTTTTACAATGTTTATATTTTCACTGACGCTTTCATTTTCTCCTGGCCCCGTTAATATGGTGATTATATCGTCTGGTGCCGTTCACGGTTTTAGAAAGACCTTCTCATTTGTATCCGGTGCAACGATAGGGTTTACGTTATTACTTATCTTTATATGCTTCGGTTTTTACGCTGCAATCGAAAAATATCCTGGGTTTTTCCGGTATCTTAATATTGCCGGTTCTTTATTTATCATGTATCTGGGCTATAAGATAGCGTCGTCCCGGTCCGATATGTCATTAACAAAAACGGATTCACCCGGTTTTGTTCAGGGTTTTGTCATGCAGTGGATCAACCCCAAAGCATGGACCGCGTGCGCCTCTGGGGCAGCGATGTTTTCCGAACCCTCTACCCCTGTGACAGCACTCGTCTTTATCACGGTCTATTTTTTAGTCTGTTACCTGTCGCTTTCTGCATGGGCATTAATGGGAGAAAAGGTGTCGACGCTGCTCAGGAGCACACGGCAGCTCCGTACGTTTAACGTGTTGATGGGCGGGCTGTTGCTTATTACGGCGTGTTACATGCTCTTTTTAACATTTTAAACCCGTTATAACGCGTGAAATTCAATCGCGTTATAAATATCATTAATCAATTTGTAGGCAATACTGCTGGTCGACATATTAGAAGGCCATACGGCATAGACTTTCAGCGGTTCTAATGACCAGTCAGGAAGTATTTCCTGCATTTCTCCACGCTTAACGTCCTCTTCGCTTAAATAGCGGGGAGGTGCGGCGAGACCAATTTGTTGTCTGGCAAGGGCATAAGCGGCTTCGACATTATCTACATACACCGTGGGCGTATACGTCACGACAGCCACTTCCCCATTTTTATGCCGAAATTCCCGGTTATTCTGCCTCATATTGAGTCCAATCCATGGCAGTTTCGCCAGGTTATCAGGATGCGTAATCGTCGGGTAATGGCTGAGCAATTCCCGGGACGCAACTACCTGGCGCGGCAGCACAAAAAGATGGCGCGCTTTAAGAGAGCTGTCCGGAAGCTCGCCGATTCGAAATGCCACATCAATACCGTCGGCAATAATATCTTTGCGCGTATCGCTGTAAGAGATATTCAGTAAAAGGCCCGGATGACGTTTTATAAAATCGGCCAGATGGCGGGTAAACTCACTCTTCAGAAAAACGGCAGGAAGAGAAATAGTCAGCTTATTCGCCGTAGAGATCGAACGCTGCTTAAATTCAATGACCCCCTGCTCATAAAGCGCCAGCATCGATTTGGCCGTTTCCAGCAAATTTGCGCCATCGTGAGTCAGAGAGAGTTTGCGGGTGTTTCTGTACAGCAACGCGCAGCCAAGATTTTTTTCCAGCTTTGATAAATGGGCGCTTGCCGTTGCAGTTGTAAGCCCTAACGCTTCTGCTCCACCTGAAATGGATCCTGCCTCAGCAATCTTTGCAAACACTATCAGATAACGAATGTCATCAATCATTTATCGTCCTGTCGCGACGGCGTTCCTGCGAACTATGCTTTTAATCATAGAGTTACGATATCGTACTTTCCTTCCCGGTCGCATCTCTTTTTACTGTGTGGACTTTAGCGCCCTACTCATTTTGCGAGGCGCTGCAGTGTCAACCCGGCGATATCCTCGCCTGGGAGCCGGACAGCCCGGAATGACGCGCCTGCGCCAGCGTTTGCAGCGCCTCCTTAAGCCAGCGGGTCGCGCCCCGCTGGCCGCTGCGTTTATGTGAGTAAATTTTCACTTCAAACGTGCGTATCGAAAACGGTAAAGGAAAAATCCTCAGGTCCGCTGCCGCAGCCAGCTTCTTTTGTGCATCAGAGCCGGGAAAATGCACCGCGCGGTAAAGTCCGTAATCCCAATTTGTATGCTCTCGGTAGTGCTGGCCGGGTCAAACTCCGGCTGCGGGGTCAGCTCATGATTCAGGAACGACAATGCGGAAGCAATGGAAGGCGCAAGCTGAGTGGCATACACGCTGGGGACATGCGATGCCCCTCCCGAAAAAATAGCGGGTCATTAAAAAATAGCGGGTCATTAAGGGTGATGCTCAACGCCATCAATTGAACACAGGCTAAAACACAGGAAAAACAATGAGCATCACCATTCGTCAGGCCCGTCCCGAAGATGCGGAGGCAATTTACGCCATGATCTATGAGCTGGCGGTAAAACTAAAGTGCGGCCGCCTTGAATGGAGCGTGCTGGACTGGAACCAGCCCGCCATTGATTTTTACCTGAGCATAGGCGCGCTGCCGCAGTCCGAATGGGTTCGCTCTGTCCTGCCTTGATCCCGTCTCAACAGATTCTGAATTTATGCTACCCTTCCATAAATTTCATAAACATAGTGCAGAACGCCATGACGACAGCCCCTTTTATCCGCCCACAACTTTCCCTGCCAGACGGTGCCGACAAACTGCTGCTGCACTCCTGCTGCGCCCCCTGCTCGGGCGAAGTGATGGAGGCTATTCAGGCGTCGGGCATTGACTACACGATTTTCTTCTATAACCCCAATATCCATCCGCACAAGGAATACCTCATTCGTAAGGAGGAGAATATTCGGTTTGCGGAAAAACACGGCGTGCCGTTTGTTGATGCCGATTACGACACCGATAACTGGTTTGAGCGCGCGAAAGGCATGGAATGGGAACCCGAGCGCGGCGTCCGCTGCACCATGTGCTTCGATATGCGTTTCGAGCGTACGGCGCTTTATGCGGCAGAAAATGGATTCAGCGTCATCAGCAGCTCGCTGGGGATTTCCCGCTGGAAGAACATGCAGCAGATAAATGACTGCGGCCAGCGTGCGGCCGCGCGCTATCCGGGTATGGTCTACTGGGACTATAACTGGCGCAAGCAGGGCGGATCCTCACGCATGATTGAGATCAGCAAGCGGGAACAGTTTTACCAGCAGGAATACTGCGGCTGCGTTTATTCGCTCAGGGACAGTAACCTGCACCGTAAGTCACAGGGCCGCCCGCTGATCCGCATCGGGAAACTGTATTACGGTCAGGATGACAATGAGAAATAACGGGTTCCCGGTATAGAGATATATCCGAAAACCGCCTTTTCAGGTGCCAAATTTAGACTTTCGTCTCCCGTATCCGCAAAGAGCGGCTATCCTTTAATAATCATCAAAAGGAGGCAAAAATGTCTGATTTCGGTACTGATAAAAACACACAGCTCGCTGAAGATAAAGCAAAAAATAAATTTGATGAGCTTGCAGGTTCAGCGCAGCAGCAGTTTGGTGAATTCGTTGATTCACCAAAGCATCAGGTAAAAGGTGCGGCCAGAAAATATGCCGCGCAGGCCAGCGATGCCGTTTCCGACGTCACTGAAGCTGTCAGAAATAATCCCCTCACCGGCCTCGTCGCAGCGGGGGCGGTCGGTATTGTTCTCGGCCTGCTGCTGGGTCGTAAATAATAAAAGGCCCTTCGGGGCTTTATTTTTTCTTAGCTAAAAATCCTGACCATGCGATCTAACTCATCCTCTTTCACGGCCCGCGATAAATAATAACCCTGAAAGTTTTTGACGCCCAGCGCGACTAATTTTTCAAACTTTTCTTCACTATCAACCCCCTCGGCAATACAGTCCGTTCCGGTCATGTCGCTGTAAAGCTGTATCGCTTTAATCAGGTTATAGTCGTTGTCGTTTGCCACAAAATGCTCAACGATGTCCCGATCCAGCTTGAGTCCATCAAAATGCACCTGCCGAACCGGGAACATGGTTTGATGATTAGAGAAGCAGTCATCCAGAAACAGTCGGCACCCCGTGTCACGCAAATGCCGCATGGTTTCAGGGATCCTTTTGTCCTTCGTGACGTCAATATCTTCCGCAAATTCAAAGACCAGCTTCTCGGCCCACTGCGGTTTGAGCAGCATGTCGATAGCTTTCTTTGCCATATCAGGCAATGCATTCCCGGAAGCCAGGCGAGGCGGAATATTCACAGAAAAATAGTATTTACCGTTATACTTATTAATACCCGACACGGCGGCATGGATGACTAACGCCGTTATTTTCAACCATATCTCATGGTTTGAGATATCCGTGAGAAAACTGGCTGGCTTGACAATTTTACCGTTTTTATTCCAGCGAATCAGTATCTCAAAGCCTACGCCCTTTTTGTCACGATCGGTAATGATCTGATAGGCAGGGAAGATCTCTTTTTTATATAATGCATTAAAAATCTCTGATTCCTTATCCGTAAAATCCGTATTTTGGCTACGCTGCTTGATATTTCTTCTCGCATTGAAATTGTGCGAATCGTGTAACCATCGTTTAATTAAGCGTAATTTCAGCACGCCTTCCTTACGGTGGGTATAAACCGTTTTATTAGAAAGCCCCATTTCGTCGCACATTTCTTTTACGGACATACCACGGTAGAAATTTAATAAAACGTCAATCTCTCTTTTTGTTAGCCACTTTACGTTTTCTTGCGAAGAATTATCCCTGCAGCGATCGCGTAATAAGTACGAGCGCTCCTTAAAACCTTGATGGTGCGTATGAGTACAGATTACGATATCTGAAACGCGAGCTATACGAATCAATGATAATTGATAACTGTTATTTAAAAGACTGCCCAGGGTTCGATAAAGCCAGCCATCCGGTATGTCGCCATACAGAGTGACGCGTCGAATTACGTGTAGTGTATTGAGCAAGGATGCCAGCCGCTTCAGGCTTTCCAGGAGATTGACGATACCTTTCCCGAGAAACACCACAATATGAGCATTTTGATTTATAAGGATATTTTCTACATCCTGTTGGGATATCTCATCCCCCTCAAAGTGAATATGCGAAGCCTGTATTCCGTACTGCTCAAGGATCAGACGATATCCCTGGAACGTAAAACCGCAGGCTGAGATGACAAATTTTTGTTCATCGCACGCCCCATTTCTGAGAGAAATTTTGTGGGTCATAAACTGCTCCTGGGCACGAAAGCGCCATTTCCATTTGTAAATACGTATAATTTAACGCACCTGTTATAAACATTAATTTTACAGTACCGCCTCAGGGTAAGAAACAGTTATCCGCTGAACTCGCAGGAACATCTTTGCGTTAATCACCGTCGTTTAAATATACTTTTATTTTCAAATAACCACGGCAAATGTTTTATTCTCAGGTATAATGAAAATTCCGAAAAAGAAGACTGGATACTTCATCTATCGGCTCATTCAAATACGAGAAAAAATGCTATGGATAATCATATCTCATCCAGGGCCTTGCTACATCGAAGGGATGTTATAAAGAACAACCCGCGGTTTAGTGAGGCAATATTAGAGCACTACACAATTAATGACACCATCTACAAAAAACAACCTCTTTTCTACAAGACAATGCTGCAGGAATCACGATTTAACATTATCCTCGCCATGTGTTGTTTTATTTTTGGAAATCAGGCCGAGTCCGTCTCAGAAATTAAAGACTTATGTTCTCGCTATAAGATAGCCAGCCCCAACAGCGTTATTGCGATCATTACAATACTGAGAACCACCGGACGCATCAGGACCTGGCGCTGCACGGAAGACAGACGTAAAACGCGAATCGTACCGACTGAAAAAGGTCTTAATGAACTTAAGCGATATATGACCGGCGCTTTTCTGCCCGTCAGCATTCTTTATCCAGCATTCAATATTAATGTTAACCTACTGGATAATGACATTTTGAGAAACAACTTTTTCCGCCGCGCGGCAGAATATCTTTTCCGGGGATTAACGTTCAGAAAGGTATTGCCTGAGGTGGGGCTATTTATCGACAAAGATGGAGGGCGCATGATTATGCTTTATATTTACCTGCAGGCTATGAAAAATAAATCCGCCCACGGTGCCATCATTAACTATTCAGCAAGCACGCTGGCAAAAGAATTTTTCGTTTCGCGCATCCACGTCAACCGGATTATCAAATCGGCTCAAGAGGCGGGCTATCTGAAAGATCGGGGTGATGGTCGGTTGTCGGTATATCCGGCGTTTATCGAACTCGTCGAAAATTATGCCGGATTATATTTTGCGTATGTTACGCATTACATCAACGTTGTGCCTAAAGAGCGACGCCACGCTCAAAGCGTGACGTCAACCGTATAATCCAGAATGGTTTTGCTGCCGGTTTTAATATCAACGGTGGCAATCATGCCCGGAAAGACCGGAAATTCCTGACCCTGCTTATTGGTCAGATGGTTACTGTCGGTACGAATATAGACGCGATAGTAATAGACATCCCTTTTCACCTCATCCTGCAGGGTGTCCGGCGAAATCATGGTCACTTCCCCTTCCAGCCCGCCGTAAATGGAGTAGTCATAGGCCGTAATTTTCACCAGCGCTTTCTGGCCAGGATGAATAAACGCCACATCGCGCGGCGAGATTTTCGCTTCGACTACCATCTGATCGTCAAGCGGGACAAGGCTCATCAGCTTGCCGTTCGGCGGGATAACGCCTCCCACGGTCGTGACGTCAATATCCTTCACGATCCCGCGAACCGGGGCATTAAAGGTCAGCCGGGTCAGGGAGTCCTCACGCCCTTTCATCACCGAACGCTGGGCCTCAATCTCCGCATTGGCTTTTGCCAGCTCCTCGCGGGCGCGAACGTAATACTGGTTTTTCATCTCGGTGATTTTATTCTCAAGCTCATTTTTTTGACGCTCAAGACGTAATACCTCAACCTTGCTGGCTGCCCCCTGGGTCACCAGTGGACGAGTTAACGACAGCTCGCGCTGCACCAGCTCGGCGCCCTGACGCAACCCGGCCAGCCCTTTTTCGAGACTTTCACGACGGGACTGATAGAGCGCCGTTTCCTGTTTGACCAGCTCAACGTCGTCATCCAGCTCCTCCGGAAACGCGAGCGCCGTGTCGTTCACCTCAGCCTTCAGACGCGCAGCGGTTGCCAGCGCCGCATTCAGGCGAGACTCGCTCTCCAGCACGCTCGACTCGGTTTTTGTCCGGTCAAGCTGCGCGAGCTGCTGCCCGCGTTCCACGATGTCACCTTCGCGCACCATCAGGCTGTGGATAATGCCGCCTTCAAGAGACTGGATGACCTGCTCATGAGAAGACGGTATGACCTTACCGCTGCCGGTCGTCACTTCATCAAGATGGAACAGGCTTGCCCAGGTGATAAACGCCACCAGCAGGGCGAACAGCGACCATGCCACTAGTGACGAGCGCGGCAGGCGTGGCTCCTTCAGTCGACTATTGAAACGAGATAAATCATTCATGCCGCGCCCTCCTGTGCAACCGTCGCCGGCTTCATGGTCACGGTGCGCTGAGCCGTTTTCTGCGGCGCCATACCGTGCTGGTGCAGGATGGCGTCGCGCGGGCCGTCCATCACCACCTTGCCGTTTTCCAGCACGATGATGCGGTCGACCAGGTCCAGAATCGGCAGGCGATGCGTCGCCACGACCAGCGTCCGGCGTTTACCCAGCCATTTGTGAAGATGCTGAATAAACTGCTTCTCGCTCATTTCGTCCAGCCAGGCGGTAGGCTCGTCCAGCAGCAGGATATTCGGGGAGGTAATCAGCGCGCGCGCCAGCAGCAGCGCCTGACGCTGGCCGCCGGACAGCCCTGCTCCGCCCTCGTTGATAATGTAGTTCAGCCCCATTTTCTGTTTGCGCACAAACTCCAGCGCGCCGCTGTTCACCAGCGCCTGATGAATCTCATCGTCGGTGGCTAACGGATTCCCCATCAGGATGTTATCCCGCACGGAGCCAAAGAACAGCCGGGCCTGCTGGCTGAGCAGCTGCATGTCGCGACGCACGTCTGCCGGGTCCAGATGATTGAGGGCAATATCGTCGAGCAGGATGCTGCCCTGCTGCGGCTCCTGCATGCCCGCCAGAAGCTGCAGCAGCGTGCTTTTCCCGGAGCCGTTGCGCCCGAGCACCGCCACGCGCTCTCCGGCGCGGATCTGCAGCTTGCTGATGTTGAGCACGGTGAGTTTCTCTTCCTCGTCGTAATAAAACCCGACGTCCTCAAGCGCATAGTCGCCGCGCAGGTGGGCTTTATGCACCTTCTTGCCGTGCTGCGGATCGTCAATCGGGCGCTGCATCAGGTCGTCCAGCCCCTTGCGGGCCACCTTTGCCGACTGCCAGCGCGAAAGCACGCCTGAGATCTGCGACAGCGGCGCGATGGTGCGCGACGCCAGAATCGAGGTTCCCACCAGCGCACCGGTAGTCATGTCGCCGCTGATGACCAGGTAACAGCCCACCAGCAGCACCACCGCGTAGACGATAGACTGCACCTCCTGAGTCCAGGTGAGCAGCAGGCCCGTCAGCCAGCGCTGCTTCATGCCGACGCTGGCGGCGACGTCGTTGGTATTATTCCACTGGTTCTGGAAACGCTGCTCGGCGCGCATGAGCTTGATGTCTTCAATGCCCTGCACCGCTTCCACAAGCGTGGCGTTGCGGATGGCAGATTCACGCATCCCTTCGCTGGAGAGTTTCCCCAGCGGGCGCTGCACCAGCAGGCCGGGGATGAGCAGCAGCGGCACGGCGAGCAGGACCACCAGCACCAGCGGGCCGCCAATCATCCACAGAATAAAGACGAACAGCAGGAAGAACGGCAGATCGGAAATCGCCGCAATGGTTGTGGAGGTGATCAGCTCGCGCACCGACTCCAGCTCGCGGATCTGGGCAATAAACGATCCGGTTGATTTCGAGCGCGCGCCGTTTTTAATCCGCAGCGCGTGGGCAAAAACGCGTTCAGAGATACGCAGGTCGGCGCGTTTCCCCACCACGTCAGAAATATGCACGCGCAGCATGCGCATGATGAATTCGAACACGATGGCGATCATTACGCCGCCAAACAGGACCCACAGCGTGGCTTCCGACTGCGACGGTACCACCCTGTCATAGACCTGCATGGAAAAGACCATCCCGGAAAGCGCCAGCACGTTGGCGACCAGCGCCACCAGCATGATGTCGCTGTAGCGTCGCCAGTCCTTCAGCGCCAGCTGCCAGAACCAGTTTTTCTCATACGGTTTGATGTAGTCGTCCACGCGGGCATCCGGCGTGGACTCGAGTGGGCGCAGCACCATCAGGCCTGTTAACCGTGAACCCAGCTCCTCACGCGTCAGCGTCGTCTCCAGCCCCGCGTCGCCGCTAAACTGCAGGCTGACGTTGCCTTCTTTGTCCATGCGGTTAATGACCGCGATTTGTCCGCCGGTAAATTCCGCCAGCAGCGGCAGGCGCCAGGGATCGAGGGATACCGATTCAGCTGCCACCACACGCATCCCCAGCCCAAGCTGACGCGCCATCTCCTCCAGCACCAGCTGGCGTGGAGACTGGCTTTCATGGTTAATCGTGACCCGAACATGCTCCGCTGAGAAATCCAGCCGGTAGTGCTTCGCGATGATGAGCATGCCCTGCAGCCAGGGTTCGTACTGTGGATGTGTCTTCATAATGCTACGTCCTGTCCAGAGCGGTAATTTCGCACTGAAATGATACCTTTACGGAATGATTAAAAATCGAACACTTTCTAAACGAGCCCGCAAAATAATCATGTGAAATATAGGGTTATCACTATTCATGTAAAGAAACGCAAAAGGCCGCGGGGATCGCTCCCCGCGGCGTTGGTTTACGCAATTAACAGCTGATGGTTTGCCAGCAGCGTCGCCAGATCCGTCTGCACGCCGTTCAGCGTCACCAGGGTGGTTGGCGAGAACTGACCGCCGGTACCGTCCAGGTCAACCTGGATCTCGGTATTACTGCCGTTCTGCACCACGCGGATGTAATCGCTGATATTGCCCGCGCTGCTGTCCAGCGTGGCCACGCCGTTCACGTAGCTCGCCGAGCCCGTGCCGGTGTAGCCGCTGCCGGAGAGCAGATCGCGCAGGTCAATACGATCCGTGTCCGCCGTCCCTTCCCAGGTGCCGACGGTAAAGCCGTTCACCACGTCGTGACCGTTACCGCCCGTTGCGTCTGAGGCATTGATCAGCTTGTAGAGCAACGTATCGTGACCGCCGCTGCCGATGTTGAAGGTGTCGTTCCCGCCGCGCCCTTCGAACTGGTTATCACCGCTGTTGCCGGTAATGACGTCGTCGAAGTCCGAGCCGTTAATGCCTTCAATGTTCAACAGCCGCGTGGTACCGAAGCCGGTGTCCTGCGCGGTTGAAAGGCGCAGGTCAACGGTCACGCCGGAGGTCGCGTTGCGGTAATCCACCACGTCCATCCCGCCGGTGTTGCTCCAGGTATCGTAGTCGGAATGGGTATTCCAGCCGCCGGAGCCGTTGTAGGTATAGGTGCCATCCTCTGCAATAAAGGTGTCGTTATACCCGGTCCCGGTGATGGTCCCGCTGTGACCGCCGGTGGCGGCTTCGGCCGTCAGGACATAGCCCTCTTTGCCATTGCCTGCCTCCAGGCCGCTCCAGGTCACATTGTCCGACACGCCGTTGGTGATCTTCAGGATCTCCGCCGAGTAGGTCTCATTCGGATCCAGACCGTAGAAGCTCACCAGCGCAGAGGTATCGTTCGACCCGATACCGGACTGGGCGTTGATGATCTGCGAGGCCACCAGCACGCCCGCAGAGTTGTACAGCTTGACCGTGTTGCCGTAGTAGGCGTTGATGCCCTCGCTGTCGACAATGTGCAGATGCATCGCGGTGCCGTCAGCAATGGTTTTGCTGTTTTGCACCAGCACCACCTTGCCGTTCTGCTGAGACACCAGCAGATCCTGAGCGCCGTCCCAGTTGTAGTCCACAGCCGCCACGCCGGTGGCGTAGGCAATGCCGGATGCCAGCTGGCTGGAGTTCCAGGTGGAACCGTAGCCGTTGTTGGTGAACAGCGTCGCCGTTTGCGCCCCGCCGTAGGTGCTGAGCTTGATGATGTCCATCTGCCCGTCACCGTTCCAGTCCACCGCCACTGACAGATAGCCGGCCGTGGCGTTAGAGGCTTCCACCGCGCTCTTGGTGGCAGAGAGCTTCCCGGTCCCGTCGTTGTAGTAAATCACCCCGCCGTTGTTGTTGTAGCTGCTGCCCAGGTACAGATCCATATAGCCATCGCCGTTGAAGTCCGCCCACGTCATGGACGCCGCCGTGGTGGTATTCGAGGCGTTTACCACAAACACGTTGGTCAGGTTCTGGCCGATAGAGAGCGTGCCGTTACCGTTGTTGTTGATCACGGTTAACGAGTACGCGCTGCTGCGGTTGGTGTGCTGAACCACATCCACGGTGCCGTCATTGTTAATATCGACGCCGGAGATTTCACGCATGGTAGTGAACTGTCCCCAGAAACCCGCGCCGCCGTTGGTGCCGTCAGGCGAGAGTACCCCGTTTTTGTTGATAAGATAGGTTATGGAGTCCGCGCCGGAGTCACCGTACGCCAGATCCAGATAACCATCACCGGTTTTGTCGTAAGCAATCACGCCGCCGTACCAGATGGTGGTGCCCATCGCCAGCTGGCTGGCGTTATAGGTGCTGCCATCGTAGGTCCACATCACCTGCGTTGACCCCGCGTAGGTATTTTCCGTCGCGAAGATATCCTGCGTGCCGTTACGGTCAAAGTCGGCGGCGGTCTGGCTCACCACGTAGTAGTTACGGGTATTGGTCAGCGTATTTCCGGCATAGGTCGAACTATCGCTGCTGGAGTACGACTGGCCGTTAGCAATGATATTCCACAGACCGCTGCTGTTAATGCCGAGGGTCATGGTGGAGTTGTTGCTGTTCCCCGCCGTGGTCGCCCAGTCGGTATTCACCGAGGTCGTATCGATCACCAGGCTGCCTGTCGCCGTGCCCGTGGTATTGCCGTTACCCGCGCTGCTCTTCACCTGCGCCGTCACGCTGTAGCTCGACACGCTCAGCGCATCGCTGTCCGGGATCTGCAGATACCAGGTGTTGTGATCCGGGTCGACCACCACCGCGCCGCCGGTCTGCGAGGTGTAGGTTTTTCCGTTCACCGTCACCACCAGGTATTCACCGTTCACCAGGTCAGCGGAGACGGTACCGCTGACAATCGGCGTGGTGTCCGACGTGGTCTGTGCGGTAATCGCCGCCGTGGTGGTCGGGATGCTGGTATCAACGTTCAGCACAAAGCCGTCGGATTCCGTGTAGTTACCGGCCCTGTCGGTGACGCGCACAATGTAGGTGTGGTTACCGTCGCTCAGGCCGTTGTCCTGGAAGGACCAGCTTGCGCTGCCGTTCATGGTCACCTGGCCGAGCAGGACGCCGTCACGATAGAGCTGCACAATTTCACCGTCGTCCGGGGCGCGGTTAAGCGTCCCGTTGATCAGCGGCGAGTTATCGTCTGTTGCCACCGAGCTGCCAAAGGTGCCCTGACGTTCGCCTTCTCCGTCGGTATAGCTCACTACCGTGCCTACCGTGGTCGGCGGCGTGGTGTCCACCGTCACCAACTGAGAGGCGGTGGAGCCAACGTTGCCCGCCTGGTCGATAATCCGCACCTGGTAGGTGTAGTCCCCGTCAGGCAGATCGCGGGTATCGGTGTAGCTCCAGCGCTGGTTGGTGACCGTGGCGTCTGACCAGGTATTCCCGCCGTCCAGGCTGATCTGTACGCGCTCGTCGTTTGCCAGCGCGCTGCCCAGCGAACCGTTGATGGTCAGCGTGGTGTCCATGGTGATGAAATCACTGCCGGACTGGCCGGTATCGTCGCTGATGCTGTCGATGGTGATGCCGTACTGCGGCGCCTGGGTATCCACCGTCACCGCCTGCGAGGTGGTTGCCCCAACGTTCCCCGCCTGGTCGACGACCCGCACCTGGTAATTATGGCTGCCGTCGGTCAGGGTACGCGTATCGCTATAGCTCCACTGCGTACCGCTTACGGTGGCGTATACCCAGGTGCTGCCGCCGTCCATGCTCACCTGCACGAATTCACCCGCGCCAAGTTCAGCGCCGAGCGTTCCGTGCAGCGTGTACGAGGTCGAACTGGTCAGGAAGTCGTTATTGTCGAAGCCGGTATCCACGGTGATGTTATCCACGGTCACCGTAATCGCCGCATCCGGGGCGACCGTATCGACGGTCACCTGCTGATGGGCGCTGGCCCCCACGTTACCGGCCGCATCCACCACGCGGACGTAGTAGTCATAGGTCTGGTTACCCAGCGTGCGGCCGTCCACGTAGTACCAGCTGTTGCCGGTGACGATCACGTTCTGCCAGGTGACGCCGCCGTCAATGCTGATCTGGGCATACTCGCCGTCGGCCAGCGTCGCGCCGAGCGAGCCGTGCAGCGTCAGGGACGTATCGCGAGTGATAAAGTCGCTGCTGCTCAGGCCGGTATCGTCGCTGATGCTGTCGATGGCGATGGTTTTGCTGGCGTCCGGGGCAACGGTATCAATGGTCACCACCTGAGAGGCGGTGGCGCTGATGTTGCCCGCGTCGTCGATCACGCGCAGCTGGTAGTTGTAATCGCCGTCGGCCAGCGTGCGGCCATCAACATACGTCCAGCTCAGGCCGCTGACGCTGACGTCGGTCCAGGTGACGCCACCGTCGAGGCTGATCTGCGCGTGGTCGCCGCTGCCCAGCGCCGCGCCGAGCGTCCCCTTCAGGCTGATCTGGTTGTCGCTGGTGATAAAGTCGCTGCCGGACAGACCGGTATCCTGCGTAATGGAATCCACGGTAATGGTGGTTGCCGCAGGCTTCGTCAGGTCAATCACCACGTCCTGGCTGTACGTCGCCCCCACGTTGCCCGCGTTATCAATCACGCGCACCTGGTACTGATACGTGCCGTCCGTCAGGGTGCGGCCATCGGTGTAGCGCCAGGTGGTGCCGGTCACGGTCAGGTCAATCCAGGTGACGCCGCCATCCAGGCTGATCTGCGCCTTCTCGTTATTGCCGAGCTGCGCGGTCAGGGAGCCGTTGACCACGACCTTAGCGTCGTTGGTGATGAAATCACTCGCGCTCAGGCCGGTATCGTTTTGCAGTGAATCAATACCGATCCCCATCGACGGCGCGGTGAGATCCACGGTGACGGTGTGGTTATCGCTGGCGCTGTTGCCGATGGTGTTGCTTACCTGCGCGTTAATCACGTACGAACCGCCGTCTGCCAGCGCGGTCACGTCTGCGCTGCCGACCGTATAGCTCCAGGTGCCGTCATTCTGGACGGTAGCCGCATAGGTTTTACCGTTCAGCGTAATGGTCACCGTCTGGCCTGCCGGCGCGTCGGTGGTACCGCTGATGACCAGCGGCGTGCCGTGCTCGGCGGCGTTGACGATATCGTCCTGCGCAAAGGTGTTGATGGTGATGGTTGGGACATCGCCGTTCAGCGTCACGTCGTGCGTTGCGCTGCCCGGGTTGCCCGCCCTGTCGCTTACCGAAGCGGTGATGGTGTAATCTCCGTCGCTCAGGCCGAGGAAATCACGGCCCGGCACGAAGACCGACCAGGATCCGTCCGCCCCGACGGTCGCCTGATAGCTGTGCCCGTTGAAGGAGACGGTCACCGTCTGGCCCTGTTCCGCCGTGGTGGTGCCGCTGATGGTCTGACCCGCCAGCTGCTCCGCGTTGTTGACGATATCGTCATCGGCCACGGTGCTGATGGTCACGGTTGGCGCGACGGTATCTACCGTTAAGGTGTGCGTGGTCTGGCCGCTGTTACCGGCTTTGTCGTTGACCGAGGCGGTCACCGTCAGCGCGCCCTGGCTCAGGGCGGCCAGGTCTGCCGCCGGCACGTCGAGCGTCCATGTGCCGTCGTTTGCCACGGTTGCAGTGTAGGTTTTACCGCCCAGCGTCACGGTGACGGTCTGACCCGCTTCCGCGCTGGAAGAGCCGTGCACGGTCAGCGGCTGCTGCGCTTCAAGCGCGTTCAGCATGTCGTCACCCGACAGCGTCGCAATGCTCACGACCGGCGCGGTGGTATCCACGCTGATGCCGTGCGTCGCCGACGCGCTGTTGCCCGCGCTGTCCTGCGCCGACACGGACACATGATAGCTCGCGCCATCGGCCAGGGCGCCCACGTCGGCGGCCGGTACGGTGGTCGTCCAGCTGCCGTCGCTCTGGATGGTGGCCGTATAGCTCTTGCCGTTCAGCGTCACGGTGACCTGAGTCCCGCTGGCGAACTGGGCGCTGGAGCCGTTAATCACCAGGGACGAACCGGCTTCAGCCGCGTTGATGACGTCATCGCCGCTAACGGTGTTGATGGTCAGCGCCACGGAGGCGGTGTTCACCACCATATCGTGGGTCTGGGTGCTGCTGTTGCCCGCGCTGTCGGTAATCGTCGCGCTGAGGGTCACGGTGCCGTCGTTCAGCGCGGAAATCACGCTGGCCGGCACGCCCACGCTCCAGTTACCGCTGGCGTCAACGGCGGTGGTGTACTGGTTCGAACCGATGGTGATGACCAGCTTATCGCCGACGCTCGCGCCGGTTGCCGTGCCGCTGACGATCTGCGCCTGCCCGTGCTCAACGCTGTTGATGACGTTATCGCCCGCGACAGCGTTAAAGCTGACGGTCGGCGGCGTGGTATCAAGCGTAATCGCTTTGCCCGCGCTGCCCGGGTTACCCGCGGCGTCGCTCACGCTGACCTGCACGGTGTAGCCGTTATCCGCCAGTGCGGACAGGTCGGAGCCAGGCACGTTCACGCTCCAGATACCGCCCTGCTGCACCTGCGCGGTATAGCTCTTACCGCCCAGCGTCACGGTGACCGTCTGACCGACTTCCGCCGTAGTGGTGCCGGAAATGGCCACGCCCGCAGCCGCTTCGCTGGCGTTAATCACGTTATCGCCAGCGACCGTATCGATGCTCACGGTTGGCGCGGTGGCGTCCACGCTGTACTCGCGGCCCGCCGAGGCGCTGTTGCCGTGCGCGTTGGTGACGCTCACCTGCACGCTGGCGTCGCCGTCTTTAAGACCCGCGAGATCCGCAGACGGCACGGTGGCCGTCCAGTTACCGTCGGCATCCACCTTCGCGGTGTACGTCTTGCCGCCGAAGGTGATGGTAACGGTCTGGTTTTCCTCCACGTTCGAGGTGCTGCCGGAGAGCACCAGATCCGCGCCCTTCTCCGCCGCGTTAATCACGTCGTCGGTGGCAATCGCATCGATGCTGATAGCCACTGCTGACAGATCGACGGTCACGTCATGGCTGATGGTCACCGGATTGCCCGCCGCGCTCTGGCCTGCAGCGGTCACGGTAACCGTGCCCGCAGCCAGGGCCCCGACGTCTGCCGCCGGGATCGCCGCGCTCCAGGTGCCGTCTGCCAGCACGGAGGCCGCATAGGTTTTGCCGTTAACGGTCACGGTGAGCGTGGTGCCTGCCGCCAGCCCGTCGCTGGAGCCGGTAACGATCAGGTTCTGCCCGTGCTCGATGCTGTTGATCACATCGTCGCCCGCCACGGTATCAATGCGCAGACCAGGCAGGCTGGCGTCGATAGCGATATCGCGCTCGCCCGCTCCGGTGTTGCCGTGGCCGTTGGTCACGGTCGCCGACACGGTCAAATCGCCGTTGCCCAGCGCCGTCAGGACGGACTCCGGCACGTTCACGGACCAGGTGAGATCGCTCTGAACCGTTGCGGTGTAGCTGTTGCCGCCGATAGTCACGGTTACCGTGTTGCCCGCTTCCGCGTTCGCTACCTTACCGCTGATGGTCTGGCCTGCGGCCACTTCCGCCGCGTTGATGACGTTATCGCCTGCCACGGTGTTGATGGTGACGGTCGGCAGCGCGGTGTCGACCAGCAGGTTAGCCGTATTGCTGACGCTGTTGCCCACGCCGTTGGTCGCAGTCGCACTCAGTGTGTAGTTGGCTTCGCCCAGACCCGCCAGATCCGCAGCCGGAACGGTCAGGCTCCAGGTGCCGTCTGCCGCCGTAGTGGCCGCGTAGTTTTTGCCGTTCAGGATCACGGTCACCACGGTGCCTTCCGCGAGGTTGGCGCTGGTGCCGCTGACGCTCAGATCCTGACCTTTTTCCACCGCGTTCAGCACGTTATCGCCGCTGATGGCATTGAACGCCACGGACGGCAGGCCGGTATCAACGGTCACGTTATGCGTGCCGGTACCGGTGTTGCCCGCCGCGTCGGTGACTGACGCAGTGACGGTTACGGTGCCGTCGCTGAGGCCGGAAATCACGCTGGCCGGTACGCCCACGCTCCAGTTCCCCGCCGCGTCCAGCACGGTGGCGTAAGTCTGCCCGCCAATCGTGACGGTGACCTTATCGCCCGCTGCCGCTCCGGTGGCGGTGCCGCTGACGATATGCGCCTGGCCGTGTTCTGCGAGGTTAATGACGTCGTCGCCCGCCACGGTGTTGATGGTCACCGCAGGCACGGTCACGTCTACCGTCAGAGTATGATCGACCGACGCCGGGTTGCCCGCCTTGTCGCTGACGCTCGCCGTCACGGTCACGCTGCCGTCGCCGAGTGATGCCAGATCCGCCGCCGGAACGCTCAGCGTCCAGCTGCCGTCCGCGCCTGCGGTTGTGGTGTAGTCTTTGCCGTTCAGCGTCACGGTCACTGTCTGGCCCGCTTCGGCGGTGGTGGTGCCGGATACGGTCAGATCGGACTGCGCTTCTGCGGCGTTCAGAATATCGTCAGCCGCAAGGGTGTTGATGGTCACGGACGGCGCGGTCGCATCCACGCTGTACTCGCGGCCCGCCGAGGCGCTGTTGCCGTTCACGTTGGTGACGCTCACCTGCACGCTGGCGTCACCGTCCTTGAGGTGGACCAGATCCGCTGACGGTATGGTGTAAGTCCAGCTACCGCTGTCGTCTACTGTCGCGCTATAGATTTTGCCGTTCAGGCTGATGGTCACGGTCTGCCCGGCTTCCACGTTGGTGGTCGCACCGGACAGCACCAGATCCGCGCCCTTCTCAGCCGCGTTAACCACGTCGTCGGTGGCGATGGCGTTGATGCTGATGGCAACGGTCGCCAGATCCACCGTCACGTCGTGGCTGATGGTGATCGGATTGCCCGCAGAGCTGTCGCCGGTAACGCTGATTTTGACGGTACCTTCCGGCCACGCGCTCACGTCGGTGGACGGGATCGCCGCGCTCCAGGTGCCGTCCGCCAGCACCGTGGCCGCATAGTCTTTACCGTTGACGGTGACGGTCAGCGCCGTGCCTGCCGCCAGCCCGTCGCTGGAGCCGGTGACGATCAGGTTCTGCGCGTGCTCGATGGTGTTGATCACGTCATCACCCGCGACGGTGTCGACGCGCAGGCCCGGCAGGTTAGCGTCGATAGCGATCTCGCGCTCGCCGGTGCCGGTGTTGCCGTGGCCGTTGGTGACGGTCGCCGTTACGCTCAGGCTGCCGTTGCCCAGCGCGGTCAGCACGTCGGACGGCACGTTCACGGACCAGGTGAGATCGTTCTGCACCGTTGCGGTGTAGCTGTTGCCGCCAAGGGTGACGGTGACGGTATTGCCCGCTTCGGCGTTCGCCACGGTGCCGCTCAGGGTCTGGCCTGCCGCCACTTCCGCCGCGTTGATGACGTTATCGCCCGCCACGGTATTGATGGTGACGGTCGGCAGCGCGGTGTCCACCAGCAGGTTCGCCGTATTGCTGACGCTGTTGCCCACGCCGTTGGTGGCGGTCGCGTTCAGGGTATAGTTGGCCTGGCCGAGACCGGCCAGATCCGCTGCCGGAACCGTCAGGCTCCAGGTGCCGTCTGCCGCCGTCGTGGCCGCGTAGTTTTTGCCGTTCAGGGTCACGGTCACCACGGTGCCTTCCGCCAGGTTGGCGCTGGTGCCGCTGACGCTCAGATCCTGACCTTTTTCTACCGCGTTCAGGACGTTGTCATCGCTGATGGCGTTGAAGGCCACCGATGGCAGGCCGGTATCAACGGTCACGTTATGGCTGCCGGTACCGGTGTTGCCCGCCGCGTCGGTGACTGATGCAGTCACAGTCACGGTGCCGTCGCTGAGGCCGGAAATCACGCTGGCCGGTACGCCCACGCTCCAGTTCCCCGCCGCGTCCAGCACGGTGGTGTAGGTCTGGCCGCCGATGGTGACGGTCACCTTATCGCCCGCTCCCGCGCCGGTGGCGGTGCCGCTGATGATTTGCGCCTGGCCGTGTTCTGCGATGTTAATGACATCGTCGCCCGCCACGGTGTTGATAGTCACCGCAGGCGCGGTGATATCTACCGCCAGGTTGTGGTCCACGGACGCCGGATTGCCCGCTTTATCGCTGACCGATGCGGTGACGGTCACGCTGCCGTCGGTTAACCCAGCCAGATCGGCCGCCGGGACGTTCAGCGTCCAGCTGCCGTCTGCGCTGACGGTTGTGGTGTAGTCTTTGCCGTTCAGCGATACGGTGACCGTCTGGCCCGCTTCGGCGGTGGTGGTGCCGGATACGGTCAGATCGCTCTTCGCTTCTGCGGCGTTCAGAATATCGTCGGTCGCCAGGGTATTGATGGTCACGGACGGCGCGGTTGCATCCACGCTGTACTCGCGGCCCGCCGAGGCGCTGTTGCCGTTAACGTTGGTGACGCTCACCTGCACGCTGGCGTCGCCGTCTTTCAGGCCCGCCAGTTCGGCCGCAGGCACCGTGGCGGTCCATTTGCCGTCGGCGTCTACCGTCGCGGTGTAGCTCTTGCCGCCGAAGGTGATGGTGACGGTCTGGTTTTCCTCAACGTTCGAGGTTGCCCCCGAGAGCACCAGATCTGCGCCCTTCTCGGCCGCGTTAATCACGTCATCGGTGGCGATGACGTCAATGCTGATGGCAACGCTCGCCAGATCCACCGTCACATCGTGACTGATGGAAACCGGGTTACCGGCGCTGCTCTGGCCCGCAACGGTCACGGTAGCCGTGCCTGCTGCCAGGGCTCCGACGTCCGCCGCCGGGATGGCCGCGCTCCAGGTGCCGTCCGCCAGCACGGTCGCCGGATAGATTTTGCCGTTGACGGTCACGGTCAGCGCCGCGCCCGCCGCCAGCCCGTCGCTGGTGCCGGTGATAATCAGGTTCTGCCCGTGTTCGATGCTGTTGATCACGTCGTCACCCGCCACGGTATCCACGCGCAGGCCCGGCAGGTTAGCGTCTATCACGATTTCGCGCTCGCCCGTTCCGCTATTGCCCACCCCGTTCGTGACGCTGGCTGACACGGTCAAATCACCGTTGCCCAGCGCGGTCAGCACGTCGGACGGCACGTTCACGGACCAGGTGAGATCGCTCTGCACCGTTGCGGTGTAGCTGTTACCGCCAATCGTCACGGTCACGGTGTTGCCCGCTTCGGCATTCACCACCTTACCGCTGATGGTCTGCCCGGCTGCCAGCTCCGCCGCGTTAATGACGTCGTCACCCGCAATGGTGTTGACGATCACGCCCGGCAGAACGGATTCCACGTTCACGGTGTGCGACGTGCTGGTATTGTTGCCGACGCTGTCCGTCGCTGAGGCGGTGACGGTATAAAGCGCCTCGCCCAGCTGACCGACCTCGTTCGCCGGAACGGTAGTCGTCCATTTTCCGTTATTGTCCACCTGCGCGCTGTACGCTTTGCCGTTCAGCATCACGGTCACCACCGCGCCTGCCGCCAGGCCGGAAGCCGTACCGGATATAGTCAGATCCTGGGTTTTCTCGGCGTTGTTGATCACATCGTCACCGGAAACGGTGTCAATGGTCAGCACCGGCGCGGTCAGATTCACCTCTACGCCGTGCGTGGCGCTGTTGCTGTTGCCCGCTTTATCGGTCAGCGCCGCTGTAATGGTGTAATCTCCGGCGGCCAGCGCGGTAACGTCCGCCGCAGGCACGCCCACGCTCCAGTTGCCTGAGGCATCCAGGGTGGCGGTGTACGATTTGCCGTTGAGGGTGACGGTGACCACGTCGCCCGCCGCCGCACCGGTCACGGAACCCGTGACAATCAGGGCCTGCGCATGCTCGGCGCTGTTGATCACGTCGTCGTTGGAAACGGTGTGGATGGTCAGCTGCGGGACGGTGGTATCGACCAGCACGTCGCGATCCGCAGAGGCCGGGTTGCCCGCCTTATCAGACACGGCGGCGCTGATGGTGTAGTTGCCGTCGGTAATGCCGCTCAGATCCGCGGACGGAACGGTCACGCTCCAGCTGCCGTTTGCCTGAACGGTGGTGGTGTAGTCCACGCCGTTCAGCGTCACGGTGACGGTCTGGCCCGCTTCGGCGTTGGTCACGCCGTTAATAACCAGATCCTGCTGCGCTTCGGCCGCATTGATGATGTTGTTGTCGCTGACGATCTCGATAGACACCGTCGGCGCGGTCGCGTCCACGCTGTACTCGCGGCCCGCGGACGCGCTGTTGCCGTTCACGTTGGTGACGCTCACCTGCACGCTGGCATCGCCGTCCTTCAGGCTGCCCAAATCGGCGGACGGTACGGTCGCCGTCCAGTTGCCGCTGGCATCGACCGTCGCGGTGTACAACTTGCCGCCGAAGGTGATGGTGACGGTCTGGTTTTCTTCCACGTTGGAGGTAGAGCCGGACAGCACCAGGTCCGCGCCTTTCTCAGCCGCGTTGATTACGTCGTCCGAGGCAATCGGGTTAATGCTGATGGCGACTGCCGCCAGATCCACCTTCACGTCGTGGCTGATGGAAACCGGATTACCCGCCGCGCTCTGGCCTTCCACGGTCACGGCAATCGTGCCCGCATTCAGCGCGCTGACGTCCGCCGCCGGAATGGCCGCCGTCCAGGTGCCGTCCGCCAGCACGGTTGCGGCGTAGGTTTTGCCGTTGACGGTCACCGTTAACGCCGCGCCCGTTGCCAGGCCTTCGCTGGAGCCGGTGATAATCAGGTTCTGAGCGTGCTCAATGCTGTTGATTACATCGTCGCCCGCCACGGTATCGACGCGCAGACCCGGCAGGTTGGCATCTATAACGATTTCGCGCTCGCCGGTTCCGGTGTTGCCGTGGCCGTTGGTGACGCTGGCTGACACGGTCAGATCGCCGTTCCCGATGGCGGTTAAGACCGTGGACGGCACGTTGACCGACCAGCTCAGATCGTCCTGAACCGTCGCGGTATATGTATTGCCGCCGATTGAAATCGTGACAGTGTCACCGCTCGCTGCGCCGCTCACTTTCCCGCTCAGAGTCTGCCCGGCAGCCACTTCCGCTGCGTTAATGACATCGTCCGTGGCGACAGGATTGATGGTGACCTGCGGCAGCGCGCTGTCGACCAGCACGCTGTGGCCGGTGCTTGCGCTGTTGCCCGCCGCGTCGGTTACGCTCGCCGTCACGACGTAGCTCGCTTCGCCCAGCGCAGAAACGTTTGCCGCCGGAACGGTGATGCTCCAGCTGCCGCTGGCGTCGGTGGTGGCCGTATAGCTGATACCGTTCAGGGTCACCGTAATGGTGGTTCCGTCCGGCTGGTTGCTGGTGCCGGACACCAGCAGATCCTGGCCTTTCTCGGTCGCGTTGATCACGTCGTCAATCGCCAGGGTATTGATGGCAATCACCGGCGCGGTCAGGGAGACGTCAAACTCGTGCGTCGCGGTGGTGCTGTTACCGGCTTTATCGGTGACGGTCGCGGAGATCGTCTGCTCGCCGTTAACCAGCGCGCCCACGTCCGCCGCCGGAACGCCCACGCTCCAGCTGCCGGACGCGTCCAGCATGGCGGTGTAGTCTTTGCCGTTCAGGGTCACGGTAATCACGTCGCCCGCCTGCGCGCCCGTGACCTTGCCGGAGACGATCAGCGCCTGGCCGTGCTCGGCAATATTCACGACGTCGTCGCCCGCGACGATGTTGAAGCTAATCTGCGGTACGGTGGTGTCGACCAGCACCGAGGAGCCCGCGCTGGCCGGGTTGCCTGCCTTATCGGACACCGTCGCCGTGACCGCCGCGCTGCCGTCGGCGATGCCCGCCATATCCGCCGCCGGAACGTCGAGCGTCCAGCTGCCGTCCGCCTGCACCTGCGCGGTGTACTGATTGCCGTTGAAGGTCACGGTGACCGTCTGGCCCGCTTCGGCAGTAGAGGTGCCGCTCAGGGTCAGATCCTGCGCCGCCTCTGCCGCGTTCAGCATATTGTCATGGCTGATGGTGTTGATGGTCACCGTCGGCGCGGTGGTATCGACGCTGAATTCCTGCGCCGAAGACGCCGCGTTGCCGTTCACGTTGGTGACGGTTACCTGCACGCTGGCGTCGCCGTCCTTCAGGCCGCTCAAATCGGCTGCAGGTACGGTCCAGGTCCAGTCGCCGCTGGCATCCACCGTCGTAGTATAGGTTTTACCCGCAAAGGTAATAGTCACGGTCTGGCCCGCTTCCACGTTAGAGGTGGTGCCGGAAAGCAGAAGATCCTGGCCTTTTTCCGCCGCGTTGAGAACGTTATCGTCGGTCACGCTGCTGATGGTGATGGCGACAGGCGCGAGATCGACATCCACGACGGTGCCGATAGCCACCGGGTTACCGGAAGCATCCTGCGCACTTGCCTTGATATCCAGCGAACCATCCGTCCACTGGGACACATCGGCCGCCGGTACCGCCGCCTGCCAGGTGCCGTCCGCCAGTACCGTTGCCGAATAGGTTTTGCCGTTGATGGTCACGGTCACGGTGCTACCCGCCGCCAGATCGGTGCTGGTACCGGACACAATCAGGTTCTGAGCGTGTTCAATCATGTTGATCACGTCGTCACCCGCCACGGTATCAATACGCAGTCCCGGGAGCTGGGCGTCGATGGTGAAGTCGTGAGAAGAAGATCCGGTATTGCCGTGCGCGTTGGTCACGCTGGCGGATACGCTGAGGTCGCCGTTGCCGAGCGCGGTTAACTGGCTCTCGCTTAACGGCAGGCTCCAGGTCAGATCGTCCTGCACGGTAGCCGTGTACGTCTGGCCGCCAAGGATAATAGTGACAGCGTCACCTGCCGCCGCGTTCATCACCTTACCGGTCAGGATTTGCCCTGCCGCCACTTCCGCTGCGTTAACGATATTGTCGCCCGCCAGCGTGTCGATCGTTACCACCGGCAGCGAGCTGTCCACCAGCACATCGTGCGAGGTTGAGGCGCTGTTGCCTACGCTATCCGTGACGCTCGCCGTCACGGTGTAATGGGCTTCTCCAAGCGCACTTACGGCCGAGGCCGGTACGGTCACGCTCCAGTTTCCGCTGGCGTCAGCGGTGGCGGTGTAGTGAATGCCGTTCAGGGTCACCGTAATGGTCGTGCCTTCCGGCTGGTTGCTGGTGCCAGAGAGAAGCAGATCTTCGCCCTTCTCGGTTGCGTTGATCACGTCGTCCGCCGCCAGCGTGTTGATACCAATGACAGGCGTCACGGTATTCACCACCACATCCAGCGAACTGCTTCCGGTATTACCGGATCGGTCGGTCACGGAGACGTCGATTGTCCAGGTGCCGTCAGTCAGCCCCTGCACGACGGACGCCGGCAGGCCAAGGCTCCAGTTCCCCGCCGCATCCACCACGGTGGTGTAGTCGACGCTGTTAATGGTGATGGTGACCAGATCGCCCGCCGCCGCACCGGTGACGGAGCCGCTCAGGATTTGCGCCTGTGAATGGGCGAGCTGGTTAACGGTGTTGGTGTCGGTGACAAAGTCGTTAATGGTCACCTGCGGTACGGTTGCGTCCACCAGACCCACGCGGTCCGCGCTGCTGGCGTTGCCCGCCACGTCGCTCACGGTGGCCGTCACGGTCACAATGCCGTCCGTCAGGGCACCCACGTCAGCCGCAGGCACGCTCAGCTGCCACGTACCGTCCGCCTGAACCGTGGTCTGATACGTTTTGCCGTTCAGCGTCACGGTGACCGTCTGGCCCGCTTCCGCAGTGCTGGTACCGCTTAAGGCTAAATCCTGCTGCGCTTCAGCCGCGTTGATGATGTTGTCGGCGGTCAGGTTATCGAGCGTAATCGCCGGAGGCTGCGTATCCACCGTGACCACGCGCGCGGCGTCCGCGCTGTTGCCGCTGACGTTAGTGACGCTGACGCTCACCTGCGCGCGCCCGTCGATCAGGGTTTCCATGGCGCTGGCGGGTACGGTCAGGCTCCAGGAGCCATCCTGCTGCACCTGCGCGGTGAAGGTCTGGTCGGCGAATTTTACCACCACGGTCTGCCCCGCCTCCACGCCCTGCGTCTGGCCGGAAAGGGTTAAATCACTGCCTTTTTCTGCCGCATTCAGCAGGTCGTCGCCGGAAACGGTATCAATGGTGACCGCCACGGCGTTCAGATCGAGTTCAATCGGGTGTTCAGCCGCAACGGGATTGCCCCAGGCATCTACCGCGCTGACGCTAACCGTCATGCCGCCTGCCGTCCAGGCCTGCAGGTCCGCCGCCGGAACGCCGATCTGCCAGCTGCCGCTGGCGTTAACCGCGGTGACGTACTCCACGCTGTTGATAGTGACGATAATCTGCGTGCCCGCGGCCAGATGGGTGCTGGAGCCGGTGACGCTCAGATCCTGCTGCTGTTCGATGGCGTTGATCACGTCATCGCCGGAAATGGTGTTCACGCGCAGGCCCGGCAGCTCCGCGTTGATATTGATATCCCGCTCGCCGGTGCCGGTATTGCCGTGCCCGTTGGTGACGGACGCGGTGAAGGTTAAATCCCCGTCGCCGAACGCCTGAAGATCCGCTGACGGGATTTTCACGCTCCAGGTCAGATCGCTGCCAACCGTTGCGGTGTAGCTCTTGCCGCCTGCGGTGATGGAGACGGTATCGCCCGCCGCCGCGCCGGTAACGCGACCGCTGAGGGTTTGATCGACGCCCGCTTCGGCGTTATTGACCAGGTTGTCGCCCGCAAACGTATTGATAATGACCTGCGGAAGAACGGTATCAACCAGCAGATTCGCTTCGGCAGAACCGCTGTTCCCCACGCTGTCGGTCCCGCTGACGCTGACGGTATAAAGCGTGTTCGCCAGATTCAGAACGTCGGAAACCGGCACCTGGACCGCCCAGATACCGTTTTCGACGGTGGCCTGATAGCTGACGTTGTTGAGCGTCACGGTGACGGCGGTGCCGTCCGGCAGGTTGCTGGTGCCGGTCAGGCTCAGGGGCTGCATCGCCTCCTGGGCATTCAGGACGTTATCCTGGCTGATGGCGTCAATCGTAAATTCCGGCGGATGTCCACTCAGCGTAATGCCGTGCGTGGCGCTGCCGGTGTTGCCTGCCGCGTCAGTGACGGAAACCGAAAGCGTGTGGTTGCCTTCACCCAGCGCGCCCAGCACGGACGCCGGAACGCCCACGCTCCAGCTGCCGTCCGCCAGCACCACGCCGGTGAAGGTCTGGCCGCCAAGGGTCACGGTGACCACATCACCCGCGGCGGCACCGCTCGCCTGGCCGGAAATAATGTGCGCCTGGCCCTGCTCGCTGATATTCAGGATATCGTCGCCCGCCACGGTATGGACGGTAACGACCGGCGCGGCGGTATCCACCGTGAAATCTGCCGTCACGGACGAGCCGTTGCCCGCTTTGTCGCTCACGTTAACCGTCAGGGTGTGATTACCCTCATTGAGCGCCTGTACGTCGTTCACATCAAGCGTGACGGACCAGGTGCCGTCGCTGCCCACCGTGGCGTTATAGTTTTTACCGTTCAGCGTGACCGTGACGATCTGACCGGCTTCCGCATTCGTTTTACCGGTCAGGGTCAGCGGCTGATTGTGCTCAGCCGCATTAATGATGTTGTCCTGCGCGAGGGTATCGACAGAGAGGGTTGGCGCGGTGGTATCCACCCCAATCGTCTGGCTTCCGCTGACGGTGTTACCCGCCGCGTCTTTACCGCTAACGTTGACCGTCCAGGTACCGTCGCCCAGCGCCTGCGCGTCCGCCGCAGGCACGTTAACACTCCACGCGCCGTCTGCCCCGACTTCAGCCGCGTAGGTTTTGCCGTTCAGCGTCACGGTGAGTTCGGTACCCTGCGCCAGGTTTTTGCTGGCACCGGAAAGCGCAAAGCCTGCGGATTGCTCGCTGGCGTTCAGCACGTTATCGCCCGCCGTGGTGGCCAGCGTAATGGCGGCATCGGCGGTAGAGACCGTCACGGTGATACTGCCCGCAGAGGTGGTTTTACTGCCGTCGATCTGCACGACCGACCAGGTGTGCTCCCCGTCAGTCTGGGTCGGTAATATTACCGTCCACGTGCCGTCTGTACCGACCATGGTGCTGGCAATGGTGCTGCCGCTGCTGTCTTTGATCTGGATGGTCGCGCCCGGCTGGCCGGTACCGCTAAAGGTTGGGTTGCTGTCGTCCGTGATCTCGTTTGCGCTCAGCACGCCCTGCTTGTCACCCGCTTTATCCGACAGCAAGAAGGTCGGCGTGGCGCTTTCAACTTCTTTGGTATTATCAATGACTTTTGTTTTAGTTTCGCCGTCACCGCCGTTTGCCAGCAGTGCCCCGATGGCACCGCCGCCTAACGCCGCTCCCGCAATCCAGCCCCACGGCGCGTCGCTTAAAACGCTTTCCTGCTCGAGGAAAGGTTGAATGCTGCTAATCGGTGTGGCCTGCGCGGTTAACTCGGTCACCGCAGCGCCTGACGCTTCCCCGGCATCGGCAAAAGAAATATGCGTCAGTTCCTGACGATCGTTGAACACCAGCTCTGACTGATTATGCGTCTCTGGATCTTCGACAAAATAGTTATTGCAGCGAATAACGCTGCCATCTTTCATATAAATGAGGAGGTCTTTCCCCTGGCGGACATAACGCGCCACATCCTGAGCAGAGCCCTGGATTTCAATCACGCTCGGGGATGAAATAGAGACCGACAGATTTCCTTCGCCGGTTAATTTCGTTTTCTCCGCCGTTTTGCGAATGATGACATCAACAACTTTCATGTTACTCATATTCTTCTCCTTGCAGGTGTACGGATTCCTGTGGATATGTCCACCAGACGGATGTAGCTATCCCTGGGAAAAAACACCCATTATTTTCAGTCTTACTTTGCGCAACACTGCGCGTCTTTTATTAACTCAAGTCGGGTAATTTTGCGGCAGCGTTTTTCTCTATTCCAATAAGCGGCATTAAATTATCAACCGCGGAAGCATAATTAATTGCCGAACTCCAGCCGTCATACTCAGCGATTATTTTCGCTGAGGTGGCCTGCCAGACATCCTGCTCAACGCTGAGCAGATCGTTAATGCTCCGCTTGCTCAGGGTGTATTCATTTTTATAAACATCGCGGGCCCGCAGAGCATTTTCCAGCTGTTGCTTCCCCGCCTCCATTCGTCCCCGTGCGCCGGTCCAGTCAGCCTGCGCGACGGAGGCTTTTTGCAGGACATCGAAACGCGCCTGATCGACCTGAGAGGAGGCCATGGCCCGTGCGCCTTCCGCCTGCCGAACGCGAGCGGAAACCGCGCCCCCCTGATACAGCGGCGCGTCGATATTGAGCTGTATCTGGTCGTCCCAGTAGGAACGGTTGTCCGATTCATAACGGGTGCGCCCCCCCTTCAGGCTTAGCGTAGGCCAGTGCTGGGACTTCGCCGTTTCCACGCCATACTGAGCCGAGCGTTCCATGTTCTGCGCGGCCATCACCGCCGGTATCAGGGAATAATCGATGCGGTTGAGCGAGTCCGGCTCCACGGCAAGATTCGCGGGCACCGGCGAATAGGCCTCTGCCTGCATTCCGGTTAATACCGCAAGCCTGGCGCGCGCGCTGTTTAAGGCGGCGTGATACTGCGCGACCGTCGCCTGCATGCCGGCAATACGCGTGCGGGTCTGGAGCTCATCGGAGGTGGAACTCACGCCCGCGTCTGCGCGCAGCTTTGCCAGCTGTTCGACGTTCTTGAGCGCCTGCACGTTATCTATTGCCGCCTGCAGCAGATCGGAATAGCGTTTGACCTCGACATAGCTCAGCGCCGTTTTTTCCGCCACGTCCGAAAGCGTGCCCATCAGCTGATAGCGGTAACTATCGCGCTGGGCGGAGGACTGGCTGATGCTGTTATTGGTCTTGCCAAAATCGTACAGCAACTGCGTCAGGCTCAGCCCCCAGGCGGCTGAATTCTTCAGCGACCCGCTGGAATCGGTGGTCTGGCTGTGCCCTGTACTCCCGTTAAACGATATTTGCGGCATCCAGCCGCTGCGCGCTTCATCTATTTGTGCCTGGCCAATACCTAATTGCGCGGCCTGCTGGCTAATTGACGGATCGCGATCGATCGCAAAAAGAATACTTTCTTTTAAGGTTGTGGTTGCCACCGGGGCAATACCCACCTGATTACTATTGGCGAAAGCCGTATTTATGGCTAATGAAATGAATGCCAGTGCTGCTGTAAATCTGTGTAACATAGGCTTTCGTAATATCGTCATGTTATCTCCCTGACTCTGAGTGATACTCAAGCAAATACCCAAAAAGAGGTACAGATAATTAGACAAATATCTTATTTAGCTACCGTGCTGAATTTTAGGTAATAATCCCCATACCCATTTCCATTGGAGATGAGATCTGCCTGCGCTTTATTTCAATTAAGAATTTACTTATTTCTTAAACTGGTTAGCAGCATAACAAAATGCGGTATACCCCACTACACCCACAATGTTAACGTGGTGTTACAGATAAGAAAAAACATGGGGTTTCTGGACAAAACCCTGAAAATGGAGTTTCAAATGAAACATATAAAACCACTGTTATTTAAGGAAAATTCTTAATTCGTTCTATGCACATTTTTGCGTTAATTTCAGCGCGGGTCAGACACAAAGATTTTCAAAGAAGTGTCAATTTACGTAGCCCATGGGATATATTTAAAATTAAACGCTTTTAAAAAACTAATTAAAGCAATAAAATCCTGATTAATTTTAATTAAACAGCATTTAACATCGCTCAATGCCTAAACGCTGGTTACATAACCCAAATCGTTTAATAAAACATAACAATAACATCGTGATTAACATTCAATACGGCTTCCTTATACCTGCTTAATAAAATTTTAATAATCACCCATCTGAATCATCACGGCGCTGCACATCGTCCTGAGGACATTCCCCTTCTCTCTGCGTCAAAATGCTGTATTATGCAAACTATTGCGACATTTTGCAGGAATGCCCCCCCATGCACAAAACCGCTCGTCAACGCTACGTTCTGGATATCCTCAGCGAGCAAGGCCAGGCAAGCATCACTGAACTGGCCGAAAAGCTGCAGGTTTCAGCGGATACCATCCGTCGGGATCTGACCGATCTGGAAAACCAGGGCCTTGCGCAGAAGAACCACGGCGGAGCCATCGCGCTCAACCTCTCCGCCATGAACCGTCAGGGCCGCAACACGCTGCTGCCGGAGACCAAACAGCGACTGGGTAAACAGGTCGCACAGCAGGTTCCACCGGGCTCCACCCTGTTTCTGGATGCCGGAAGTACGGTGATGGCCGTCGCCACCTTTCTTCAGGGGCCGCTCACCGTCATTACTCCCTCGCTGGATATCGCCCAGCATTTTAGCGACCGGGAAGATATTGAGCTGATCCTGCTCGGCGGGAAATGGGACCACAAGCAGCGACTGTTTGCCGGAAGCGCTACGCTGTCTTTGCTGTCTCGTTATCGGGCAGATATCGCCATTCTTGGGGCGTGCGCCATTCATGCTGAACTCGGTTTGAGCGCCGGTAAAGAAGCGGATGCCGAGGTTAAACGCGCGATGCTGGACGCAAGCCACGCGCACTGGATTGTCGCCGACCACCTGAAAATTAACCGCTGCGAGCCGTATCTGGTGTCCGGGTTATCCAGCATCCAACAACTCTTTTTAGATCGTCCCTGGCCTGAGCTTGGGGACCATAGCGCACTGCAGGTTACGGTGTGCGCGAATTAACGTGGAGAAGGTCATGAGTAAAGTTCAAACAATCAACGTTGCGCTGATCGGGTATGGATTTGTCGGTAAAACCTTCCATGCCCCGCTGATCCAGTCTGTGGACGGGATTAAGCTGGCCGTGGTCTCTTCTCGTGATGAAGAGAAAGTTAAACGCGATCTGCCGGACGTACAGGTGGTAGCGACACCGGAAGAGGCCATTCAGCATCCTGATATCGATCTGGTGGTGATTGCCTCCCCCAACGCCACGCACGCCCCGCTGGCGACGCTGGCCCTGAACTCGGGGAAACACGTGGTCGTGGATAAGCCTTTTACCCTCGACATGCAGGAGGCCCGCGACCTGATTGCGCTGGCGGATGAAAAGCAGCTGCTGCTCTCCGTCTTCCACAACCGCCGCTGGGACAGCGATTTCCTCGGCATTAAGCAGATTATTGAGCAAGGCACGCTCGGCAAGGTTAAACACCTCGAATCGCACATTGACCGCTTCCGCCCGGAAGTGCGCGTGCGCTGGCGCGAGCAGAACGTCCCCGGGAGCGGTCTGTGGTTTGATCTGGGCCCTCACCTGATTGACCAGACGCTACAGCTCTTTGGCCTGCCGCAGTCGGTTCAGGGGAATATCGCGACGCTGCGCGACGGCGCAGAAATTAACGACTGGGCGCACGTGGTCTTAAACTACCCGGAGCATAAGGTCATTCTGCACGCCAGCATGCTGGTTGCTGGCGGTACGGCACGCTTTACCGCCCACGGGGACAAGGGCAGCGTGGTGAAAGCCAGAATCGACCAGCAGGAAGCGCAGCTGCTCGCAGGGGTGATCCCCGGCAGTGAAACCTGGGGCGAAGACGGCGACAGCATGGTGTTCTTTGGGGCCGACGGCGCACCGCAGACGATCCCTACCCCGAAAGGCGATCAGCGCCAGTATTACGTCAACGTACGTGATGCGCTGCTCGGGAAAATCACCAATCCTGTCCACCCTGTTGAGGCACTGGCGGTCATGGCCGTGCTGGAAGCGGCGGTGAAGTCGTCGGAGACGGGGTCAACGCAGCCGCTGGCGCTAACTGCTGAAGAGCGTGCGCTGCTGGGTTAAAAAATAAGCCGGGTGGCGCTGCGCCACCCGGCAAGCGTTAAAGACTACGAACGCTTTTTCGGCATCATGCGCAGAAGAGTATTATCTTTCCAGAAATAGTGATGCATCAGCGCCGCCGCCGCGTGCAGGCCAATCACAAAGTAGCCCAGGTTCGCCAGCGTCTCGTGCCACTCTTTCAACATATCAACCAGGTCGAAATTGGACTCCGCCGCATGCGGCATCGCCAGGCCGAAAGCAAACCAGTCGCTGCCCCGGTTATACATCATCACAATGCCAATCAGCGGCAGCGCAATAAACAGCAGATACACCACCAGGTGCCCAAGGTGGGACATCCCCGTTACCATCGCTTTTGGCTTCGGCTGAATCGGCGGCGCGCGGAATTTCAGGCGAACCAGCAGACGCGTCACCATCAGCACCAGGATACTGATACCGCACGAAACGTGGATCATATTGATTACTGGACGCGCGGTGCGCGGGAAGAAACCTTTGAACTCCATGGCGCAGTAGGCGACGATGATTAACAGAAACACCAGCCAGTGGATGCCGATTTGCAGGCTTGTATATTTAGTGCGCATGTGATTTCCCGATTAAAAACAGTTATCGCGCCAACATAATCTCCTTTCCTTAAAAATTCATTAAATTTTCTGTATGGTTTTTCAAATACTTCCTCCCGCATGAAGCATCTTCAATTGCCGCCCTGCCCGTGATGGTCTAAGCCTGGATGAGTTCAAACTGTCGCATCGACACGTTTACAGGAGAACACCATGAGTAAAATTGGCATTAACGGCTTTGGACGCATTGGGCGCCTTGTACTGCGCCGCCTTCTTGAAACCCAGGACAGCAATACCGTCGTCGCCATCAACGACCTCACCTCACCGAAAGTGCTGGCCTACCTGCTCAGGCATGATTCCAACTATGGCGGCTTCCCGTGGAGCGTGGATTTCACCGAGGATGCGCTGATTGTGGACGGAAAAACCATTGCGGTGTACGCCGAAAAAGAGGCGAAGCACATTCCGTGGAAAGCCGCAGGCGTGGATATCGTCGTGGAGTGCACCGGCTTTTATACCTCTGAAGAGAAATCACGGGCGCACCTGGACGCCGGCGCGAAGAAAGTGCTGATCTCTGCGCCTGCGGGCGAGATGAAAACCATCGTCTACAGCGTGAATGACGACACCATTGACGCCAGTGACACCATTATTTCCGTCGCATCCTGCACCACCAACTGCCTCGCCCCGCTGGCGAAAGCCCTGAACGATGCGTTTGAAATAAAAGTGGGCACCATGACCACCATTCATGCCTATACCGGTACGCAGGCGCTGGTGGATGGCCCGCGCGGGAAAGACCTTCGCGCCTCACGGGCGGCGGCAGAGAATATCATTCCCCACACCACAGGTGCCGCAAAGGCCATCGGTCTGGTGATCCCGGCGCTCAGCGGCAAGCTGAAGGGCCACGCGCAGCGCGTGCCGGTAAAAACGGGTTCGGTCACCGAGCTGGTGGCGATTCTGGGCAAGAAAGTCACCGTTGAGGAGATCAACGCCGCGCTGAAAAAGGCGACGCAGGGCAATAAATCGTTCGGGTATACCGACGAAGAGATTGTGTCGTCCGATGTGATTGGCTCGCATTACGGTTCGGTGTTTGACGCCACGCAGACGGAGGTGTCAGAAGCGGGAGAGCTACAGCTGGTGAAAGCGGTAGCGTGGTATGACAATGAATATGGTTTCGTGACGCAGCTGGTGCGGACGCTGGATAAGTTTGCGGCGCTGTAATATGTTCCCCCCTCTCTCCAGAGAGGGGTGTTTACTGAATATTCAGAGAAGCGAGCGCCTGGACAACGCATCCGCGAGGACCGGATCCTGCTGCAGCTTTTTCCACGCGGCAACCACCGCATCTGGGAATTCAACGTGCGCGATAAAATCCCGCCCGGCCGGGCCATAGCCGTTAACGTCATCATACAAACGGGGCAGCTCCCCCAGAACCAGTGAAAGGTAGCGGTCAACGGGCCACAGTCCGCTGTTGCCCTCGCTAAACTCCACGCCCTCTTTGCCGTTATGCAGTATCGGCGTAATCCCTGGGTGGCTTTTCCACTGCGGTGACGCGGGTTCATCCTGGCAAACGCGGGCAAACGTCGCCATCGTTCGGCGCTGCATCGTCGGATCCTGCACCACCAGCATCCGCCCGGTCGCTCGCTGATGCTGTTTCAGCATATTCCAGCTAAAACGCGCGTTCTCACCGCAGTTGGTGGAGCGATCCTCAATCCACAGGCGCGCATCGGGGATCTGCCAGAACTCCCGCGCAATGTCGGCAAGAATGCTCGCTTCGGCCCGCCCTTCGACCTGTAAGGTGTGATAACGCGGATGACTGCCAATAGCTGAATATAAAAACGCGGTTGAATGACCAATACCGCCGCTAATCAGGAGCGGGATTTCTCGCTGCGCGGCAATACGGCAGGCCGCCTCAATGGTCGGGATTACCGCGTTCCCGGCCAGGATCACCGCATCGACGTCCGGGGACTGGCGGCTGCCGCTCAGGTCATCCTGCGCCAGCCATTCACCGACAGTATTGATGGCCGCCAGCGTGGCATCCGGCAGGATGGGAAAATGGGGCTGAACCATGGTGAACTCCTCATTTATGTCTCTTCAGGGTAGCGGCTTCTTACCGATAACGCAGAGGCGGGCTCTGAAACCAGACGTTTTTTTATCGCCCAAATTGTCATTTTTCTGAAATAACCAGAAACATCCAAAAACAATCGGGTTGCACCTGCATATTATGCTTTTGGTTTTCCATCATACAAAACATCCTGTTGCACATGCTCTCTGCAAAAGCACTCAACGCTGCATATTTCACCGTGATCTGACCAGTATCATCCCCCGTTAGCTTGCCAAATACAACATACAACCCTAAGTTGCTTAACAACTTCACAACCTTTTTTCATCATCACAGGTTGCACCTGAAGCGCGCCAGGTGACACCTCATACATCATCAACGTGGCGGGGTTTCAGGTCATGACAGAACATGAAAGTACGACGACGGTATTACGAAAAAATAAGAAGGTGTTAATCGCCAGCCTTACCGGGAGCGCCATTGAATGGTTTGACTATTTTCTCTACGGTACGGCGGCCGCGCTGGTCTTCAATAAGATCTTTTTCCCGATGGTCGATCCGGTTATCGGGCTCATCCTCTCTTATCTCTCGTTCTCATTAACCTTTTTCATTCGCCCCATTGGCGGGGTACTTTTCGCCCATATCGGCGACCGCATCGGACGTAAAAAAACCCTCGTTCTCACCCTCTCTCTGATGGGAGGTGCAACCGTCATGATCGGTCTGCTGCCCACGTATGAAATGATTGGCCTGTGGGCGCCCGCTCTGCTGATCCTGATGCGTATCATTCAGGGGATGGGCATAGGCGGTGAATGGGGCGGCGCGCTGCTGCTGGCCTATGAATACGCGCCCGAAAAACGTAAAGGCTTCTTCGGCAGTATTCCGCAGGCGGGCGTCACCATCGGTATGCTAATGGCAACCTTTATCGTTTCGCTGATGACGCTTTTCAGCGAGGAGGATTTCCTCTCCTGGGGCTGGCGCATCCCGTTCCTGCTGAGCTCGGTTCTGGTGTTGCTTGGCCTGTGGATCCGTAAGGACATCGACGAGACGCCTGATTTCAAGAAGGTAAAACAATCGGGCCAGGTGGCGAAAGCGCCTCTGCGCGATACCCTGAAACACCACTGGCGCGAAGTATTGATTGCCGCCGGTCTGAAGGTGGTAGAAACCGCACCGTTCTACATCTTCTCGACGTTTGTCGTGAGCTATGCCACCACGACGCTGACGTATCAAAAGTCTCAGGCGCTGGAAGCCGTGACGCTGGGAGCCCTGGTGGCCACGGTGATGATCCCGTTAATGGGGATGCTCTCGGATAAAATTGGCCGTCAACGCATGTATGCCGCGAGCGTCTTCATCCTGGGTTTGTTTATCGTGCCGTGGTTTATGCTGCTCAATACCGGAACAACCTGGGGCATTGTGCTTGCGACGGTCATCGCCTTTGGCGTGCTGTGGGCACCGGTAACGGCGGTACTCGGCACGCTGTGCTCTGAAATTTTTAGTGCAAACGTACGCTACACCGGCATTACGCTCGGTTATCAGCTGGGTGCCGCGCTGGCAGGCGGTACCGCGCCGCTGATTGCCACCGGACTGCTGGCGAAATATGACGGCGACTGGGTTCCGGTGGCCTGGTATCTTGCCGTCACGGTAGCCATTTCCCTAATTGCGATTTTCTGCGCCAGCCGCGTTAAGCGAACATCCCCTCTGCAGGCACAGCCCGAACATCTCTGATCGTTGTCGGCCCGACTTTCGGGCCGCTCTTTTTCCTTAAACTTCCCTTCTACATTTGATTAACATGCGTAAATCATATTCACTTGAATTATCATTTGCGGCAGACGTGGAAACGCTAGCACGCTAATTATTCAATTATTTCTAAGGTAAATGACGTTATGCGCCTGCCCGAACGCGACCCTTATGCTCCTCGCGAGTGGCAGCCACATGAGAAACCCGCCCTGCTGGGTTCGCCTTCCACACCTGAGCACAGTACGCCAAAACGGATTGCCTACGGCGTCGTTGGCCTGCTGGTGTGCCTGACGGGGGCGCTGGGAAATGCGGTGGTGACCGCCAACCTGCAAAATCTGCAGGGCACCTTCGGGGCCTGGTCGACCGAAATCGCCTGGCTGCCCGCGGTCTACGTCATGACCAACATCTCTATCAACCTGCTGCTGGTCAAGTTCCGCCAGCAGTACGGTCTGCGCGCCTTCACGGAAGGTTTTCTGGTGCTGTACGTGCTGGTGACCTTTTTCCACCTGTTCGTTAACGATCTCAGCTCGGCGCTGATGGTGCGCGCCGCGCACGGGATGGTGGCCGCCGCGCTCAGCTCGCTGGGGATTTACTATCAGATCCAGGCCTGGCCTGCGAAGCACCGCCTGAAGGCGCTCACCATCGGGATTACCGGGTCGTCGCTCGCCATCCCTCTGGCCCGCCTGTTTTCCACCGAACTGCTGCAGCTGGACGAGTGGCGCGGGCTCTATTTCTTCGAGCTCGGGCTGGCGCTGATCTCCCTGGCCTGCGTGATAGCCTTAAAACTGCCGCCGGGCGACAGGCGCAAGGTCTTTGAGAAGAAAGACTTCATCACCTTCTTTTTAATGGCCCCCGGAATGGCCCTGCTCTGCGCCGTGCTCTCGTTGGGCCGCCTTGACTGGTGGTTCGAGGCGCCGTGGATCGGCTGGTCGCTGGCGCTATCGCTGGTGCTGATTGTGGCCGCCATCGTCTTTGAACATAACCGCACCAACCCGCTGCTGAACACCCGCTGGCTGTCGAGCGGCAGCATCGTCCGTCTGGGGCTGATCATGCTGCTGATCCGTATCGTGCTGGCAGAGCAAAACACCGGAGTCATCGGCTGGCTGCAGTACGTGGGGTTGCAGAACGAGCAGATGACCCACCTGGCGTGGTCCATTTTCGCCGGGATCGTCTGCGGGATTGTCACCAGCTGCCTCACGATTAAGCCGACCAAACTGGCGTGGCCAATCATCACCTCCCTGGCGCTGATGATTGTTGCCTCGCTGCTGGACAGCCAGTCCAACAACCTGACCCGGCCGGATCAGCTGATGCTAAGCCAGTTTCTGCTGGGCTTCGGCAGCGCCTTTTTCCTGGCGCCCGCTATGCTGGCCGCCATTGGCGGCGTGATCGCCGACCCGCGCAACCTGGTCAGCTTCTCGGTGATGTTCGGCATGAGTCAGAACCTCGGCGGCCTGCTGGGCTCCGCGATCCTCGGAACCTTCCAGACCTGGCGCGAGAAGTACCACTCCAGCCTGCTGGCGGACCAGCTCACCACGCTCAATCCGCTGGTCAACGAGCGTATCCAGCTTTACACCCAGATGTACCGGAGCCTGATTGGCGACAGTTCGCTGCTGGGAACGCAGGCGATAACGCAGCTGCAAACGGTGACGACGCTTGAGGCGAATATTCTGGCTTACAACGATACTTATCTGCTGACGGCGGGCATCGCTGCCGCCACGCTGGTCTGGATTTTATGGCGCTTGCTGCGCCTGCGCATCACTGCCCGTATGGCGCTTAAGAACGCCACCGGCAACAAATAATTAAAATATTTCTGGAGAGTTTATGAGTCAGCAGGATGCCGCCAAAGAGCAGGCCAACACCCGCAAAAATGTGCGCATTGTTTCCGTTTTCACCGCCGCTGCCATCGGTATTGTCGGCGTACTGGTGATCCTTTACGCATGGCAGCTGCCGCCGTTCACCCGCCACGCGCAGTTTACCGACAACGCCTACGTGCGCGGTCAGACGACGTTCATAAGTCCTCAGGTGAATGGCTATATCACCGAGGTGAAGGTTCAGGACTTTGTGCAGGTTAAAAAAGGCGACCTGCTGCTGCAGATTGATGACCGCATCTATCGTCAGCGCGTGCATCAGGCCGAGGCACAGCTGGCGATGAAAACTGCCGCGCTCAATAACAACCTGCAGCAGCGTAAAAGCGCCGAAGCGACGATCGCCAAAAACGACGCGGCGCTGAAAAATGCCCGCGCCCAGAGCCTGAAAACCCAGGCGGATTTAAAGCGGGTGAAGGATTTGACGGCTGACGGATCGCTTTCCATTCGCGAGCGCGACGCGGCGCTGGCCAGCGCGGCCCAGGGCAGCGCCGACATCGAGCAGGCCAAAGCCTTGCTTGAGATGTCGCGTCAGGATCTGCAGACGGTAATTGTGAACCGCGGCGCGCTGGAGGCGGATGTCGAAAATGCGAAAGCGGCGCTGGAGCTGGCGCAAATTGACCTGCAAAACACCCGAATTACCGCCCCGCGCGACGGCCAACTCGGCCAGATTGCCGTGCGTCTCGGGGCGTACGTAACCGCAGGGACCCACCTCACCACCCTTGTGCCTCCGCAGCACTGGGTCATTGCCAATATTAAAGAGACCCAGCTCGAGGAGCTGCGCGTTGGTCAGCCTGTCAAATTCACCGTCGATGCCCTGAACAACAAATCGTATCAGGGCCGAGTGGAGAGCATCTCGCCGGCAACCGGAGTTGAATTCAGCGCCATCACGCCGGACAACGCCACCGGCAACTTTGTCAAAATCGCCCAGCGTATTCCGGTGCGCATCGAGGTGCTCGGCAAGCCTGAGGAGTCCGCCCTGCTGCGTCCGGGCATGTCGGTGCAGGTGACCATTGATACGCGGGAGGGCAAACAATGACCCTTCGCCCGATTGCCGGTCTGGTACTGGCGGTGACGCTGGCCGGATGCCAGTCCGTCGACGTAAAACCGGCGCAGCCGACGCTGCACATCCCCACCCAGTGGCGCGCCGATTCCGGCCCTGCCAGCCCGGCGGAGCAGCTCTGGTGGCGCAATTTCCACGACAATAACCTCAACCGCTACGTGGACCAGGCGCTTAAAAACAACAGCGACGTGCTGATCGCCCGCGAACGAATTAACGAGTATCAGGCGCGGGCCTTTGCGGCCGACGGCAGCCTGTTTCCGTCGCTTGACGCGGGCGTAACGGGGACGCGCGCCCGTTCGCAATCCGCCGCGACCGGGCTGCCGGTCTACGGCACGCTGTACAGAGGTAGCCTGACGGCGAGCTACGATGTGGATATCTGGGGCGTTAACCGCAGCACGGCCAATGCCGCCGAAGCCTCGCTGGCGGCGCAAAAAGCCGCCGCTGCCGCCGCGGATTTGACCGTCGCGTCTTCCGTTGCGTCCGGGTATGTCACCCTGCTCTCGCTTGACGAACAGCTGCGGGTGACCGAATCCACGCTGAAATCGCGCGAAGAGGCATTTAACCTCGCGAAACGTCAGTTTGAGACGGGCTACAGCTCGCGTCTGGAGCTGATGCAGTCGGATTCCGAACTCCGCTCAACGCGAGCGCAGGTTCCCGTGCTGCAGCATCAGATTGCACAGCAGGAGAACGCCCTCAGCCTGCTGCTGGGAAGCAATCCCGGCGCGGTAGCGCGCAGCGAAAGCTTTGAGACGCTGACGCCGCTGACGCTGCCGTCACAGCTGCCTTCTACGCTCCTGAACCGTCGGCCGGATATCGTTCAGGCCGAACGCCAGCTGGTTGCGGCTGACGCCTCGCTTGCCGCGTCGCGCGCGAGCCTGCTGCCGTCGTTCAACCTGACCGCAACAGGATCGATACAGGATCGCACCCTGTCCGGCCTGCTGGACAACCCGCTTCAGCTCTGGAGCGTCGGGGGCAGTATTCTCGCCCCGCTGCTGAACCGCCAGGCGCTGAATGCGCAGGTGGATATTTCCCAGTCCCAGCGTAATCAGGCGCTGTACGCCTATGAAAAAACCGTGCGTAACGCGTTTGCCGAAGTGAACAACAGCCTTGATGCTATTACGCGCTATCAGCAACAGCTGACGGAGCTGCTTGCCCAGCAGGAGGTGGCGCAGGAGACGCTGCGCATTGCGCAGAACCGCAATCGCAACGGCTACTCCTCCTATCTGGACGTGCTGGACGCCCAGCGCACGCTGTACTCGGTGCAGACCAGCGTGGTGCAGGTGAAAAATAACCTGCTGCTGGCGCAGATCGATTTGTACAGGGCGCTGGGCGGCGGCTGGAAGAGCGCGTGAACCGCCTTGCGCGCTAATGCCCTCACCCCAACCCTCTCCCACAGGGAGAGGGAGAAAAATCCAAGGAGTCAATCTATGCATCAACAATGGCCTGCAGTAGATAATTACATGATTTCTTCGCTGATCCCTGACGATGACGTGCTTCATCAGGTACTGGAAAACAACAAGCGCGCCGGGCTACCCGAACACGATGTTGCGGCCAATCAGGGGCAACTGCTGGCGCTGTTCGTGCGTATGACCCAGGCAAGACGCATTCTTGAGATCGGTACGCTGGGCGCCTATAGCTCAATCTGGATGGCGCGCGCCCTGCCGCCGGACGGAAAGCTGATTACGCTCGAGGCTGACCCGACGCATGCCGATGTGGCCCGCCAGAATATTCACCTCGCGGGGCTGAGCGATCGCATTGAACTTATTGAAGGCCCGGCGCTGAGCTCGCTGGAGAATTTCGGTGACGTTCCGCCGTTCGACCTGATCTTTATTGATGCCGATAAGCCAAACAATCCCGGCTATCTGGAGTGGGCGCTGCACTACTCCCACCCGGGTACGGTGATTATCGGCGATAACGTGGTGCGCGACGGCGAAGTGATTAACGGGCAAAGCGACGACGCGCGCGTGCTGGGGGTGCGGCGTTTTATCGAAATGATTGGGGATAACCCGCGCCTAACCGCCACCGCGCTGCAAACGGTGGGGGTTAAAGGATGGGATGGATTTACGCTGGCAATAGTGAACGGGTGAAAAAACGTGCGGGCTGATGCCCTCACCCCGGTCCTCTCCCACAGGGAGAGGGAGAAAACCGGGCAAGGGTTTTAAGCGGAAATCTGCTCCATCGCCTGCAAAATACGCTTATCCGAAATCGGATACGGCGTACCGAGCTGCTGGGCAAAGAAGCTGACGCGCAGCTCCTCTATCATCCAGCGGATCGCCTGAACGTCTTCATCGTCGCGGCGCGCCGGCGGCAGCTTGTTTAGCCACTGCTGCCACGCCTGCTGCACGCTCTCCACTTTCAGCATCTGCGCGCGATCGCGGTGCGGGTCGATAGCCATTTTTTCCAGACGTTTTTCAATCGCCTGAAGATAGCGCAGCGTATCGCCCAGACGCTTAAAGCCGTTGCCGGTGACAAAGCCGCGATAGACCAGCCCCGCCATCTGCGCCTTCACGTCCGACAGCCCCAGCGCCATGGTCATATCCACGCGCCCCTTCAGGCGCTTGTTGATATTGAATACGGCGGTAAGGATCTGCTCGACCTGTTTGGCAATCTCCACCACGGTGTCGTTCAGCTCCGCGCGCACCTTTTCATGGAGCTGAGCAAAGCCCTCTTCCGTCCAGACCGGACCGCCCGCCTCGTGGATCAGCTTGTCCACGCCGCAGGAGATGCAGTCGTCAATCAGATCCAGCACCTTGCCGTACGGGTTAAAGTACAGCCCGAGCTTGGCCTTGTTCGGCAGCTTCTCGTGCAGATACTTGATCGGCGACGGGATGTTGAGCAGCAGCAGGCGACGCAGCCCGCGCCACATCATCTGCTGCTGTTCCTGCGGATTATCAAACAGTTTGATCGCCACGCTGTCGCGCTCGTCCACAAGCGCCGGCCAGGCTTTGACCTTATAATTACCGCGCTTCTGTTCGTAGCTTTCCGGAAGCTGACCAAAGCTCCAGATATGCAGCCCGCTCTGCTCGATACCGTCGTCCGCCACCGCAGACAGCGTTTCCTGAACTTTGCCTTTCAGCGCCTCTTTCAGCTCGCTCAGCGAACGCCCTTCCAGCAGCTTTTTGTTTTTATCATCCACCACGCGGAAGCTGATTTTCAGGTGATCGGGCACCTGATCCCAGTTCCAGTCATCGCGGTCGATGGTGGTGCCGGTCATGCGGCGGAATTCACGCTCCAGAGCGTCCAGCAGCGGCAGCTCCAGCGGCGTAACGCGGCCTAAAAACGCTTCCGCATAGTTTGGCGCAGGCACAAAGTTACGGCGCACCGGTTTCGGCAGGGATTTGATCAGCGCAATCACCAGCTCGCGGCGCAGGCCGGGGATTTGCCACTCGAACCCGCTCTCGTCAAGCTGGTTTAACAGCGGCAGCGGAATATGAACGGTCACGCCATCCGCGTCGGCACCCGGTTCAAACTGATACGTCAGACGCAGCTTGAGGTTGCCCTGATGCCAGAAGTTCGGGTAGTCGAGCTTGCTGACCGACTCTGCCCCCTCTTTAATCAGCATGCTCTTTTCAAAGTTGAGCAGGTCCGGCGTCTCTTTGCTGGCCTTCTTCCACCAGCTGTCGAAATGGCGAGCGGATATGACATCGTGGCTGATGCGCTGGTCGTAAAACTCAAACAGCGCCTCATCGTCCACCAGAATGTCGCGGCGGCGCGACTTGTGCTCAAGCTCCTCCACTTCTGCCCGCAGCTTCAGGTTTTCGCGGAAGAACGCATGGCGCGTCTGCCAGTCACCCTCCACCAGCGCGTGGCGGATAAACAGCTCGCGGCTGAGCGCCGGGTCAATCTGGCTGTAGTTAACCTTACGCGCGGCAACTACCGGCAGGCCGTAAACGGTCACTTTCTCGGTCGCCATCACCGCGCCCTGCGCACGCTCCCAGTGCGGTTCACTGTAAGAGCGTTTCAGCAGGTGCTGGGCCACCGGCTCCACCCATTCCGGATCGATGCGCGCGGCAATGCGCCCCCACAGGCGGCTGGTTTCCACCAGCTCGGCAACCATGGTCCATTTCGGCGGCTTCCTGAACAGGCCGGAACCCGGGAAGATGGAGAAACGGGCGTTACGCGCGCCGGTATACTCCTGCTTTTCGGCGTCCTTCATCCCAATGTGGGACAGCAGGCCGGTCAGCAGCGCGATATGAATCTCGCGGTACTCCGCCGGCTCGCTGTTGACCGGAATGCCCAGCTCTTTCACCACCTGGCGCAGCTGGGTGTAGATATCCTGCCACTCGCGCACGCGCAGGTAGTTGAGGAAATCCACGCGGCACTGGCGGCGGAACTGGTTCGAGGAGAGCGCTTTCTGCTGCTCGCCGAGATAGTTCCACAGGTTTACGAAGGCGAGGAAATCGGACTCTTTGTCGTGGAAGCGACGGTGCTTTTCATCAGACGCCTGCTGCTTGTCCATCGGACGCTCGCGCGGATCCTGAATGGAGAGCGCCGAGGTAATGATCATCGCCTCGCGCACGCAGCCGTGCTTCTGCGCTTCCAGCACCATACGGGCCAGACGCGGATCCACCGGCAGCTGGCTGAGCTGGCGGCCCAGCGGCGTCAGCTTGTAGACCGTCGCCTGCTCGTCGGTGGTAATGGCGCCGAGCTCTTCCAGCAGACGCACGCCGTCCTGAATGTTGCGTTTGTCCGGCGCTTCGACGAACGGGAACGCCGCGATGTCGCCCAGCCCCAGCGCGGTCATCTGCAGGATAACGGACGCCAGGTTGGTGCGCAGAATTTCCGGATCGGTGAATTCCGGGCGCGACAGGAAATCGTCTTCGGAATAGAGACGAATACAGATCCCTTCCGACACGCGGCCGCAGCGGCCCTTACGCTGGTTAGCGGACGCCTGGGAGACCGGCTCAATCGGCAGCCGCTGGACCTTGGTGCGGTAGCTGTATCGGCTGATGCGCGCCGTGCCCGGGTCGATCACGTATTTGATCCCCGGTACGGTCAGCGAGGTTTCCGCCACGTTGGTCGCCAGGACGATGCGGCGCCCGCCGTGCGGCTGGAATACGCGGTTCTGCTCGCTGTTTGACAGGCGCGCGTACAGCGGCAGGATCTCGGTGTGGCGCAGGTCGCGCTTGCTGAGCGCATCGGCGGTGTCGCGGATTTCGCGCTCGCCGCTCATGAAGATCAGGATATCGCCCGCGCTTTCGTTGCCCAGCTCGTCAACGGCGTCGAAGATGGCCTGCAGCTGGTCGCGCTCGGTATCGTCCGCCTCTTCCACAATCGGGCGATAGCGCACTTCCACAGGGTACGTGCGTCCTGACACCTCGATAATAGGCGCATTGTTGAAATGCTTCGAGAAGCGCTCCGGGTCAATGGTCGCGGAGGTGATGATGATTTTCAGATCCGGGCGACGCGGCAGAAGCTCTTTCAGGTAGCCAAGCAGGAAGTCGATGTTCAGGCTGCGCTCGTGCGCTTCGTCGATGATGATGGTGTCGTACTGCATCAGCAGACGATCCTGCTGGATTTCCGCCAGCAGAATACCGTCGGTCATCAGCTTCACCATGGTGTTATCGCTGACGTGGTCGCTGAATCGCACCTTGTAACCGATGCAGCCGCCCGGCTCGGTCTGCAGCTCTTCGGCAATACGGTTCGCCACGGTACGCGCCGCCAGCCGACGCGGCTGGGTGTGGCCAATCAGCCCTTTCAGGCCGCGTCCCAGCTCCATACAGATTTTCGGCAGCTGGGTGGTTTTTCCCGAACCGGTTTCGCCCGCGACGATCACCACCTGGTGGTCGCGTACAGCCTCAAGGATGTCCTGTTTTTTCTGGCTGACGGGCAGGTTTTCCGGGTAGGTAATCGCCGGACGTGCGGCTTCGCGCAGCACAACTTTCCCTGCCGCCTGGTCAATCTCTTTCGCCATCTCCTGGTAAATGGCCTGTTGTGCATCAGGATTTTTAACCTTCTTCACGCCGTGCAGACGGCGCGCAAAGCGCTGCTTATCGCGCAGCATCAGAGAATCAAGCTGCTGCAGGAGCATCGGGAAGGTGATTTTTTGTTGTTCTGTCATAGCGATAGTGGGCAGTGCTCTGCCGGGTAAAATCTCTTTTTAATGATTGATATAGAGTACCACATCAGCGCTTTTAGCGCCTTATTCAAAAAATTCGAACATAGGCTTCGATATATTGCGCTATCCCTGCGACAGGATTGTGAATAGAGTGTCAACAAGCAACGGGGCAACCCCCTTCAATCAAATGCAAAAACAGGAATCACCCATGAGCAAAGTATTAGTTTTGAAATCCAGTATTCTGGCAGGGTACTCTCAGTCTGGTCAGCTGTCTGATTACTTCGTTGAACAGTGGCGTGAACAGCATTCCGCTGACGAAATCACCGTGCGTGACCTGGCTGCAAACCCAATTCCTGTGCTGGACGGCGAGCTGGTTGGCGCGCTGCGCCCAAGCGATGCACCGCTGTCTCCACGTCAGCAGGAAGCCCTGGCCCTGTCCGACGAGCTGATTGCTGAACTGCAGGCGCACGACGTTATCGTCATCAACGCCCCAATGTACAACTTCAACATCCCTACCCAGCTGAAGAACTACTTCGACCTGGTGGCGCGCGCTGGCGTAACCTTCCGTTACACCGAGAACGGCCCTGAAGGCCTGGTGAAAGGTAAACGTGCGATCGTACTGACCAGCCGTGGCGGTATCCATAAAGACACCCCGACCGACCTGGTTGCGCCGTACCTGAGCCTGTTCCTGGGCTTCATCGGCATCACCGACGTGAACTTCGTGTTCGCTGAAGGTATCGCTTACGGTCCGGAAGTGGCGACCAAAGCGCAGACCGACGCGAAAGCCGCCATCGACAGCCTGGTAGCAGCCTAAGACTTCACCCTCTCACCGCCTGGTGGGAGGGTTTTTCTTTTCCCCGCATTTCGTTATCATCCGCTCCCACTCTCCAGCCGGGCGGCCTGATGTCTGCGATTATTGATTCTTTTATTGCCCCACCGTGTCACGACGACATTCAGATCCTCTGGCAGGATGAACATCTGTTGCTGATCGATAAGCCTTCCGGTCTGCTCAGCCTCTCGGGCAAAAAACCGCAAAATCTTGATTCCGTCCATTATCGTCTGGTCCAGACGTACCCCGGCTGCACGCTGGTACACCGTCTGGATTTCGGCACGTCCGGGCTGATGGTGGTTGCGCGCAATAAGGCCATCAACGCGGCGCTGTGCCAGCAGTTCAGCCAGCGCAGCGTGGAGAAGGTCTACAGCGCCCTGCTTTGCGGTCATGTGGAAAATGACGAGGGAATAATAGATGCGCCGATTGCCAAAGACCCGGCGCTGTTCCCGCTGATGTCGATCTGCCCCATCAGCGGAAAACCCGCCCGTTCCGGCTATCGGGTGGTGGAACGGTTTTATCAGGAAACGGGACTGCCGTTAACGCGGGTGGAACTTACTCCGGAGACCGGGCGAACCCACCAGCTGCGCATTCACTGTCAGCAGCTGGGGCACCCGATTCTGGGCTGCGACCTGTATGGTGGTCTTGAAGCGCCTGGGGCTGAGGAAACGCCCCGGCTGATGCTGCATGCCAGCGAGTTGAATTTTATTCATCCCGTGAGCGGAGAGCCGGTTAACGCCCGTCACGCCGCCCCGTTCTGAATGCGGTTTACCACATCAAATCGTCAGGGATTTTGAAGTCCGCGTACGGATCGTCTTCATCCTGCTCTTCCTGGCTGAGCGCGCTGTTTAAGACGATGCTGTCGGCATCGCGCTGGGCAATTTTATCGGCCACCACCGCCGGAATAATCGCGTATTCACAGTCGCCGCTGGCGTTGATGACCAGACGAGCAATCGCCAGACGGCCGTTGATCAGCTGAGCCTGAGTTTGCTTGTCGACCTCGATTTTTTTGATCAGATTGCCGTCGGTGAAGTTAAAGGTGATGTTGCCTTTCGCCACGGTGATGCGGTTCATCTCAATCAGCTGCTTCACCTGCGCTTTAAACTCTTTCGCCAGCACGGCCTGCTTCTGCTGCTCGCTCAGCAGCTTGTCACGCTCGATCTGCGCTTTCTTGTTCTCTTCTACCGCTTCCCGAGCCTCGCGCGCCTGAACGCGTGATTTCTTTGCCGTGCGCTGCACTTTCGCCGCTTTTTTGCTGCTGACTAAGCCCGCTTTCAGCATCTGCTCTTGTAAGGTGAGTTTTGTCATGATTGTTTCTAAACCGGTTGGAAATTTTGGGCAGTATAACGTGAAGTGCGCCGTTCATGAAGTTCGCTCATGTTGCATTGAAATTAAGTCACTTCCCCTGCGCCGCGGGCTCAGGCATAAATTATGCATCGGTAACTTCTTAGCAACATGAACTTAGGATGCATAACCACAATGAGCAAAGCTTTCACATATACCCTTAAGCGCAGTTGCTTCGATGAGAATTACAACCCGTCAGAAAATACGCGTACGACCACCAACTTTGCTAACCTGGCGCGCGGGGAAAAGCGTCAGGAAAACCTGCGCAATACGCTGGTGATGATCAACAACCGCTTTAACGCCCTGGCGCGCTGGGATAACCCAAACGCCGATCGCTACGCGGTTGAGCTGGAAATCATCTCTGTCGACTTGAACATTGGCGCGGAAAAACCGTTCCCGGCCATTGAGATATTGCAAACCACGATTGTCGACAAAAAAAATAACAAGCGTATCCCTGGCATCGTCGGAAATAACTTCTCTTCTTACGTGCGGGATTATGATTTCAGCGTGCGGCTGCTGGAACACAACAAGAACCAGCAGCACTTCAGCATTCCGGAAAAGTTTGGCGAACTGCACGGCAATATTTTCCGCCACTTTGTGAGCTCGCCGGAATACAAAGAGAACTTCAGCAAGGGTCCGGTGATCTGCCTGAGCGTCTCCAGCAAAGACACCTATCGCCGCAACGGTAACCAGCATCCTGTGCTGGGCATTGAATATCAGCCGGATGGCGAGTCGCTGACGGAACAGTACTTCGCGAAGATGGGCCTGCAGGTTCGCTATTTCATGCCGGAAAACAGCGTGGCGCCTTTCGCGTTCTTCTTTACCGGCGATTTGCTGAGCGACTACACCGATCTGGAGCTGATTGCCACCATCAGTACGATGGAGACGTTCCAGAAAATCTATCGCCCGGAAATTTATAACGCAAACTCGGCGGCGGGACTGTGCTACCGACCGGATCTGAACCAGCAGGATCACTCCTTAACCAAAATTGTTTATGACCGGGAAGAGCGTAGCCGACTGGCGATTGAACAGGGTCGCTTCACCGAAACGTACTTTATTAAGCCTTACCAACACATTCTTGAGCAGTGGTCTGATAACTACACGCTTTAATTCATCACAAAAAAGGTCTTTTATTATGAAAACATTGCTCCCGACTTCTACGGCTGGCAGCCTGCCTAAACCGACCTGGCTTGCACAACCTGAAACGCTGTGGTCACCCTGGAAATTACAGGATCAGGAACTCCTGGCGGGTAAACAGGACGCGCTGCGCCTGTCTCTGGATGAGCAGATCCGCGCGGGTATCGATATCGTCAGCGACGGAGAACAGACCCGCCAGCACTTCGTCACCACCTTTATTGAACACCTGAGCGGCGTGGATTTTGAAAATCGCCAGACGGTGCGCATTCGTAACCGCTACGACGCCAGCGTGCCGACCGTGGTTTCTGCCGTTGCGCGTCAGAAGCCGGTATTCGTGGACGATGCGAAATACCTGCGTCAGCTCACGGACAAGCCGATCAAATGGGCCCTGCCCGGGCCGATGACCATGATCGACACCCTTTACGACGCGCACTATAAAAGCCGCGAAAAGCTGGCCTGGGAATTCGCCAAAATCCTCAATCAGGAAGCGCGTGAGTTAGAGGCCGCAGGCGTGGATATTATCCAGTTTGATGAACCGGCATTTAACGTCTTTTTTGACGAGGTGAACGACTGGGGTATCGCCGCGCTGGAGCGCGCCATTGAAGGGCTGAAGTGCGAAACCGCGGTACATATCTGCTACGGCTACGGCATCAAAGCCAATACCGACTGGAAAAAAACGCTCGGCTCAGAGTGGCGCCAGTACGAAGAGGCCTTCCCTAAGCTGCAGACCTCTAATATCGACATCATCTCACTGGAGTGCCACAACTCCCGCGTGCCGATGGATCTGCTGGAGCTGATCCGCGGTAAAAAGGTGATGGTCGGCGCGATTGATGTGGCAACCAACGCCATTGAAACGCCGGAGGAAGTCGCCGATACGCTGCGTAAAGCGCTGCAATTCGTCGATGCCGACAAGCTTTACCCGTCAACCAACTGCGGCATGGCCCCGCTTTCGCGCCAGGTGGCTAACGGCAAGCTGAAAGCGCTCAGCGCCGGCGCAGAGATTATCCGCAAGGAGCTCGGCGCGTAATCCCTTACGTTTGCCAGTAGAGCGGCGTACCGAAAAACGCCACGTAATAATCAATCACCGCCCTGACGTTCAGGGGCGGATGACGTGCGTTAGGATAGATCGCCGCAATATTGAGTTGCTCCGTGTTGATGGCGCACGCCATTTCCGGCATAAGGGCGACCAGCTCCCCCCGCTTCAGCCAGTCGCCAATCAGCCAGTCCGGAAACAGGACGATCCCCATCCCGCCCAGCGCGGCAATGAGCAGCGACTCCGCATTATTGGACGTCATCAGCGGCGCGACGGGATAATGCACCCAATTCTCCCCTTTGCGACGTACGAGCCAGCGGTTAGGCCCGGACGAACCGCGATAGACCAGACATTTGTGCTGGCTCAGCTCGGCCGGATCGGCCGGGACGCCGTGTTGACGCAGATACGCGGGCGACGCGGCGAGGTGGTAGCGCTGCTGCCCAAAAACACGGGCGTGGAACGTCGAATCCGTCAGCGTGCCGATGCGGAAAATGAGATCGGCGGCGTCCCGGTGCGGGTCGATAAAGTCATCGGTCAGCGTTAGCTCTATGGTTAACCGTGGATAACGCTCGGCCAGGCCTGCCAGTCCGGGCGCAACGTGTCTCTGTCCAAAAAATACCGGCCCATTTATGCGGACCGTGCCGGAGGGTTCGGTCGAACGTTCGTCCAGCTCCCGACGCGCCTCTTCGAAGTTATCGACCATCGCCCGGGCATAGCGGATAAACAGATGCCCGCTTTCCGTGGGGATCACCGCCCGGGTATTGCGATAGAACAGCTGCTGGCCGAGCGCGTCCTCAAGCTGATGAACAATGCGCGACACCTGCGAGGCAGAGATTCCCTCTCGTCGCGCGACGATGGAAAAGTTCTGCGTTTCATAGACGGCAATAAACAGCAGCAGTGAGCGAAGGTTCATGCTTCCGGTATCTGGCATTAATGCATTTCCTGCAAAAGTGTTTCATGCATTATGGCATTTTTCTCACGGGTCTACCGACGTAATCTTCTTCGCCTGAAAACGGAGGAAGCGTAATGCAGTTTGTTTTGATTTTACTGGTGATTGCCGGCGGGATGGGCCTCTCCGTCGAGGCGGGGCTGCTGGGGCCATTAGGGGGAGAAGTGGGCGATTTATGGGCTACCTTCAGCATTTTTGGCGTCGGCGCCGCGCTGACGTTTCTGCTGATGCTGTTTTTCAGCCCGCGCAGCAGCCCGTCGTTTTTCGCCCAGCCCGGCTGGCAGCTGCTCGGCGGCGTGCTTGGCCCTGTTTACGTGGTCATTCTGACGATCGCCACGCCGACCATCGGCATCGCTCTGACGATGATTGGCATTCTGGCTGGTCAGGTTTTTAAAAGCCTGATCATTGACCACTTTGGCCTGCTGGGTACGCCGCACAGGAAGATAAACGCAAAACGTATCGTGGCGCTGGTTTTTATTATTGCGGCACTGGTTCTGGTCGCGCAGGGGTGATGATATGACGCTGATAATGATTCTTCTGGCCGTCTGCGGCGGCGCAACCCTGAGCATTCAGGCCGCGATTAACGGGCAGCTCGGCAGCAATGTCGGGGTATTTAAAAGCGCGTTTCTGACGTTTTCCGTCGGCGCGCTGGTGACCGCCCTGCTCATTTTCTTCTTTGAACCGAAGCAGGCGGTCACGCTGCTGGACGTGCCGAAATGGCAGCTCATCGGGGCGATGTTCGGCGTGCCTTACATTGTGATCATGGTCGTGGCGGTGCAGCGCATCGGCACCGCCGTCGCGACGGTGGCGGTGATCTTCGGCCAGCTCGCCATGAGTATGCTGATTGATAACTTTGGCTGGCTGGGCAATCCCACCATTCCGTTTTCACCGAGCCGTCTGAGCGCGGTGGTGTGCCTGGGGATTGCCCTGTACTTCATCTACTCCAGCAGCAAAACCGGCAGCGCCCGCGACTAAGCTGAGGTCTTACGGGTAAAGAACAGCGTCACCGTGGCGACGGTGACGCCCAGCTTCTTCATCTCGGTTTTGTTAAACAGATGCGTCTCATCCTGCAGATACATCCAGTCGTCGAAGTTCAGTAGCCAGGTGCTGCCGTTGGCCTTCACGTTCATACTGTAATGCCAGTTGAAGGCGTTGCCTGCGGCCTGCCCCGTGGCAACGCCTTCAATATCCCCTGCTGTTCCCTCGTAGCGATCGTTCCCCACGCGCCGGATGTGCCAGACCCGCTGCTGCTTCTCGCCATCGTCGTAGACAAAGTGCTCATTCAGCGTCAGCGTATCGCCGATAACGTCTCCGGCAATCTCAACGTGGAAACGGCGGATCTGCTTGCCGCTGCGATCCTGCACCATCCCCCACGCTTCGGTTTTGCCCTGGAAGTAGTGGAAGATATCAAACCGCGGCTGCTGCTGGCGATACTCGGCCACTTCAGTGCTACAGCCCGCCAGCAGCATCGTGAATGCCAGCGCCATCATCAGGATAAGTTTCATTTTTGGCCTCCGATTAACTGCTGACGCAGCTCAGGATATTGCGTGCGGGGATCGAGCCAGATGGCCAGAAAACGGGTGCTGAACGCTTCCGACTGACGCGGTCCGAGTGGAATAAAGGATGTTTGCGCCGCCGACGCGCGGTACCAGAACTGTCCCTGCTTATCGTTGAGAACAAACGCCAGCTGTGAGCCCGGGCGAACATCCGGCCAAAGGGACTGGAGCATCCGCAGCCAGGCTTCGCTTTGCGGTTCCTGCGCCAGGATCCCCTGCGCCTGCCACTGGTCGCGGGTCGCCTCAACCAGTTCATCGCGATCGATGTCCCGCGCATAGGTAATAATCAGCGCCTGATCCTGATTATCCCGGCTATAAAGCCCGTCCGGGGTGCGCAGCTGAGAGGTATAGACCGTGAACGGACCCCAGGTGAGCGTGGCGTCACCCACCTTCCGCCAGGCAAGCCAGTCGGCGGCCTGGGCAACCGGAACAACCAGCGTCAGCCAAAGCAGCAAAACCACAGATCTCATTTTTGTCTCCCCATCAGCAGGTGGAAAAACAGCATCAACACCAGCCAGCCCGGCGCCATCCAGCTGACGACGATAAAGGTCGGCTCAAGAAACGTGATGCCCCCCAGCCGCTCGCCAAACAGGTAGGCCACCGGTCCACCCACTGCGGTCAGCAGGGTCAGCAGCCAGCCGGGTAACGTGGTGGTGCGCGTCAGCTGCGTCCAGACCGTGGCGAACATCAGCCACAGTGCCACCATCCATAACGGCATCAGGGACTCGCCCGCAAAGGCAATCAGCCCGGTCAGGGCCCAGAGTGCGTCCAGCAGACTGCCCGCCGCGGCCAGCCCAATGGCGTAAAACCGGTAAGCAGGCGGCAAGAGCAGGCACGCCAGGATCGCCAGCGCGAGCCAGATAATCAGGCCCTGTTCGCGAAAGAGCACCACCAGCGCCCAGTAGAGGTCGAACGCGACGGCCAGCAGGAAGACCTGGAGGTAACGTCTCATACGCGCTCGGCGGTCAGCTGCACCACGCTGATGGTGCGAGCGTTAAACCCGGCTTCGCAGTAGCCAAAGTAGTACAGCCACATGCGGCGGAACCGTTCATCGAAGCCAAGCTTTTCAATCTCCTGCCAGGCGTGGACAAAGCGCTGCCGCCAGTGGGCCAGCGTGCGGGCGTAGTCGGGGCCCATGTCGAAGAGGTTGCGCACCACGAAATCGGTGTGGCGCGTCATCAGCTCGTTCATCGCGGTAATGCTCGGCAGGAAGCCGCCGGGAAAAATGTAGCGCTGGATAAAATCGACGCTTTTGCTGTAGTCGCGATAGCGCTGGTCCCGAATGGTAATGGCCTGAATCGCCATCCGTCCTCCGGGGCGCAGCCGCGCCTGGCAGGTGCGGAAGAACGTGGGCAGATAGCGTTGCCCGACGGCTTCAATCATCTCAATTGAGACCAGCTTGTCGTACTGTCCGCTGAGGTCGCGATAGTCGCAGAGCAGTACCTCAACGCGATCCTGCAACCCGGCGCGGGCGATCCGCTCGGTCGCCCAGCTATATTGCTCCTGCGACAGCGTAGTGGTCGTCACCCGACAGCCGTAATGACGGGCCGCGTATTCCGCCATCGCGCCCCAGCCGGTGCCAATTTCAAGCAGGTGGTCACCCGGGTTTAGCGCCAGCTGGTCACACAGGCGCGCCATTTTGGCCCGCTGAGCCGCCGTGAGATCCTGCTCGTCACCAGTAAACAGCGCGCTGGAATAGAGCAGCTCTTTATCCAGAAAATGGGCATAAAAGGTATTGCCCAGATCGTAATGGGCGGCAATATTTTCACGCGCCTGCACGCGGGAGTTACGCCGCGTCCAGTGGCGTATCCGCTCCAGCGGCCTGCCGAGCAGACGGAACCCGCTTTCCAGACGGCCAAGCACCTCGCCGTTGATCGCGAGCAGCTCCAGAAGCGGCGTAAGGTGTGCGGTTTCCCATTCGCCGTCCATCCAGGCTTCTGCCGCAGCAAGGCTCCCGCCCGTTAAGACGCGCCAGTAGACGCCGGGCGTGAGGATCTGCACGTCGGCATGCAGCGCGGAGGACGTCTCGCCAAAATGAAAGGTCTGCGCCCCTTCACGCAGCGTGAGCGAGCCGCCGCGGATACCGCTTAACAGACGAAACAGCAGCCATCGTGCGATGCGAACATTGCGCGGAATATCGGGTTCTAACGCAAAGACGGGATCGGTCATGAGCGTTCACTCCTGCTGAAGGGATGGTTATACAGCGGCACGCGCTTGAGCCACAGGCGCAGCGCCTGCCAGTAAATGGCAAAAACGGTTTTCAGGGTCATGAGCGGAATGCGCAGCAACAGCGAGCGCAGCGCGAAGCGCGTCAAAGGCTCCCGGCACAGCGCCAGCGTGGCGTCAAAGACCTTCGCTTCCTGATGATTTTCAATGTGCATATGCAGCGTGTTATCCGGGTCGTTAAAGCGCCAGTGGTAGATCATGTCCATCGGGTTGAAGGGGGAAACGTGAAACGCTTTTTCCGTCGGCTGCGCATCCTGTCCGTTGACGGCATAGTAATGACGTTCATTCCACGGCGTGTTGCGAACCTCCGCCAGCACCCAGCGCAGCGTCCCCTTCCCGTCGTAGCAGTAGTAAAAGTTGACCGGATTGAAATGAAAGCCGAAATAGCGCAGCTGCGTCAGGAGCATCACCCGCCCGTCCGGACGTTCCCCGGTCAGGCTCTCCAGCCTGCTGAGCACGTTCTCTTTAAGCGGCGCGCCGAGCGGATAGTCCGCGTCGTGGAACGAGGCGGCGGCAAAGCGATTGCGCCGCACGCCGATGGACGGCAGCAGCGGCAGTTCATCGAGATCCAGCCAGGCCATAAAGACGCTGTAGCTGAATTCATGGGTTTTCGGCTGAAGGCGGCGGTGGCGTAACACGCCGTGGTAGAGGCAGCTGTTCATCTCACTTCCCCTCTCCGACCGCTATCGCGTTGACAACGTCCAGCGCGCTGCGCACGCCATCTTCATGAAAACCGTTGTACCAGTAGGCCCCGCAGTACCAGCTCCGGTTATGACCGTTGACCTCGCCGCGCCGCGCCTGCGCCCGCCAGCTTTGCGGGTTAAACAGCGGATGTTCATAGACAAAGCGTTGCAGAACGAAGCGTTCATCCACCGGCGCGTCCGGGTTGAGGGTGACGCAGAACAGCGGACTGCCCGCAGGCAGCCCCTGCAGGATGTTCATGTTGTAGGTGACGCAGGCGCTGGCCTGTTCCTCCGCGCTCAGGCGGTAGTTCCAGCTGGCCCACGCGCGCTGCCGCACCGGCAGCCAGCGCGGATCGCTGTGTAAAACGACCTCGTTGCGCTGCCAGCCGATATCGCCCAGCACCTCGCGCTCTGCGGGCGTCGGGTCATCAAGCATCGCCAGGGCGCTGGCGGAGTGGCAGGCAAAAATCACCCGATCGAAGTTATGACTGCCGTTTTCAAGCTGAAGCGTAACCCCGTGCTCGTGGCGGCTCACCCGCTGCACCGGTGAATTGAGATGCAGATTCAGACGGTCTCCCAGGTTGTCGAGCATGGCGCGGATATACTCCCGCGAGCCGCCCGGCACCACGTACCACTGCGGGCGCTGGGTGATATCCAGCAGCCCGTGGTTCTGGAAGAAACGCAAGAAAAGCGGCAGCGGGAAACGCTTCATCTCCTGCAGCGACGAGGACCAGATGGCGGCCCCCATCGGCAGAATGTAGTGGCGCGCAAAAAACGGCGTGAAGCCGTGCTGTTCCAGAAACGTTTGCAGCGTGGCGTTCGGGTCCACCTCCCCGTCCAGCGCCTGTTTAGCCAGACGATTGAAGCGGACGATCTCCCCGAGCAGCCGCCAGAATGCCGGATTCACCAGGTTTCGGCGCTGGGCAAACAGCGACGTCAGGGTGTGTCCGTTGTACTCCAGCCCCGTCGCCGGGTTGTGCACCGAAAAGCTCATCTGCGTTTTTTGCCCGCTAATGCCCAGCTCGCTGAGCAGGCCCATAAAGCGCGGATAGGTACGATCGTTGTAAACGATAAACCCGGTATCGATCGCGTATGTGCCCTGTGGCGTTGAGACGTCAACCGTTGCGGTATGGCCGCCGGGCGTGGCGCCCGCTTCAAATAAGGTCACCTGATGGTGCCCGGCCAGGCGCCAGGCGCAGGTCAGCCCGGCGATGCCGCTGCCGATAATCGCAATGTTCATGAACGCACCATCCTGCGCAGCAGCGCGCGCTGAAGAAACGCAGGCAGCCCGGAGAGCAACCGCAAAATAAAGCCGAACCCGTCAGGAAACGCGATATGCATTTTCCCTGCCGCCAGCCCGGTACGGATCGCCTTGACCGCCTCGTCGACGCTCACCCTGCCCGGCATGGCAAAGTCGTTTTTGCGCGTCAGCGGCGTATCAACAAAGCCCGGCGAGACCACCGTGACGGCAATTCCCTTTGGCTCCCAGTCCAGGCGCAGACTCTCGGCAAACCAGCTCAGGGCCGCTTTGGACGCGCCGTAGGCTTCTGCCCGTGGGAAAGGCAGCCAGTGGGCCATGGAACTCACCAGCACTACGCGGTTGCCAGCCGTCAGCTGGGGCTGCAGCGCGTCAAGGCAGTTCACCGGGCCGAGGAAATTTGTCGCCATAACCCGCTCCACCAGCGCCGCATCCACCACGCCTCCATCGAGATATTCGCAGGTACCGGCGCAGAGAATAATCAGATCGGCGTAGCTGCCGGTCAGCGCCTGGCGACAGGCATCCCTGTCTGTCATATCGAACAGGCGAACGGTGAGATTGGGGCAGGTCTGATGCAGCGCTTCGAGGCGCGCCGGATCGCGTCCGCAGGCAATCACGTGGTAGCCGTCTGCGGCAAAGGATTTCGCCAGCCCAGCGCCAATGCCCGAGCTTGCGCCGGTGATCAGCACCGTTTTCATGATTTGACCCTCCGCTTCACGCCGCGCACCGCCCAGCCAAGCAGAGGAAGGTGCTCGTAAATCATCTCTCCCGCATCGTAGTAGTCGCGCTGGTGCGTGATGAGATCGTTTTCCGTGTCCACCACCGAACATCCCGGCAGTTCGAGCGGCTCTCCCCCGGCAATGCGCGGATGCGACCAGTGCATTACCCAGGTCACAGCAAACCGGTTCCCGCTGCACAGCGGCGTATCGATGGAAAAACGGCAATGCTCGACGTTGGCCAGCAGATGGGTGAAATAGCGCTGAAGCGCGAAAATCCCGTCATGCTCGCCAAACGGATCGATAAGCGTGGCATTCGAATGGTAAAGCCCCACCAGCGCGGACGGCGGCTGGCTATCCAGTGCGGCGTAGTACTCAACAAACCGACTCACGACAGAGGGCAAAGTGCTCATGGGTCACATCCTGGCTGTAAACAACGTGGCGTAATCGCATAATTAAAACTTACACAATTAACGTTATTTGTCCAAGTTTGTGATGATTTATTTTTTATTTTATATATGAATCATAAACTTAAAATAAGACAAAAGAGTGAATTCTGTAGGCCGGGTAAGGCGTAGACGCCACCCGGTTTTAACTTTCAGGATATCCTTAAGGCAAACTCGCCGGTCTTCTTCCAGGCTTATCCTTTTTATTCATAAGGATGCCCGCATGAAACGTTTCTTTTTCTCCCTTTTCTCCAGCCCGGAATCCTTACTGCAGGTGATGAGCCAGCAGGAAATCATTGAAGCCGTCGAAGATGGCGATCGCATCATTATCGACCAGGACGGGAACGCCTCGGTGAACTACAAAAGCAACGAGGTGCGGCAGGATTTTCTGCGTCACGTCAACACGCTGAAGAGGGCCTGATATGGGAACGGCGATATTTATGGTGCTGATGGTATGCGGGTACTGGTACACCAGCCGCGATCTGTCGACCCGCTTTAAAATCAAGCGCTCCTTTGGCTGGGACGTCTATTTTCTTGTGGCGCTGTACGGCTGTATTTTCGTTCTGCAGGGCGTGATTGCCACAGGTCTGCTTTGGCTGCTCCTGCTCTCCCTTTCTGCGGCCAACAACGCTTTTCACTTTGCCTCGCCAAAATATACCGACTGGCAAATCGACTTTATGAACTGGAGCTTTTTAGGCATTCAGGCGCCGGTGGTCGTGATGCTGGCGTTTGCCATCCTGTTTTGCCTCTACCGCTCTAACTGGGCTGGCAGCGCCAGGCTGGACGGCGAAAGCCGGAAAAAGCTCTACAAACGTCTGGCGCAGTCGAGCGGTATTGAACAGCTGCTGTATCAGTGTATGGAGCAAGGCGAACTGGCGCAGGTCACGCTGCGATCGAGGCGGATTTACGTCGGCATGATCCACACCGCGACGCTGGAATATGAAAAAACGGCCAATATCGTGCTGATCCCGATGTTAAGCGGGTACAGAGACGCGAAGACGATGAACTTTCGCATCGAGAATAACTACAGCAGGTGGTATGCGGAGCATGACATCACGCTCGACTCCGAATCCCGCAGCGCCATGTCATTCCGGAAGGTGATTTTACTCAATCAGATTGAGAGCCTCTCGCTGTTCGATCCCGCCAGCGCCAGCGCGCTATCGCTGGCACAGCGCGACGAGAGCTCTCGCCCTAAAGAGACATCGCCATAATTCTGAGAATGCTCTGCTGTGAAGCGGTTTCGAAAAGGACGTTATTAACGCAGAGCATGCCCTGCTTCCGGTAGAACCGGTACGCTCCCGCGTTCTGCTCAAGCACTTCCAGCCAGAGATAGTCTTTTCCCCTGCTCCGGGCCATGTCGGCGATGTTGTTGAACATCACCTGGCCATAGTTCTTGCCGGTCTCGGCGGGATCGAGGTAGAGCTTGTTGAGGAGAACCCCCTTCTTCTCCGTTTCCGGGAGCGGGGCTTCCCAGGTCACTTTCATAAACCCCACGGGCCGATCGGTCTCGGCTACATACCAGGAAACAGCGTTCTCATTCAGGCTCTGTTCAAGTACGGAAAGCGCGTACTCGCCGTCCAGAAAATCCTTCATCTCTGCGTCTGACACCCACAGATGCTGAAAATGGGCGGGATAGATTCGGTATCCCAGCTCGCTTAAAAGCGTTGAATCGGCCCCGGTGGCCTGGCGAATTCGAAGAGTCATGGAAAGTCTCCCTGGTAATCACCCGCGTTGGGCATTTTGATAGAGGTCCCAGCGGTTGCCGTAAATATCTTCAAACACCACCACCGTACCGTACTCTTCCTCACGAGGTTCTTCGCAGAAATGAACGCCTTTATCTTTCATGGCACGGTAATCGCGCCAAAAATCGTCCGTCTGAAGGAAGAGGAAAACTCTGCCGCCGCATTGATTGCCGATAAAGCTTTCCTGCCTCTCGTTAGAAGCACGAGCCAGCAAAATATTGCAGTCGCTTTCCGGGTTGGGTGAGACGACCACCCAGCGTTTACCCGGTTGAGGCGTATCTTCTACAAGGGTAAAACCCAGCTTATCTGTGTAGTATTCAATGGCACGATCGTAGTCATCAACCACAATAGCCACGCAGCCAAGGCATCGCTTCTGTGTTCTCATTTTTCGTTTCCTTTAGCCTAAATGGTTATGCTCAGCGCATTCCCACAGAATACGCGCGCATGAAAATATTTCACAGACTGATAAGTCTGCTAAGTCCGCTCCAGGTTCAGACACACCAAAACGGGTGGGTGAAAAACCTCATCCGAACGCGCTACTCTGCCTATGATGAAGGGATGATGGGTGATAAAAAACATATGGAAATTATTTTGATGCGGCATGGAGAACCTCAGCACAGAGGTGAGCCAAAAGTGTCATACAGGGAAATGGCGGAGTGGATCGAGAGCTATAACCGCTCTTCAACGGGCAGCGATAGACCACCTGAAATGGCTCAAATCCTCTCGTACCGCGCGCTTACGTTTTTCAGCAGCCCTCTCCCGCGAGCCCTCTCATCATTGAAAACGCTGGGGTGTTCACCGGGCTTAATTGATGAGGTTTTTCGGGAAGCGGAACTGCCGGTATTTCGTATCCCAGGGTTAAGGTTATCGCCTTTTTACTGGGCGGCGCTGTTTCGTATACTTTGGCTCTGCGGCCTGTCTGGCGAGGCAGAGTGCGTAAGCGTCGTAAAAAAACGTGCCGCTAAGGCGGCCGGGATCCTCGTGACGGCGGCTAAGGGATCCGACGGACCCGTCTTGCTCATGGGGCATGGGATCATCAACCGGTTTATTGCAAAGGAACTGATCGCATCAGGCTGGAAAGAACAGACTCGAACGGGTAAGGGGTACTGGGGAGCGGGTGTTTACAGCGTTGTGTAGCGGCACATGCGGAGCCGAGGTTTTTTAATCCTCGGCGCTCGGGTCATCGGGTCTGGCTAAGAATAATGCGATCGAACAGACGGTCACCTAACCAGACGCGCATGCCGATGAGCATCCGGGCATACTTGCCGGCTGCATAGCGTGTACGCGGATGCGGGCTTTTAACCGCGCGGGCAACCACGTCCGCAATCACCTTCGGGTCGCTGCCTCTGCCATTCCCATAAGCATTTTTGACCGAGTTAGCCACGTTCGCTACCAGATGACCATAAGGGCCACTTGCTGAACGTTTGACAAAATTGCCGCTGACCACATCACCAAAACCTGTCTCGATTAAACCCGGTTCAACAATCACAACCTTAATGCCAAATTCAGCCACTTCAAGACGCAGACAGTCAGACCATCCTTCAAGCGCATGTTTCGTTGCGTGATACCAGGCTCCCAGAGGGGTGTAAATCTTCCCTCCTATCGAAGTGATGTTAATAATGTAACCACTGCGTCTGGCGCGCATGGCCGGGATCAGCAGCTGCGTAAGGCGGGCTGCGCCAAACACGTTAACCTCAAATTGATAGCGAGCTTCATCAATACCGATCTCTTCTACCGGTCCATAAAGCCCAAAACCCGCATTGTTGACCAGTACGTCAACCCCACCCGTCTGCGAAACGATGGTATCCACTACAGCCAAAATGTCTTCATCACGTGAGATATCCATCCTCAGAGGGCGCGCGCCAAGCTGGGCGAGATCGTTCATTTTCTCAACGCTACGGGCAGCGGCGTAAACCTGATAGCCATCCTGAATAAGACGACGGGAGATGACTTTGCCCATACCTGACGATGCACCGGTGACCAGCGCGGTTTTCTTGTCCTGAGTAAACATAAATACCTCGGTGAGTAGACTGTCGTTAGTTTGCCCTCCTTCGGCCCAACGTTAACTAGCGCATCGCGCCACATGACTCGCAAATTGCGCCATCATAGCGATAAATATGCCCGTGTTTACTCAAGACGCATGGCCATCCTGGCCGCTTCAGGGGTCTGGCCCGTCCAGGTCATAAATGCGCGATAGAATGAGTTAGGATCTTCGAAACCCAGCAAAAATGCGATCTCATACCCGGAAAGACGCGTATTGCGAAGATAATGACGGGCCAGGTGTTCACGACACGCGTTGACGAGGTTACGAAAATTATCCCCTTCCTGCTCAAGCCTGCGCTGCAGCGTGCGTTTGCTCATTCCCAGGCGCTCCGCTGCTTTTTCAATTGTCGCTTCGTTACCGGGAATAAGTTCCAGGAGTACCGAACGCACGCGCTCGGCGGTCGAGGCCGTGTCATTTAACTGACCGAGACGACGCTGCAGTTCCGGTTCAAATACCTGCCACATCCCCTCATTTACCGTTAAAAAGGGCCGAAGCGCATCGGCTGCGGAAAAGCTGATGGCTGGCTGTTCTCCGTATTGCACGTCAGTACCAAAGAAACGAGAAAAGTGGCTGTTCTGAACCGCTGACGGTAGCGCAGAAACGCAGATCCGTAAGGGGTTAACCCGTTCGCGGCTCCCCAGCCGCAGAAGCTTGAGCAGGAAACCCAACTCTGCCACCTGCAGAAACACCGGGAGATCCGTCGCAAAAAGCCAGCGCGGTGAAACGGTAAAGTTGCCGTTTTGGTCGACCATTGTCTCCAGAACCATGGGGGCAATAAGCTGTTTATATCTGGCCAGACGCTGGACAGCCTGCATCATATTGCTACTACAGAGTGCGGCAAAAAGTGGCGGATCAAATATATCCGCAGAGATCGATTCAATAAGTGGTACGGGAAAGGCGGGATCGTTCGTTTCTGCCTCCAGCGCGTTCCAGAAGCGGATGTATTCATCCGTATCGAGTCCGCGCGTTTTTTGCAAAAAGAGATCGTCAGGTAATCCTGCCCTGCGGAGAATGCGTTCTGGCTCAAGCCCCGCGTCTTTCAGCAGCGTTTTCCAGCTTATATCGAGGGCGAAAGTACGGTTACAGGCCATTTGCTCATTCCCGGTGTGAAGGTTATTCAACGCTAAGTGTTGTTGTGTTGAGGACGTTTGTCAGTCGTCGCAGGTGTAAACATTATTTGCCCACTAATAACGCTGCGGCTAATGCCCTCTTCAGCGGAGTGACGACATCATCCGTATCCATGCCCATCTGTGCATGAATAATTGCGCCGTCAATGAGCAGCATGATTTCATCGACGACGCGCTCATCAGAATTCTTCGTCAGCAAGGCAATAATTTTCTTTGTTTCTGACTTATGACTGCGGCATATCTCTTTTATTTCGCTTTCAATATCTTCCGATTTCGCCTCTGCGCTGGCGTTAATAAACGCGCAGCCGTGGAACTCGGGCGAAATAAACCATTCGTAAAGCGTTGCAGATATCGCATCGGCAGGTATTTCGCCTTCATCGAGATGTCGACGCAGCGTTGTTTCAAACCAGTTAATCCATATTTCATGCCGATATTTCAAATAGGCGAGAATAAGCAAGCTCTTACTCGGAAAATGGCGATAGAAAGTCACCTTGGTCACTTTAGACGCTTTAATCAGCGTATCCACCCCCGTCGCCCTGAAGCCCGTGGAATAAAACAGATCGTGCGCCGTGAGTAATATTTTATCTCTGACGCTGATTTTTGTATCGTTGCCTGCGGGTTCTGTTTTCACTTTTGGGTAGCCTCAAAAAGAATGTTGACAGCGTTATTTTACAGGCATAGATTACCGCAAGTAGACAGACCTGTCTACTTAATATAACGCTGAGGTAATCGCAATGAATACACGTCCTCCTTTACCGCCCTTCACTCGTGAAAGCGCCATCGAAAAAGTCAGACTGGCAGAAGATGGCTGGAACAGCCGCGATCCGTCGAAAGTCGCGCTTGCCTATACGCTGGATACCCAATGGCGTAACCGCGCAGAGTTCGCCACCAACCGTGAAGAAGCCCAGGCGTTTCTGGAGCGGAAATGGAAAAAAGAGCTGGACTATCGTCTGATTAAAGAGCTCTGGGCATTTACGGAGAACCGGATCGCGGTGCGCTATGCCTATGAATGGCATGATGATTCCGGCAACTGGTTCCGTTCTTACGGCAATGAAAACTGGGAGTTTGAGCCGGACGGACTGATGAAGCGCCGCTTTGCCTGCGTAAACGATATGCCGATCAAAGCCTCTGAGCGACTGTTCCACTGGCCGCTGGGCAGACGCCCGGACGATCACCCTTCGCTGAGCGATCTTGGCTTATAGGATTTTTGCATCACTCCGGGCCGCCCCGGAGTGATGAATTTACAGCGCGCCCAGCTGTTTCAGCAGCGTCAGGTTGTCCTCAATATGCCAGTTAGCCACAATCTTACCGTCACCAATCTCATAAATATCCGTGGCGATAAAATCTATTTTCTGCCCCTTTCCTTTCAGCTTGCCAAAGGTTCCGGTGAAGGTGCCGTGAAAATGTAAATGCGAAACCACGCGATCGCCTGAAATAATCATTTGCTCAACGTCACATCTTAAATCAGGCACGGCTGCACGAAACGCGCGGGAAGCTAAAATAGCGCCTTCCGGCCCCTGCTTACGCCCTTCCGGAGGCGTTTTATCAATAAAACCTGCCGCCAGGGCATTACGCGCCAGGGTTTCATTACCCGTGTTCCAGAATGAAGCATATTCTCTGGCGACAGCTTCATTCGCCTTTAATTTCGCCTGCGGCAGGCTGTTGTCCACAATTAGCTGTTTCGGCTGCAGCCATTCCCTCTGCGCGGAAATAGCATTGCCCGACAGACCTGCAAAAATAACCATCGCTACAGCCGAATGAAAACACGTCGTATATTTCATGATATCTCTCAATAGAGTATTACATTACCCGCAGTCGATTTCCTGCGGTTCAAATCAGAGAGGGTCAGTTAATTAACGCCCCGCCTTCAATATCAATGACCGCCCCCGTGACAAAGGGATTATCAATGGAGAATAGATACCCTTGCGCGACGTCCTCCGCTCTTCCCCAGGCTTTGGCTGGCAGGGTTTCCGCCGCGCCAGCGAGCATTTTTTCCCGCGCGGCGGCGTCCATGCCCGCGTACGCTTCCGTGTCGGTGAGCCCCGGACTCACGACGTTGACGCGCAGCGGTGAAAGCTCTTTCGCCAGCACTTTTGTCGCGGCCTCAATGGCGGCATTCATCGTCGTTTTAACAATGGCGCCCGCCACGGTGCGACGCGCCACGAACCCGCTGGTAAACGTCAGCGTACCGCGGGGGGCGATGTTCTCGCTAAGATAGCGGGCGACATTGATGCTTCCCCAGAATTTTGTATCAAAGGCCAGCCTTGCCGCGCGGAGATCCAGCCCGGAAAGAAGCCCTCCCGGAGCCTGTGAACCCGCCGTAACGACGATATTATTGACCTCACCCAGCGTTTCACCGAGTGCGACAAGCTCTGCCTCACGGCTGATATCCAGCACCAGGGTGTGAACAGACGCGGCGTGGGCGCTCAGCCGTTGCCGCGCAGCGTCCAGCTTCGCGCCGTCGCGGCCCGCAAGAATAATTTCCTCGCCGCGCCCGGCAAGCAGGCTGCCCACGGCGAAACCGATGCCGGAAGCGCCGCCGATAATTAAGGTTTTACGGGTCATAACGTTTTCTCCTGCAGGGTGTAAATGGGGTAATCGGTATATCCCGTCGCGGTTCCGCCAAACAGCGTGGCGGGGTCGCGCACCTGGGCCAGAGGCAGCTGGTGCGCCAGCCGGTGGGGTAAATCCGGGTTGGCAATAAACGGCCGTCCGAAGGCAATCAAATCGGCATAGCCGGCAGCAAGGATCTTTTCCGCTTTTTCAAGGTCATAGTTCCCCGCGACGATAAGGGTTCCACTGAACGTCTCGCGTAGCGATTGACGGAACTGTTCAGGTACCTGCGGCGCATCGTCCCAGTCGGCTTCCGCCAGGTGGATGAACGCAATCCCTTTTTGTTCACACCAGGCCGCGAGAGCGAGTATGGCTTCCGTCACCTGCGGATCGTTCATCCCGCGCTGGGTAATAAACGGGGAAAGGCGGATGCCCGTACGCTCGCGACCAATGGCCTCGGCAATGGCGCTTAGCACCTCCTGAGCAAAGCGTATCCGGTTCGCCAGCGTGCCGCCGTACTCGTCCGTGCGTTTGTTGGAGGTTTGCCGCAGAAACTGGTCGATCAGATAGCCGTTTCCGCCGTGAACCTCCACGCCGTCAAACCCGGCCTGAACGGCATTCAGTGCCGCCTGACGATAGTCCGCGATGATGCTGTGAATGTCCTTGCGCGAGAGGGTTCTCGGCTGCGGACAGTCAACCATTTGGCCTTCCCCCTTTTCATTCACCACCCACACCTGCGCGTCCGGCGCCAGTGCTGACGGGGCGACGGGCTGACCATCCTGATGAAAGCTGGCGTGCGACATTCGCCCGACGTGCCAGAGCTGCGAAAAAATCACCCCGCCCGCCTGATGCACGGCGCCCGTCGTGAGTTGCCATCCTGAAACCTGCTCAGGCGAATGGATGCCGGGCGTCCATGAGTATCCCTGACCCTGAGGCGAAATCTGGGTGGCTTCAGTGATAATTAATCCGGCGCTGGCCCGCTGCCGGTAATACTCCGCCATCAGCGCCGAGGGAATATTTCCCGGCTGCAGGGAGCGCGCGCGGGTCATCGGCGCCATGACGATACGGTTCTTCAGGTCTTGCTGACCCAGCCTGTAGCGTTCAAAAAGTGAGATACGTTGCATGTTTTCATCCCTTATGGTTTGGATGAAATCACTTTACAGGCGGCATCTGGTTTTGATAATTACGCTAAAAGCAGATGCACTTTTCGGAAAATATGAATAATGGGTAAACTCGAAGACATGGCGTTACTGGTGGAAGTTGCCGAGGCCGGCGGTCTTTCTGCCGCCGGGAGACGCCTGTCGCTTTCTCCCGCCACCATGACGGCCAGGCTGAAGGCGATTGAGGAGCGTTACCAGACGCGCCTGTTTCACCGCTCAACGCGATCGATCGCGCTGACCCGCGCCGGGGAAGAGTTTTACCATGCCGCGCTGCGCGTGCTGGAAGAAGTGCATCACGCCGAGTCGTTACTGACGCAAAAGGAAGGCGTGCTCAGCGGCAACATTCGCCTTTCTGCGCCCTCGGACTTTGGCAGGCAGTATCTCAGCCCCGCCGTCGTGGAATTCTCCCGACGCCATCCCGACGTTAAATTTTTCATCTCGCTAAGAGAACACGTTGAGGACCTGGTCGCTAACCGGCTGGATATGAGCGTGCGTTTTGGCAACCTGCCGGACAGCAGCCTTGTCGTCAGAAACATCCGCCCGAACCATCGGGTGCTGGTCGCCTCCGGGGAGTATCTTAACGAACGCGGAATTCCCTCCACGTTTGCCGATTTAGCTCAGCACCGGTGCCTGGCGCTTGAGTCTCAAGGCGTGGTGATGAACGAATGGCGCTTTGAAAAAGATGGCGAGGAAAGCGTCGTTCGCGTAGAGCCAGCCATGGTGTGTGACGACGGGGCTTTGCTTCGTCAGTGGGCACTCAGCGGGGCTGGCATCGCGGGGAAATCGTGGTGGGACGTCAAAGACGATGTTGAAACCGGAAGGCTCACGGTACTGTTTGCCGACAGCTTCACCGGCTTTAGCCGATACGATCGCAAAGATGTCGGCCTGCAGCTTGTTTACCCCCAGCGCAAACTGCAGCCGCTTCAGGTCACGGCGTTTAGCCAGTTTTTTCTCGACTGGTTAAAAAAACATTAAATTAAATCACGTCAGGCAGCTGCGGTTAATTTCTCGCCAAAATAAGAGATAGCGCGCATTTCGCTGACAACCTCAGGACTACTCTGTGTGCGGTTTTGAGGAGGTACAAAATATGAAAAAGCTTCTGATCTGTTGTTTGTTTGGTAATACCGCAAACTCTCTCGCCAAAAAAATGCAGTCTCTGGCAGAACGCGAAGGCTATCCGCTGATGATTAGCGCTGTTGGGCTGGATAACTTCGCCAGCGTCGCTCCCGCTTTCGATGGTTTCCTCATCGCGCCGCACATCCAGTACAAACTCGATGAGATAAAAGAAACGGTGGGCAATACGCGTTCAATCGCCATTATTGAGAGCCTGCCCTATGCCTCTCTCGACGCGAGGAACGTATTGAATTTCGTGAAGGAACAGATGCCTGAACTGGCTGCCTGACAGATAAGGCCGCATCGGTTTTGCGGCCTCCTCTCACCCGGCGATCAAAACGTGTCGACACAAGGCTGGCCGACCTTATTAAGGGCGTTTTTCAACCTGGCTCTGAGTTCAATTAACGCCGCTTCTTTCTCTTCAAGCTGCTGCAGCTTGTAGCGCAGAGACGCCTGTTTTTGCTCAGCGGTAAATTTGTCGTCAACCCAGACAGCTAAAACCTCTGCAATTTCGGCTAAGGTAAAACCCAGCATTTTGGCATGCTTGATCATGTTTAAACGCTGTAAATCGACGGCGGAATAGACTTTATAGTTATTGCTGCGATTGGGCTGCGGGATATTCTCTAACAATCCCTGTCGCTCATAGTAACGCACCGTCTCTTTCGACAATCCCGTTTTCGCACACAGTTCACCAATTCTCATCGCGTCGCCCTCGCCTTGTAAAAATCACGCTTGACCGTGTACCTAAGTGCACGGTTTATCCTGTGCGGCATACATTAGGGATACGGGATTAAAGATATGAATTCTTTTGATTATACAGGAAAAACAGCGCTGATTACCGGAGCATCGTCGGGCATCGGTCGTGATTTCGCCAGGCAGCTCGCCGCCCGAGACGTGTCCTTGATCCTCGTCGCCCGCAGCGAGCCAAAGCTGCAGGCGCTTGCCGCAGAGTTGGTCAGAAAGCACGGCGTCTCCATCACGATTATCGTGCAGGATTTAGTGAAGCCGGAAGCCATTCCCCACATTGTGGAACGGCTTGAAACCTTAAGACGCGTCCCAGACATTCTGATTAATTGCGCCGGGTTCGCCACCTATGGGCCATTCGAAAAGCTGTCAATCGACAGGCAGCGTGATGAGATAAACGTGAACTGCCTGGCCCCCGTGGAGCTGACTCACGCCCTGCTGCCGGGAATGCTGCAGCAAGGTTCCGGGGTGATTATTAACGTTGCCTCAACGGCCGCGATGCAACCGGATCCCTATATGGCGATTTATGGCGCAACCAAAGCCTTCCTGCTCTCGTTTTCGAACGCGCTGTGGGGAGAATATCGCTCCAGGGGCATCCGCGTCCTGGCGCTTTGCCCCGGCGCAACGGATACGGCCTTTTTTGATGTGGTGAATGCTGAGGAAGCTTCGGTAGGGAAAAGAATGCCCGCTCACAAGGTGGTCACCCTGGCATTGAAGGCCGTTGAGAGTAACCGTAACTACCTGATTACCGGATGCGGTAACTGGCTTCTGGGGCAGCTACACCGGTTCGTGACGCGCAGGCGTCTGGTGATTATTGTTGAAAAAATATTGCGCCCGCGCTCGGCTTAAGCAAAAACGGCTCTGTTCAGCGCAAGGGAGTTGCGCTGAAATCCTCTCTTATCGCAGACAGATAGATGCCATAGTGCACGAAAAACAGTGATACACTTACCCCACCTGGTTGATCGTCCCGTCTGAACGGTTGATGAATGACGGTAACCAAATCTCAAAATGGTCACTCGTTGTTAATCGTAGCCCGTCACGCTAAGCTTAAATAATGACTAAAAATATGAATCCCCCATCATCACGTGGTCCCCTTGACCACGCTGTCAGAGAGCAAATCGTCGAAGCGGCTTTTGAGCACTTCGGTCACTACGGCTATGAAAAAACCACCGTCGCCGAACTGGCTAAATCTATTGGTTTTTCAAAGTCCTACATCTATAAGTTTTTCGATTCCAAACAGGCTATCGGCGAGGTGATCTGCGCTAACCGCCTGGATCTGATCATGGCGGCAGTGCTTTCCGCCATCGAGGATGCGCCGTCAGCAAGCGAAAAATTACGCCGCCTTTTCAAAGCGCTCACCGAGGCGGGAAGCGAGCTGTTTTTCCACGACCGCAAGCTATACGACATCGCCGCCGTCGCCGCGCAGGAGCAGTGGCCGTCAACCCAAAAATACAGTGAAAGCCTGATGAAGCTGATCGAGAGCATCATTATCGAAGGCAGGCAGGCCGGCGAGTTTGAAAGAAAAACGCCGCTGGATGAGGTCACATTTGCCGTCTACATGGTGATGTGTCCTTACATTAACCCCGTTCAGCTGCAGTACAACCTCGAAATGGCCCCCACGGCGGCAGTGCTACTCTCTTCACTGATTTTAAGAAGCCTGGCCCCCTAATTTGTGACCATTGACAATTTTGGTCACTAGTCAGAGAATGCGGATACCGTCCTGTTACGTCAAAAAGGTTTCCCATGCTCAGGCTCACTTCAGCCCGCGTTGCCGTTTGTCTCCTGCCGTTTGCCCTGGTGGCGTGCGGCGATATTTCCGCGAGTGACGATCCGCGCACAAAGCCACCGCTTGTCAGATCCGCCTCCGTCGAGCTTGCGAACAATAGCGCCCGCGCCTTCACGGGCGTGGTGGTCGCAAGAACGCAAAGCGATTTAGGTTTCAGAGTTCAGGGAAAAATCCTTGAGCGGCTGGTCGACACGGGGCAGACCGTCAAACAGGGCCAGCCCCTGCTGCGCCTGGATCCGGTTGACCTGAAATTACAGGCTCAGGCGCAGCAGCGCGCGGTGGATGCGGCTCAGGCGCGCGCGCGCAAAGCCACCAGCGATGAGGCGCGCTATCGTGGACTTGTGGCGTCCGGCGCGGTGTCTGCCTCGGAGTATGACCAGATCAAAGCGGCGGCCGATACGGCCAGGGCCGATCTCAGCGCCGCCCGGGCGCAGGCCAGCGTGGCGCAAAACGCCACGGGCTATGCCGTACTGCTGGCGGATTCAGACGGCGTGGTCATGGAGACGCTCGCCGAGCCGGGTCAGGTCGTCAGCGCCGGACAGGTGGCGATCAGGCTCGCCAGAGCGGGACAGCGTGAAGCGCTCGTCCAGCTTCCGGAAACGCTGCGTCCTGCCGTCGGCAGCGAAGCGCAGGCCACGTTGTATGGCAATGAAAAACATCCTGTCACCGCAACGCTGCGCCTGCTGTCTGACTCGGCCGATGCCGCGACCCGCACGTATGAAGCCCGCTACGTGCTGGATGGCCTGCTGGCGAACGCGCCGCTGGGGGCGACCGTCACGCTGAACATTCAGGACAATAAAGCGGAAGGTCAGGTTATGCAGGTCCCGCTGGCCTCACTCTATGATGCAGGAAAAGGTCCCGGCGTCTGGCGCATTTCCGCCCAGCCGGCAAAGGTTGCATGGACGCCCGTCAGGGTGCTGAGCGTGGGTGAAGATGCGGCGCAGGTCACGGGCGGCGTGAAGCCCGGTGAGAAGATTGTTGCGTTAGGTGTCCATCTTCTGCATGAAGGTGAGGTCGTCAGACTTGCTGAGCAACGCAATGCCGCCCTGGCGGAGAACACGCCATGAGCGGAAGCCGCTTCAACCTGTCGGCGCTGGCCGTCCGCGAACGTTCCATTACGCTGTTTCTGATAGTTCTGGTCACGATTGCCGGAATTTACGCCTTCCTTGGGCTCGGGCGAGCGGAAGATCCGCCCTTCACGGTAAAGCAAATGACGGTGATAACCGTCTGGCCGGGCGCCACCGCGCAAGAAATTCAGGATCAGGTCGCCGAGCCGCTGGAAAAGCGCCTGCAGGAACTTAAATGGTATGACCGTACCGAAACCTATACCCGTCCCGGCATGGCGTTTATCACGTTGTCATTGCAGGACAAGACTCCGCCTGCCGAAGTGCAGGAGGAGTTCTATCAGGCGCGTAAGAAGCTTGGAGATGAATCTCAGCGACTTCCGGCGGGCGTCATCGGCCCGATGATCAATGACGAATTCTCGGATGTCACCTTTGCCCTCTTTGCGCTGAAAGCGAAAGGCGAACCGCAGCGGCAGCTGGTACGCGATGCCGAAGGCCTGCGCCAGCAGCTTCTGCACGTTCCCGGCGTGAAGAAAGTGAACATTATTGGCGAACAGGCCGAGCGGATTTACATCTCCTTTTCCCACGACCGCCTGGCGACGATAGGGCTCTCACCCCAGGATATTTTCAACGCCCTCAACAGCCAGAACGCGTTAGCCGCGGCGGGCTCCATTGAGACCCGAGGCGCGCAGATTTTTATCCGCCTGGACGGCGCGTTCGATGAACTGCAGAAAATCCGCGATACGCCTTTTGTGGCTCAGGGCAAAACGCTCAAGCTGTCCGATGTGGCAACGGTTGAGCGAGGCTACGAAGATCCCCCGACGATGCTGATACGTAATCAGCATGAGCCCGCCCTTCTGCTGGGCATCGTGATGCGCGAAGGCTGGAACGGTCTGGCGCTGGGAAAAGCGCTGGATGCGGAAACGGCGAAAATAAATGATAGCCTGCCGCTGGGCATGTCCCTGACCAAAGTTACCGACCAGTCCGTGAATATTCGCTCGTCGGTCGATGAGTTCATGATTAAATTCTTCGTCGCCCTGCTTGTGGTCATGGTGGTTTGTTTTGTCAGCATGGGCTGGCGCGTGGGTGTTGTCGTTGCGGCGGCGGTCCCGCTGACGCTGGCGGTCGTTTTCGTGGTGATGGAAGCCGCGGGAATAAACTTTGACCGCGTTACGCTGGGCTCCCTGATCCTCGCCCTCGGCCTGCTGGTTGATGATGCCATTATCGCCATCGAAATGATGGTGGTTAAAATGGAGGAAGGTTACGACAGAATCAAAGCCTCGGCCTTCGCCTGGAGCCATACCGCCGCGCCCATGCTGGCCGGTACCCTGGTGACGGCCATTGGCTTTATGCCGAATGGTTTTGCCCAGTCGACCGCAGGGGAATACACCAGCAATATGTTCTGGATTGTCGGCCTCGCCCTGATTGCATCGTGGTTTGTCGCGGTGGTGTTCACGCCCTATCTTGGGGTGAAGATCCTGCCGGCGATCCCTAAAGTAGAAGGGGGTCATGCCGCCATCTATAACACGCCTCGCTATAACCGTTTTCGCCAGCTGCTTGCCCGCGTTATCGCCAGAAAATGGCGGGTGGCCGGGTCGGTAGTCGCCATTTTCATTCTTGCCGTACTCGGCATGGGGCTGGTTAAAAAACAATTCTTCCCGACCTCCGATCGCCCGGAAGTACTGGTTGAGGTGCAGATGCCATACGGTACCTCGATTGAGCAAACCAGCGCCGCAACCGCAAAAATAGAAGCGTGGCTGGGCCAGCAGCCCGAAGCCAAAATTGTCACGGCCTATATTGGTCAGGGTTCGCCCCGTTTTTATCTGGCGATGGCGCCTGAACTGCCCGATCCGTCTTTTGCAAAAATCGTGATCCTGACGGACAGCGAGACGTCACGCGAGGCGCTTAAGCTCCGGCTGAGAGACGCTGTCGCCGACGGCCTTGCGCCCGAAGCGCGCGTACGGGTAACGCAGCTGGTGTTTGGCCCGTACTCGCCCTTCCCGGTTGCCTGGCGCGTGTCGGGGCCGGATGTCGAACAGGTGCATGACATCGCTGACAGGGTGAAAGCCGTGCTCCAGGCGAGCCCGATGATGAGAACCGTCAACACCGACTGGGGGTCGCGTGTTCCCGTATTGCATTTCACCCTCGATCAAAACCGCCTGCAGGCGACCGGCTTAACCTCCAGTGCCGTTGCCGATCAGCTTCAGTTTCTGCTCTCAGGCGTGCCTGTCACCTCCGTGCGGGAAGATATTCGCTCGGTTGAGGTCATTAGCCGCGCGGCGGGAGATATCCGTCTCGATCCGGCTAAAATCGAGGGTTTCACCCTTGTCGGCAATGCGGGACAGCGCGTTCCGCTGTCTCAAATCGGCAAGATTGAGATCGGTATGGAAGATCCGATCCTGCGCCGTCGCGATCGCACCCCGACGATTACCGTGCGGGGCGACATCGCTAACAATCTTCAGCCACCGGATGTGTCGGTCGCCGTCATGAAGCAGCTCCAGCCGATTGTTGATGCGCTGCCGGCCGGATACCGAATAGACATGGCGGGTTCGATTGAGGAATCGGGCAAAGCCACGCAGGCAATGATTCCGCTGTTCCCGATCATGATTGCCCTGACCCTGCTGATCATCATTTTGCAGGTGCGCTCAATCTCGGCGATGGTGATGGTGTTCTTAACCGCGCCGCTGGGGCTGATTGGCGTAGTGCCCGTGCTGTTGATTTTCAATCAGCCGTTTGGCATCAACGCGCTGGTCGGTTTGATCGCCCTTTCCGGCATTCTTATGCGCAATACGCTGATCCTGATCGGTCAAATAAATCATAACCAGAAGGACGGTCTCGAGCCGTTCCAGGCGGTGGTTGAAGCGACGGTCCAGCGCGCCCGCCCGGTCCTTCTGACCGCCATGGCCGCCGTGCTGGCGTTCATTCCCCTGACGCATTCGGTGTTCTGGGGCACGCTGGCTTACACGCTGATAGGCGGAACGCTGGGCGGGACGATAGTCACGCTCGTCTTCCTGCCCGCGATGTATGCGATCTGGTTCCGGATCCGCCCTGAGGAACAACGCGTGCAGCACCCTGCAGAAAACGTGTAAACTACCATGAGTAGATAACACTTCTGAGGAAAGCATGGTTGTTAAGCGCTTAAGAAAAGAGGACCGCCGCGTGCAGCTGCTGGAGGTTGCGCGCGGAATCGTTCGTCAGCAAGGCACGGAGGCGTTGACCCTTGGCTACCTGGCCGAACGCGCCAACGTGACCAAGCCTATCCCCTACGATCACTTTGGCGATCGTGAAGGGCTGCTGATGGCGCTGTACCAGGATTATAGCGACCGGCAGCTGGCGAAATTCCGCGAGACGCTGGCGGTCGACAGCAAAACGCTGGAGAAGACGATCCGCTTTTTCAGCGCCGCCTATATCGACTGCGCCATTAGTGCCGGACCTGAGACCGGGCCAATCGCCGCGGCGCTGTCCGGATCCCACACGTTGCAGACGTTTCGTGAGGCATGCGTGGCCGAATGTGCCGACTGTCTGCGTACCGCGCTTTCCCCTTTTGTTACTCTGAAAGGCGTTCAGGGAGAAGCGGTACTGACGGCCATCATCGGCGCGGCGGACGCGCTCAGCACCGCAGCGGGCAACGGCGTGCTCGCCCGTAACGTGGCGGAAGATACGCTCAGCGGTGCCATGACCGGCGTGCTGGAGACCTACGTAAATAGCACAAAATGATCGCTGGGGGCGGATTGACACATAAGTTACCAATAGTAATATAGGCGTCAATTCTCACCCATTCGAGGTCGCTATGTCTGCTACAAATGCCATTAATAACGCACTGATCGTGACGGCTCATCCTGTCGACAATTCGTTATCCCATTCGCTGGCAGCCCGTATTGCCGGAAAATTACGCGAGCAAGGTACGAAGGTTGAGATTGCCGATCTGCATGCTGAAGGGTTTAATCCGGCGATGACCCGCGCCGATCTCGATTTGTATCACGGCGATCCGAGCGCCCTTCCCGACGATATTCTGCGCGAGCAGCAGCGCGTCGAGCGAGCGGATATGCTGGTGTTTGTTTTCCCCGTGTACTGGTGGTCGGTCCCCGCGCTGTTGAAAGGCTGGTTCGATCGCGTATTAACCCTGAACTGGGCGTATAAGGTAGCCGATGACGGCCGGATTGTGGGCAACTTACGCGATGTTCCCGTCCGCCTGATTGCCACCGGCGGCAGCGATCTCACCGGATTCGACAAACATGGCTATTCGACGGCGATTCAGACGCAGATAATCGAAGGCGTGTTTGGCTTCTGCGGGCTGAAGAACGTTAAGCTCGATATCCTTTACCAGGCAGACGCGGCGACGCCTGAGCAGGTTGAGGATTTCCTGCAAGGGCTAGAGAGTCTTAAATAATCCCGGCTATCCAGTCAGCAAAGGCGTGCACAGCAGGTTACGAGCCTTTGCTGACAGCTTCCTGCCGCTGCATCGGACCCCTACTCAAGTTGGTGTCTTGAAGCAATGAGTTAAGCAACGCTATAACTAACGTGATAATTCCGCATATAGCGTAATGAATAAACAAAGGTCATTCCATGTATCAGTTAATTCAGCCAACAACCACCCTTACCACCACCGGCACCTTCGGCGGCGTGAGCGTATCTGTAGCGAACAACTGACAAACAGAACCTCAATCCCCGCCTAACTGGACGGGGAAATAACTCTCCGTTCACCACCCTCTGAATGGTGAAAGAAAATGGTTTCATCTGACAATGCTCTCTTAATTATCGACATGCAGCAGGGTCTCTTCCGGGGCCCGGTCTCCCCCTGCTCCGCCGATGCCGTTCTGGCAAATATCCGTTTGTTAATAGCCAACGCGCGCCACGCTCAGGTACCCGTCTTTTTTGCCCGCCATGTTGGACCAGACGACTCGCCCTTTTCAGCGCAGGGGCCGTTGACGCAGCTGATACCCGAGCTGGACGTGAAGGAGCAGGATGTTGTTTTCACCAAGCGCCATCCCAGCTGTTTTCGGGATACCGAATTGCTGCGTGAACTTAATCAGAGAGGCATCAAACAGCTGGTCATTGCCGGGATGAAAACAGAATTTTGTGTCGACACCACCTGCCGGGCCGCGCCGGAGCTGGGCTTCAGGACGGTATTGATTTCAGATGCGCATACCACAATGGATAACGCACATTTATCCGCCACTGACATCATTGCGCATCACAACAGCACGCTGGCCGGACCGTTCGTGATGCTATCGACTGTCGGCGACTGGCATTTTAATACGGTCAGTTGAGTTGGCGGGATCGTCTCTTTCTATCCCGGCGCGCCTTTCCGCGCGTCGGGAAAAGTAGAGAACATTACAGGGTAAAACCTCCGTCACCCACCTGCGCCTGAGCGTACCATTTCATCAGCTCCGCACTACCGGGCGCGTTCTCAGCCGGTGACCATGGAGCGGTATCGTGCTCCGGAACAGGCTGATAGCCGCCGTGTTTCACCTCAAAAATGACGCCGCCTTTATCCAGCGACAGCACGGCATGCCAGGTACCGGCATCCATCTCCAGCACTTTGCAGTCTTCACCTAACACCACGCGCTGGGTCACGTTACCGCTGTCATCAAAATTCAACACCAGAAAGCGACCGCTCAGAGCCGTCAGCAGTTCAAACGTGTGCGGGTGGCGATGAGGGCGAACATAGGTACCAGGCTCCATCGCAATAGCCAGGCGCTGTACCGGGTCGCTCAGCTCGGGATGTAAATTGCGGTGCGCGCGTAAGCGAGGAGAATTGGCAGCCTGCTCGCTTTGTTGCTGCAGGTCACTGAACGTAATTTGTTTCATATACACCTTTGTGAATGGAGTCAGCGGGCGGCAACCCGATTGCCGCACGACGTTATACCATTCTGGACGGTCGATGAGCGATGGCGTTTGTGAAACAAAACGCTTCGTTATCGCGCTGAATTTTAAACCCGTTGTGGACGTGCAGGCACGGTGAATGCGAGACCAGAATTGAGAGTCGTATTTCAGTCGGTCGTAAGATAAATTCAGGGTGAATCTCACCTCATTCAGGAGTGGATATGCCGCAGACGTTACCGGAAATTGATGTCTTGTTCGTCGCCGGGTTCGGGCCCATTTCGCGGGATACGGAGTCCAGCACCGCGTTTTATGTCCAGACACTCGGCCTTCCGCTGAAGCCGATGGAGGGGAATACCGAATATCTGCTCACTGAGGAGGGCCAGCTGGAAGGCGTGAAGCATTTCGCCGTCTGGCCGCTCACACAGGCGGCTGCATCCTGTTTTGGAGAGGAACAGTGGCCAGTTGAGCACCCGATACCGCAGGGATGGGTAGAGTACGAGGTTCAGGATCTGGACTCGGCTACCCGCGTTCTGAGCAAGAAAGGCTATCGGCTGCTGGTGGCTAACCGCACGGAACCGTGGGGGCAAACCGTCACTCGCCTGCTCAGCCCGGAAGGCTTGCTTACCGGGCTGACGATTACGCCGTGGCTGCGGGGGTAAATGGGTTTTGGCGAGAAGCAGACTTGTACAAGAAAAATCCGGCTTTGAGTGCAAAAAGAGTTAAAAAAATGAATAACTATTTTGTTTTTATGGACCATATATATTAAAAGATAAAGCCAAACTTTTTTAAAGATACGGGGTCATATAACCCCGTCCCAAAATCAGCAATTAGATAAAATATTCGAGATTATTTTACCACGACTGATGCGATTACCTCTATCATTACTTGCTTGCAAGGCAGCCTTATAATATACCCTCGGCTCATCATTTTCCCCATGATATTTATCAGAGGAAACCTCATCAACATTTTTATAAAAATCATCTAGAAATGCACGACATTTTGATTTATCTAACTGTTTCCTTTCATTAATAATAAGTCGATATATCTCCACAAATAAAGTATAGAAATCAGCTTTTTTCATTGCTCTACTGTCTGGTGTGAAGTTCAAAGAATCGATGAAGTTTAATGTTTCCTCAATATTCTTTTTAATAGCATCTTTAGCAGGAAAATCCTCATTATATTTTTCGAGGTAAGATTCGATCTCTTTATCTCGATTGAAATACGTAGTCATGATCGTTACTGTCAAACCAAGACAATATCTAACATCATTCATTCTTTTAATGTCAGATGATGTGAATATTTTGTAGTGTTCAAAAAAATCATATCCTGAAAATTCCTCTCCGAAATTTTTAAACTCTCCACCATATCTTGCATTGTCAATTTCCATGGCGTTTAATCCATAACTAGTAGAGTTAATTTTCTTAAACACATCCCGAATTACTTCTATAGACATTGCACCTAAATCTCTTACAACTACGCTATATTCTAAAAAATCGATTTGTTGTTCTTCTGGAAGATCAGCATATTTAGGAAGATCGGCAGGCAATCGCAAGTCTGCGTCTCCTTTGAAATATTGATAAAGAGTCGTAACTCTTTGTTGCCCATCAACTAATACTTCAGCTCCCTCACCAGTTTTAGGATCGACCTTTCCTGCGGCTATATATATCTCAGGGAAGGGATAGCCATGAACGACAGTTTTTATAAATTCTACTTTATCTTTATTTGTCCATACAAGACGACGCTGAAAATCAGGTTGCGGAATTAAAGTCCCGGAACCTATTGCTGTTAGTAAAACACGCAAACGTCTATTGGATGCTGAAGTGTTCATTTGTTGACCTCAAATATGCATTGTTCTAAACAGGTTTCTTGGTATTTTTCAAGAAAAAAGGAATTGTAATATATCCCCGCTGCAATTTTATAATCACCATACTGCCGAGAATTTGTCAATTCGCTAAAAAACTCAAACCAATCAGTCGAAAAAGCAAAATTTTCACCTCTCGGGAATTTATCTGGACGTATCCATCCCGATGATAAATATTTAAAAAATTCTTTTTTTGATTGCCAGTCTGCATTACTATATTTATATTCCAGCGCTGTCTTCCACACATTTTCAAACAAAACAGGGGATACGATTGCGACATCAATATCTGATTCATCTCCAAATGGAACAAATCTCTTTGTAGGTTTAATACTAAATCCTAGTTTGCAAGAACCGACCACAATGACATTATCGAACCCCACATTAAGCTTATCGCAGATTTTGCTTTTCAAGGCATAGCTCTGACTGGACTCTATCATTTGACAATCGGAGTGAAGAATATATCGTCTAAAGGCGTCAGTAGCACTATTTGCCTTGATAAACTCTTTAAAATCATCGATATGCGAACTCATTTTCGCTGCCCATTATATGTAAAATGACCTTTTTAGGGTAGATCTACTTACTTTATCGATAGCTTCATTTACCCCTGCCTACTATGCATATTACCAGAAAAGATTTAAATAGGGATTGAAAAATGCTTTCCATACTGTGATTGAGCGTTAATATAACCCTTGCACTAATACCAGTAGCCACTTTAACTATAAGGCAAGATTAAGAAAGATAGTTAGTTCCGCCAAGACACACGCCGGCATTTTTCATCCCCCGATAATGAGCGGCTCCTAATCGCTTCATTAATGGCTAGTTCCATTCACCAAAACGCTCACCTCCCCAAAGCCTCGACAATCGCCCTCTCCATTTTCTCTGGCGTAGTCATCGGAGCAAAACGCTGGAGTGGTTTACCGTCGCGGCCGATCAGAAACTTAGTAAAGTTCCACTTGATCCGCCCCCCCAGCACGCCGGGCAATTCGTTTTTCAGATAGCGAAACAGCGGGTGCGCTGCGCTACCGTTAACCTCAACCTTCTCAAACATCGGGAAACTCACGCCGTAGTTGATGTAACAGGTTTTTGAGATTTCATCGGCGCCGCCGGGTTCCTGTTTGCCGAACTGGTTACAGGGGAAGCCCAGCACCACTAATCCTTGATCGGCGTATTTCTTGTATAGCGCTTCCAGACCTGCATATTGCGGCGTGAAGCCACACTGGCTGGCGGTATTGACGACCAGAACCACCTTTCCCGCATAGTCGGCCATTGATATAAGCTGCCCATCCAGACGTGTGGCAGAAAGTTGATAAAAGCGAGTCATACTGAAATCCTCAAAGCAGGCCGAAAAGTCGCGGTGACCATCAACAGGGCCGCCGCCGTTTAGAAAGTTTACATTCAGGCAGGCTATTTGTGATACATTCCTGGCGCGCCAATGACCACCACACTCGCTATCAGGTATGCAGAACATAACAAAAAAAATTCGCTGGCTTCTGCTTACTCTCCCACTCCTCAGCGGTTGTGGCACGCTCTCACAGATGTCCTCCCCGGAAGGCACTCAGGAACTTCTCACCCATGATTCACTGGATGGCGACGTTGACAGCGTGGTGCGTCACTATATGGCGCAAAAATCCGTTCCCGGGATGACGGTCGCGGTGATCCATAATCACGGATCACCGCAGTTTTACACCTGGGGCGTAACCGATGCGGTCAATCGTTATCCGGTCAGGCCCGACACCCTGTTTGCGCTCGGCTCGCTCAGCAAAGGGATCACGGCGGAAGTGGTGGCTTGTCTGGTGAATGAAGGGCAACTGAACTGGAACGATAACCTGGCGACATTGCTTCCGCCGGGGACGCCGCTTAGCGCGGATGCACAAAAAATTACCCTGCTTGAACTGGTTACCCACACTTCCGGCCTGCCGCGTCAGAATATGGATGTTCCGATGCTTGGGAAATTCATCGGCTATTTAAGCACGGGTGAAAATTTCTATAGCGAGCTGGACAGCGATAACGTGCTGCGCTACCTCGCCGACTGGCGGGCGCCAAAGAATAAAGTGCCGCAATATTCCAATACCGGCTACGCGCTGATCGGCTATATCCTGAAGCACAAAACCGGCGAAGATATACAGAGTTTAGCCTCGCGCTATATTTTCCGTCCGCTGCAAATGGCTAACAGCAGCTTTATTCCCCAGCAGCTAAAAGGATACCCGGAGCGTGCGCTCGGCCACGCGGGCGATCAGCCGAAATTTATCCCGCGCGGGCAGCTCACCCCGGACTGGCATTTTTCCAACAACATGGTGGCGGCAGCGAGCTTGTACAGCAACGCCGAAGATCTGGCGACCTATGCCCGCTATCACGTATCGACGACCCACAGTCCCCTGCTGGACAGCGTTTTTGACGAAGTGAGAAATACCGATATTCAACGTCCCGACGGGGTACAGGGTATTGCCTGGACCACCGACTTTATCGGTCTGGAAAAAATCACCTATCAGGTCGGCTATATCGGCGGTTACTCCAGCTTTATCGGTTATGACAAAGAAAAAGGTAATGCGGTGGTGGTGCTGCAAAATACCTTTAACTGGAGTAATTACATTGGCATCGCGCTATTAATGGATATGGCGAAAAAAGACAGCCAGAGCCCTGGCAGCCGCTTTGCGATTAATGGGATTCCAAAACGCGTTTATCAGCAATAGTAGTGAACGCCCGCCGTCAGATTCAGGCCTGGTGCGCAAGATCTTCGCGAGTCGGCCCCTGAAAGTAGATAGTACTAATATGGCAACTTCGAGGCTGAGTCAGTACAAAACGAATCGTTTCCCAGATTGACCATCCATTCACCAGACGCTCCCCCATCCTTGATTGATTATCGACATGCGCATCTAATCCGGTCAGTTCAAAATCAGGCGGATATAATCCGGTTACCCGAATGTTTTCTTTGGATAAGTGTTCTGACAGTTTCGTTGTAAAGCCGCTGAGCCCGTGTTTGCTGGCAAAAAAAGCGGGATGGGCAATCGAATCTGTAAAGTTCGGAATACCGCACGCAGATATAACCGCAATGATGTCTGCACTGTCTGAGCGTCTTAAACCCGGAAGCATTGCCTGGGTTAGCAGGATTGAACCTGTCAGGCCTGAACTGACGGTATTGAAGATTTCTGTGCTCGAATGTTCGTCTATTGTCCCTGACAACCACTGAGCAGCATTCAGAATTAAAATATCGATTGGCCTGTCTGAATGTAAGACCTGCGAAGAAAACTGAGAAATGGATTCCGGCAGGGCTAAATCACAGAGATACCCTTTCGCCTCACCACCTTCAGCCGCGATGAGGCTGCAGGTGTTTTGAATATCCACCGCCCGGCGGGCGCTAAAATCCACTTCAACGCCCTCTCGGGCAAGCCAGACGCACAGCGCCTGACCAAATCCCCCGCCGCCACCGGTGATAACAGCTCTTTTACCCCTCAGCATAACTCTGCGTCCTCTGTCGTGATGAGTCTGTATCGAGGATTAATAGCATGATGAGGCGGGTAACATCTTCCCGTTAGTGCCATTTACAGCGGGAAAGAGCGCTTGAGCGTCTTTTATATTTCCCCAGAGAATTAGCTACGTCTTTCTTCGGCACAAGCTGCCAACGCCTGGTTTACTGGACTCGGATAATGGTTTATTTATTCTTGAATTTAACTTTGATTAATAATTTATACTGCGCCATGCTCCGATTTTATATTTAACTCTCTTTCGACTCGGGAGTCCCCTGATGAAACACCAGTTTCCACTGGTCATTATCAAAACGCTCCCAACATGAAGAACGAAGAGAAGTACGACTGCCATCTGGATTAAACGTCCTGTAATGTAATATAGCGAAATTATCGCTTACGTTGATGAGTTGATAATCGCGACTGAGAATAGTTGGCGCATTTATTTCAGCAGAAAGGTATTCTATTGTCTCTGTACGAGTGACTAACACGCCTGTACGTGTTATTTCTCTAAATTCTTTATGAAGTATTTGTTCAAGCCACTCCCTGTCTTTTCGCATGTCGCCATGTAGAGAACATTCAAGTCTAATAAGCTTCTCAAGGAGCATAGTGATTGTCCTCATTACATGTCAGTGTTTATAAAACGATAATCGATCTAAGGCAATGGCCGCTCCTGCCATGAAGCGGACCTTCCCCCTACACCGCCGACTTCGGCCTTAAATTCTCATCAAACGTCAGCCGTTTTCGGTCAGGCTCAGCCTCGCGCAGCGGCTCCACCTGGTGCATAGTGAGCTTGCAGCGCTCCACCAGCACCTGATACTCCCGCGTGCCCTGCCGCTTCCACGCCAGCTCCTGCTCGCTGAGTTCGCGAATCGCTTTGGCTGGGCTGCCGATAATCAAATGGTTGGCGGGCATCTCCGCTTTCGCCTTCACGAACGCCGCCGCGCCGACGATGCTGTTTTCACCGATGACCGCGCCGTCCATCACCACCGCGTTCATGCCCACCAGCGCATTGCGACGGATCACGCAGCCGTGGAGAATGGCGCTGTGGCCGATATGCCCGTCCTCTTCCACCACCGTGTCCTGCTCCGGGAAGCCGTGCATCACGCAGTTATCCTGAATGTTGGCACCGTCTTTCACCACGATACGGCCAAAATCACCGCGCAGGCTGGCGTTAGGACCGACGTAAACGCCTTTGCCCAGAATCACGTCCCCGATCAGCACCGCCGTCGGGTGAACATAGCTCTCGTCCGGCACGACCGGCGTCAGACCGTCAATTTGATAAACTGGCATCTTCGCTCCTTATGCGCTAGTAAGACCACCAAAGCGTTGATAGTAAAGCGTGCCGGGCACGGGCAGTTCGCCCACGGAGGTTTCGCCCTTCTCGCTGACAAACGTCAGCGCCCCCGGCGCGACACGCTGATAGATATTAATGCAGAGCTGTCGGGCGCTTTGTCCCGCCCAGTGCGCGGGCAGCAACTCTTCCGGCAGCAGCGGGTCTTTCAGCACCACGCGACGATAAAAGTGAATCAGCAGCAGCTGGATCTGGAAACAGCGTTCCGGCGTCAGCTCCTCGGGCGCTGCCTCTTTCAGCAGCGGCAGCAGCGGCCGGAACGAGTTGATAAACGACTCGTACATCGCGTTTTGCTCGGTTAACTGCCAGCACTCTTCTACCCGCGAACGCAGCGCGGCGCGGGAGAGCGCCAGCGGCGAGTGGGCTTCAAAGAAGATCACGTTTTCCGCCACGCCGGCATCGTGAAGCAGGGACTGCACGTCCGCCAGATGCTGCGACGGCGAGGCCATCAGGCTCGGCGCCAGCGTGCCAAACCCCTGCCAGATCAGCTGTTTTTTGACGTCGGCAAGGGTGGTTTTATCCAGACCTTCGGAGAGCAGCAACAGCCATTTGCCGTCCCAGGCGGGCAGTTCCGCGCGGTAAATCTTATTCTCCGCGCGACGCGTCAGGCGAAGCCCTTTATCGCTCAGGCGGTAAAAGCTGCGACGCCCGATGCGGGAAACGTCCAGCCAGCCCTCTTTGTTGAGGCGAAACAGCGCGGTGCGCACGAAGCGCTCGCCAAACCCCATGCCTTCCAGCAGGGCGGCCAGGCTACCGAGCCAAATCTCACCGCCGCGATGGGAAAGCGCATCACCGTATAACGAGGAGATAAGAGAGGTCCCGCTGACGGGTACGGAGCTGACCGCGTGCTGGATAAAGGCGTCGAGTTTATTCATGTGATTCATTCTGTTGTTATTTTTGTCCTGGATGAATCATAGCACAGGATTCTGGGATAGCCCCTCACCCTAACCCTCTCCCTTTTGGAGAGGGACGGGGTGAGGGAAAACTTAGCCGTTGGCCGCAGCTTTACGCAAGTCAAACACCCGGCAGGCTTTGCCCTCTGAGCGCGGGATGCTGCCGCAGTTCACGATCGTGACGTCGGTGGAAATCCCCACCATCGACTTAATGCGGTGGCGCAGCTGGTGGCACACCTGACAGCGCTGCTCGTGCGTCAGCGTGAGGCTACTCTCTTTCAGCTCCACCTTCACGGAAAGTGAATCAAGATGCCCGCGACGGTTCACCTCCAGCTGATAGTGCGGAGAAAGGTGTTCGAACTTGACGATCTCCTCTTCCAGCTGCGAAGGGAAGACGTTGACGCCGCGGATGATCAGCATATCGTCACTGCGCCCGCTGATCCGGTCCATGCGGCGCATGCTGCGGGCGGTGGCCGGGAGCAGGCGCGTCAGGTCGCGGGTGCGGTAGCGGATCACCGGCAGCGCCTCTTTGGTCAGCGTGGTGAACAGCAGTTCGCCCTGCTGCCCGTCATCCAGCGGCGTGCCGTCGTTCGGGTTGACGATCTCCGGGTAGAAATGATCTTCCCAGATGGTCGGGCCGTCGACGGTTTCAATACACTCCATCGCCACGCCCGGCCCCATCACTTCGGAAAGACCATAGATATCCAGCGCGGTAATGCCTAAGCGTTTTTCAATTTCGCGCCGCATGGCCTGCGTCCACGGCTCGGCGCCGAAGACGCCCACGCGCAGGGAACAGCCGCTGGCATCGCCGCCCATCTGGCGCTCCAGCTCTTCAATCAGGTTGAGGCAGTAGGACGGCGTCACCATGATCATATCCGGCTGGAAATCACGGATCAGCTGCGCCTGTTTCTCCGTCTGGCCGCCGGACATCGGGATCACCGTCGCGCCTAAACGCTCGGCGCCGTAGTGCGCGCCCAGCCCGCCGGTAAACAGGCCATAGCCATACGCCACGTGAATTTTGTCCTTCGCGCTGCCGCCCGCCGCGCGCAGGGAGCGGGCCACCAGATTGGCCCAGTTGTCGATGTCGCCCTGCGTGTAGCCGACAACGGTCGGTTTGCCGGTGGTCCCGGATGACGCGTGAATACGCACCACCTGCTCCATCGGCACGGCAAAGGTATCGAACGGATAGTTATCCCGCAGGTCCTGCTTGGTGGTGCACGGGAATTTGCGGATATCCGCCAGCTCTTTGAAATCGTCAGGGTGAACGCCCGCGGCGTCAAACTTGCGTTTGTACATCGGCACGTTGCTGTAGGCGTGATGCAGCGTCCATTTCAGACGCTCGGTCTGCAGCGCCTGTAACTCGTCAAGGGAGGCCGTTTCAATCGGATCAAGCTTTGTTGTATTTGTCATTGTAGGGTACTCACATTGTTTTTATGCTCAAACACGCTCAAGGATCATGGCAATGCCCTGACCCACACCGATGCACATCGTACACAGCGCGTAGCGCCCGCCGCGTCGGTGCAGTTCATTGCTCGCGGCCAGCGCCAGTCTGGCACCGCTCATGCCCAGCGGGTGGCCCAGCGCAATCGCGCCACCGTTCGGGTTGACGTGCGCGGCATCATCCGGCAGGCCCAGCTGACGCAGCACGCCCAGCGCCTGCGAGGCGAAGGCTTCGTTAAGCTCGATCACGTCCATATCGTTAATGCTGAGTCCGGCGCGCTCCAGCACCTTGCGGGTGGCCGGGACCGGGCCGAGCCCCATCAGACGTGGCTCCACGCCCGCCGTCGCCATCGCCACGATCCGCGTGCGCGGGACTAGCCCCTGCGCCAGCGCCATCTTCTCGCTGGCGACAATCAGCGCCGCCGCGCCGTCGTTGACGCCGGAGGCATTTCCCGCCGTGACCACCCCGTTCTTACGGAACGGCGTTTTGAGTCCGGCGAGCTGTTCGAGCGTGGTGTCCGCGCGCGGGTGTTCATCCACGTTAAACTCGGTGACCGTCCCTTTTTTGCCCGGCACCGGTACCGGCACAATCTCCTGCGCCAGAATGCCGTTCTGCTGCGCCTGCGCGGTGCGCTGCTGGCTGCGCAGCGCGAACGCGTCCTGATCGGCACGGCTGATATTTAACAATTCAGCTACATTCTCTGCCGTTTCCGGCATACTGTCAGTTCCGAATTGCTGATGCATGAGCGGATTCACAAATCGCCAGCCGATGGTGGTATCAAAGATTTCCGCCTGACGCTGAAACGCGGCGGTGGCTTTGCCCATCACAAACGGCGCACGCGACATCGACTCCACGCCGCCCGCAATCAGCAGCTCGCCATCGCCCGCCTTAATAGCGCGGGCAGCAAAACCAATCGCGTCCAGCCCCGATCCGCACAGGCGGTTAATGGTGGTTCCGGAAACCGTCTGCGGCAGCCCGGCCAGCAGGGACGACATGCGCGCCACGTTGCGGTTATCTTCCCCCGCCTGGTTGGCGCAGCCGAAGATCACGTCGTCGATCCGCTCGAGGTCGAGCTGGGGATAGCGGGCCAGCAGCGCGCGCAGCGGCACGGCACCGAGATCGTCGGTTCGGACTGCGGCAAGCGAGCCGCCGTAACGCCCCACCGGGGTTCGAACGCCATCACAAATAAATGCGTCACGCATCTGCCTCTCCCGTCACGCTGCCGCCGATGCGGTGAGATTTCCCGCGAAAAAGGGCGACGGTTTTCTGTTGTTGGTTCTGGATTTCAATGTCGTATACGCCGGTCAGCTTGCCCTGGTGCATCACCCGCGCGGTGGCGGTGAGCGTGTCCCCGGCAAAGCCCGGACGCAGAAAATCAATCGAGCAGCCTGAGGCTACCGCCGCCAGCCCCTGGCTGTTGCAGGCGTAGGCAAAGGCGGTGTCTGCCAGCGAAAAAAGCTGTCCGCCGTGGCAGGTTTGGTGGCCGTTAAGCATCTGCGGGGTGATGGTCATGGTCACCACCGCGTAGCCCTCATCCATGTCGACAATGTCCATCCCCATCGCCTGCGCGCAGGCGTCCCGTTCGTACATCGCGCGGGCGTTATGCCAGGCGTTATGACTCATAGCTACTCTCCAGAAGCGCGCGCTGGCGCAGCAGTGAACAGGGGCGATAGCGCTCCTCCCCGTAATGACGCTGCAGGTTCTCCAGCAGCGTCAGCAGGCGCTGCCAGCCCAGCCGTTCGCCCCAGGCGATCGGCCCGCTCGGGTAGTTCACGCCCAGGCGCATGGCGGTATCGATGTCCTTCTCGCTGGCGACCCCTTTTTGCAGGGCATCCAGCGCTTCGTTGGCAATCATCGCCAGCGTGCGCCAGACCAGCAGTCCGGGATAATCGGCAATTTGCACCACCCGGTTACCCTGCTGCTGCAGATAGCGGATGGCCTTTTGCGTCGCGGTGTGCGGGTTGCTGGCGGCCGACGCAATCACCGCCACGTCGCGCTCAATGCGGTCCACCACCACCACCGGGCCGTTGAGCCGCAGCGCCAGCGCCTGAGCGGTTTCGCCCTGCGTTTCGATCAGGTACACATCATCAATTTCGGTGACACCGTCACGTCTTTTTTCCACGCGCATCGGGCTGTAGCTGTCGTTTACGGCCTGCACCCACTGCACGGCGGGTTTGTCACCCTGCCAGTCGTAGACGCCCTTCCCGCTCTTTTTGCCCAGCCTTCCCGCCAGCACCAGCTCCTGCTGCACCAGCGAAGGCAGAAAACGACGCTCCTGCCAGAAGGCGTTAAATACCGAGCAGGTCACCGCGAAATTCACGTCCTGACCAATCATGTCGGTCAGCTCCAGCGGCCCCATCGGGAAACCGCCGCCGTCGCGCAGGGCGGCATCAATGACCTCCGGCGGCGCGACCTGCTCTTCCAGCGCGCGCCAGGCTTCGGAATAAAACGGACGCGCGACGCGGTTGACGATGAACCCCGGCGTTGACTGGCAGCGAACGGGCTGTTTGCCCCAGTTCAGCGCCAGCTCGCACAGCGCGTCGGCTACTTCCGGAGAAGTCGCCAGCCCGCTGACAACCTCCACCAGCTTCATCACCGGCGCCGGGTTAAAGAAATGCAGCCCTGCGACGCGCTCCGGGTGGTGGACGTCCGCCGCAATCGCCGTAACGGAGATGGAAGAGGTATTGCTGGTCAGCACCGTCTGCGGCGGGCAGATCTCAGCCAGCTGCGCAAACAGCGCCTTCTTCACCTCCAGACGCTCGGAGGCCGCTTCTATGACCAGATCGGCCGCGGAGAGCGCCTCGATATCGGTGACCGGAAGCAGCCTGGCGAGGATCTGGCTCCCGGCATCGGCGGAGAGTTTTCCGCGCGTCACCCGGGAGGCCAGACGCTGGCGGATCCCGTCGATGGCCCGCGATATCGCATCGCTGGAGATGTCGTAAATCAGCACCTGATGCCCATGGCTGGCGGCGACTTCGGCAATCCCTGCGCCCATCGTACCGCTGCCAATCACGGCGACAGTCCGTATGTTCAGCATCTTATTTCCCCGTAAAGTTCGGCGCGCGCTTCGCCAGGAAGGCGCTGACGCCCTCGCGGTAATCGTCGCTGCGCCCGGCCAGGCGCTGATAGTCGCGCTCCAGATCGAGCTGGGCGTCCAGAGTGTTGGTTTCCGCGGCGTTTATCGCCTGCTTGATCAGCCCCAGCCCGAAGGTCGGTTGAGACGCAAAGTGCAGCGCCATCTGCTGCGCGGTGGTGTAAAGCTGTTCGTCATCCACCACCTGCCAGATCATCCCCCACGCCTGCGCCTGTTCGGCGCTGAGCTTGTCGCCTAGCAGCGCCAGCCCCATGGCGCGGGCGCGTCCGGCCACGCGCGGCAGCAGCCAGGTGCCGCCGCAGTCCGGCACCAGGCCGAGCTTGCTGAAGGCCATCACGAAGTTGGCGGAACGAGCGGCAATGACCATGTCGCACCCCAGCGCCAGCGTGGCACCCGCGCCGGCCGCCACGCCGTTAACGGCGCAAATGACCGGTTTCGGCAGCTTTGCCAGGCGGCGCACCAGCGGGTTATAGAAGGTTTCAACGGACATCCCCAGATCCGGCGCCGGGCCGTTGGGGTCGACGTTGCGGTCGTTCAGATCCTGACCGGCGCAAAAGCCGCGTCCTGCCCCGGCGATCAGCAGGCAGCGAACGGCGTCATCCCGCTCGGCCTGCTTCAGGCACTCGGCAAGCTGCTCGTGCATCACGTCGTTAAAGCTGTTCAGACGCTCCGGACGGTTCAGCGTAATGGTCATTACGCCCTGCTCAACATGACTGAGAATAAATTCCACAATTAGCGTCCTTTAAAGTCGGGGGTGCGTTTTTGTAAGAAGGCGTCGATGCCTTCCCGGCGGTCTTCGGTGGCAGAAAGCAGCGTAAACAGCTGGCGCTCCTGCGCGAGTCCGGCCTGGAGCGGTACCTCCTGAGACTGGCGCAGCGCCTGTTTCGCCGCCTGCAGCGCCAGCGGAGAGTGGCGCGCCATCAGCGCCGCCTGCTTCAGGGCATACTCCAGCGTCAGCGCTGGCGGGAAAACGTCGCTGACCAGCCCGGCGCTCAGCGCCTGCTGCGCGGAAATACTCTCGCCGGTCAGCACCATTTTGCTGGCGAGCGATTTACCGACGCTGCGGATAAGACGCTGGGTGCCGCCCGCGCCGGGCATAATGCCCAGCGTAATTTCCGGCAGGCCGAAACGGGCGTTATCGCCAGCAATGATCGCGTCGCACAGCAGCGCCAGCTCGCAGCCCGCGCCCAGCGCGAAGCCGTTCACGGCGGCAATCAGCGGTTTAGGAAAAGCGTTAATCCGCGCCCACAGCTGAGGGCGAATATCGTTCAGCGTGGCGGGCAGGTCTTTCTCCGCCATTTCGTTGAGATCGGCCCCGGCGGCAAAGCAGCGCTCGCTGCCGTAAATCACGCAGACGGCGATGTCGGCATCTGCTGCGGCGTCCTCAAGCTGCGCAGCAATCTGCGTTAACAGCGCATTGTTGAGGGCGTTGCGCGCCGCCGGACGGTTTAGCGTCAGCTGCAGCACGCGGCCATGACGGGTAATAATCAGTTCGCTCATGCCATCCCCTTCGCGTCGAAGTCGACAATCACGTCGGAGGTTAACGGCAGCGACTGGCAGCTCAGCACGTATCCGGCGGCCAGCTCGTCCGGCTCCAGGCTGTAGTTGGTCGCCATGTCCACCTTCCCGCGCAGCACTTTGCATTTACAGGTGGCGCACACGCCGCCCTTGCAGGCATACGGCAGATCCGCACCCTGACGCAGGGCGGCATCAAGAATGCTTTCGTCGTCCGCCGTCAGGGTGATTTCACGGTCGCGCCCGTCCTGGCGAACGGTCACTTTTTGTCCTTCCGACTGCACGTGCGCCGCGCGCCTGACGGTGATTCCGGAGGTGTTAAAGCGCTCAAGGTGAATGGATTTGTCCGGCATCCCCAGCGCCTTCAGCGTGGCTTCGGCGTCGTCCATCATCGCCGACGGGCCGCAGATAAACGCCTCGTCGTACTGGCGGAAGTTAATCAGGGTTTTCGCCAGCGCCTGCAGCTTTTCCCCGTCGATGCGGCCAAAGAGCAGATCGCTGTCCAGCCGCTCCTGGCTGAAGATGGAGACCAGCTGCAGCCGCTGCGGGTATTTGTCCTTCAGGTCCGCCAGCGCCTGGCGGAACATCATGCTCTGGCTGCTGCGGTTGCCGTAGATCAGGGTGAACTGGCTGTTGGGTTCGGTCGCAAGCGTTGCGGAGATAATCGCCAGCATCGGGGTGATCCCGGAGCCTGCCGCAATCGCCAGATACTGGCCTTCGCGGTCAGCCCGCGGCTGGTAGCCAAACTGCCCCTGAGGAACCATCACCTCCAGCGCCATGCCCGCTTTGATCTCATCCCGGGCATAGCGGGAAAAGCGCCCGCCTTCAATCGCTTTGACCGCCACGCTGATTTCGCCCGGGGCGGTACTCCGGCAGATGGAGTAGCAGCGGCGCAGCTCGTCCCCGCCAAGCTTCGTTTTTAACGTCAGGTGCTGGCCGGGACGAAAGCGGTAGGCCTCCTGCAGCGCCTGCGGCACCGCAAAGGTGATGGTCACCGCGTCGCGGGTTTCGGGTTCCACTTTTGCCACTGTTAATGAATGAAACGTTGTCATGGCAGCCTCAAATGCATTTGAAATAGTCGAAGGGCTCGCGGCAGGAATTGCAGCGGTAGAGCGCTTTGCAGGCCGTCGAACCAAATTCACTGATAAGCGAGGTGTCGGTGCTGGCGCAGCGCGGGCAGCTCACTTCGGCTGGCGCGTGTGCGTGGCAGCTGTGCCCCACGGGCGGGCTGATGCCATACGCCCGCAGGCGCTCGCGCGCGTCGGCGGTCATCCAGTCGGTGGTCCAGGCGGGTTCAAGCTGGAGCACAACGTGCACCGGGGTATAGCCGTGCGCGGTCATTGCGTCGCGGATCGCCCCCAGCAGGTGTTCCGTTGCCGGGCAGCCCGAATAGGTTGGCGTGAAGCCAATGACCCAGCCTTCCCCCTGCGCCTTCACGCTGCGCACCATGCCTAAATCGGTGATGGTTAATACCGGCACTTCCGGGTCCGGGATCTGGCTTAACAGCGACCAGATCTGCGGAATTTGCGCGGGCGCGATGTCGACGAGGCGTTGCATAGCGTTCTCCTTTACCACTGCTGACCGGGATACGCGCGCTGGAGATACTGCATTTCCGCCAGCATCGGGCCCAGATGTTCGGTATGCAGCCCCCTCTTGCCCCCGGTGCGATACGCAACCTCTGCGGGCACCTGCAGGCAGGCTTCATGCAGACCGGCATAAACTTCGCTTTCCCACGGCTGGCGCAGGAGGCGCGGGTCAACCGCCACGCCGGCGTCAATCAGCGCCAGCTCGACCTCATCGGCTTCAAACAGCTCCGCCGTAAAACGCCACAGGTTATCGATAGCCTGCTGCATTTTTTGCGCGGACGTTTCGGTTCCGTCGCCCAGACGCACCAGCCAGCCGCGGCTGAAGCGCAGGTGGTAGCGCGCCTCTTTGATTGCTTTGGCGGCAATGGCGGCAAGCTGGCCGTCGCTGCTCCGGGTCAGGCGTTCATACAGCGCCACGTTCCAGGCGTCCATCAGGTACTGGCGGGCAATAGTGTCGGCGAAGCTGCCGTTCGGCTGCTCTACCAGCAGGACGTTGCGGAACTGGCGCTCGTCGCGGCCAAACGCCAGGGTATCTTCATCGCCCTGGCCTTCCCGCTCCGCGGCATAGGTCAGGAAGTTGCGCGCCTGGCCCAGCAGGTCGAGACCGATATTGGCGAGCGCGAGGTCGATCTCCAGCTCCGGCGCGTGGCCGCACCAGGCGCCGAGACGCTGGGAGAGCACCAGACCGTTGTCGCCCAGACGCAGGGCATAGGCAGTCACTGAATTCATTCTTTGCCTCACATATGCTCGATGCCGTCAGGGATGGTGTAGAACGTCGGATGGCGGTAAACCTTGCTTTCCGCCGGGTCGAAGAACTCACCGCTCTCTTCCGGCTGGGAGGCGACAATCTCGCTCGCCTTAACCACCCAGATAGAACACCCTTCGCTGCGGCGGGTGTAGGCGTCGCGCGCATTTTCCAGCGCCATGCGATCGTCGGCGGCATGCAGACTACCTACATGACGGTGGGATAACCCTTGTTTGCTGCGTACGAACACTTCGTACAGCGGCCAGTAGACGTTGCTCATCGTGATTCCTCTTAAGCCACTTTGCGGGCGTGTTGTTTTTCCGCGTGCGCCAGTGCGGCTTCGCGCACCCACGCCCCCTCTTCCCAGGCTTTACGTTTCGCGGCCAGGCGCTCGTGGTTGCAGAAGCCGCGCCCGTTAATGACCTCGTCAAACTCCTGCCAGTCGATCTCGCCGAAGCGGTAATGACCGCTCTCTTCATCAAATCGCAGGTCGGGATCCGGCACCGTCATGCCCAGCATCTCCACCTGCGGCACCGTGTTGTCGACAAAGCGCTGGCGCAGCTCGTCATTGCCGAAGCGCTTGATTTTCCAGGCCAGGCTGCGGGCGCTGTTCGGCGAGTTGTCGTCGTTCGGCCCGAACATCATCAGCGCCGGCCACCAGAAGCGGTTGATGGCGTCCTGCAGCATCTGACGCTGGGCCTCGCTGCCCTGCGCCAGCGCCATGCAGGCCTCAAAGCCCTGGCGCTGGTGGAAGCTCTCTTCTTTACATATTTTCACCATCGCTCGGGCATACGGACCGTAGGAGGTCCGGCACAGCGCCACCTGGTTGACGATGGCCGCGCCGTCCACCAGCCAGCCAATCACGCCGATATCGGCCCAGCTCAGGGTCGGATAGTTGAAGATGGAGGAGTACTTCATCCTGCCGTCGAGCATCTTCTGGTAGATGTCTTCCCGGGCGCAGCCCAGCGTTTCCGCCGCGCTGTAGAGGTAGAGCCCGTGCCCGGCTTCGTCCTGCACTTTCGCCAGCAGGATTGCTTTTCGGCGCAGCGTCGGCGCGCGGGCGATCCAGTTCCCCTCCGGCAGCATGCCGACAATTTCGGAGTGCGCATGCTGACCAATCTGACGGATCAACGTCTTACGGTAGGCGTCAGGCATCCAGTCCTGAGGCTCAATCGCCGTCTCCTGCGCTATGCGCTGCTCAAACCGTTGTTCTTGCGTCACGTCATCACCTTTATGATTCGTTAGTTTGCAAATTAAGGCGTAATGCTGAATCACTTTGTTTTTTTTAAAAGTTACACAAAGGTTAAATACAACCCCAAGAATTGTTTCCTGGTTTTGTGATGCTGCTCGCAAGGCTTTTGCAGAAGGCCTTTCATAAAGCGTCTTCAGGCGATGCGATTCATCCAGCCAGATCACAATGTTAACAATTCATTAAAACTCAGCTTGATTTTTATGATTCACGATCAAACTATTAATGAGTAAATCACGTAACATTTGGAGATAAGCGATGCAGCAGTTAGCCAGCTTCTTATCCGGTACCTGGCAGTCTGGCCGGGGCCGCGAACGCGCCATTCATCACGCCATCAGCGGCGAAGCCTTGTGGGAAGTCACCAGCGAAGGGCTGGATATGGCGGCCGCTCGTCGCTACGCGATTGAGCGCGGTGGCGAAGCGCTTCATAAGATGACCTTTATTGAACGCGCTGCCATGCTGAAAGCGGTGGCAAAGCACCTGCTTAGCGAGAAAGAGACGTTTTATGCCCTGTCCGCCCAGACGGGCGCGACGAAGGCGGACAGCTGGGTAGATATTGAAGGCGGCATCGGCACCCTCTTCACCTACGCCAGCCTGGGCAGCCGCGAGCTGCCGGATGACACCCTGTGGCCGGAAGATGAGTTAATCCCGCTGTCGAAAGAAGGCGGCTTTGCGGCGCGCCACGTCCTGACCTCCAAATCCGGCGTGGCGGTACACATCAATGCCTTTAACTTCCCCTGCTGGGGGATGCTGGAAAAGCTGGCGCCGACCTGGCTTGCCGGGATGCCCGCCATCATCAAACCCGCTACCGCTACCGCACAGGTAACCCAGGCGATGGTGAAATCCATCGTCGACAGCGGCCTGGTGCCGGACGGCACCATCAGCCTGATCTGCGGCGGCGCGGGGGATCTGCTCGACCAGCTCGACAGCCAGGACGTGGTGACCTTTACCGGCTCCGCCAGCACCGGGCAAAGCCTGCGCGTGCACCCAAATATCGTGGCGAATTCGATTCCGTTCACCATGGAGGCCGACTCCCTGAACTGCTGCGTGCTGGGGGAAGACGTTACGCCGGACCAGCCGGAGTTTGCCCTGTTCGTCCGGGAAGTGGTCCGCGAGATGACCGCGAAAGCCGGGCAGAAATGTACGGCCATTCGCCGAATTATCGTCCCGCAAAACCAGATTGATGCCGTGAGCCAGGCGCTGATTGCCCGGCTGGAAAAAGTGGTGGTGGGCGACCCGGCGCAGGACGGGGTAAAGATGGGCGCGCTGGTGAATGCCGAACAGCGCGCCGACGTGCAGGAGAAAGTGGATCAACTTATCGCCGCAGGCTGCCAGATCCGTCTGGGTGGCAAAGCGGATCCGCACTCCGCTGGCGCGTTCTTCCCACCGACCCTGCTGTTCTGCCCGCAGCCGGACGAAACCCCGGCGGTGCATTCAACTGAAGCCTTCGGCCCGGTAGCGACGCTGATGCCGTATCGCAATTCAGAGCACGCGATGGCGCTTGCCCGCGCGGGCGGCGGTAGCCTGGCGGGTACGCTGGTCACCGCAGACCTGGACATTGCCCGCCAGTTTATTGCCGGCGCGGCGCGCGCCCACGGGCGCATTCAAATCCTTAACGAGGAATCATCAAAAGAGTCTACCGGCCACGGCTCCCCGCTGCCGCAGCTGGTGCACGGCGGCCCGGGCCGCGCGGGCGGCGGCGAAGAGCTGGGCGGCCTGCGCGCGGTGAAGCACTACCTGCAGCGCACCGCGATTCAGGGCAGTCCGACCATGCTGGCGGCCATTGGCAAGCAGTGGGTGCGGGGCGCAACGGTTCAGGAGGATCGCGTGCATCCGTTCCGCAAATACTTTGAGGAACTGCAGCCGGGCGACAGCCTGCTGACGCCGCGCCGCACCCTGACGGAAGCGGACATCGTCAACTTTGCCTGCCTGAGCGGGGACCACTTCTACGCCCATATGGACAAGATTGGCGCGGCAGAATCGATCTTTGGCGAGCGCGTGGTGCACGGCTACTTCCTGATTTCCGCCGCGGCAGGACTGTTTGTCGACGCGGGCGTCGGGCCGGTTATTGCCAACTACGGCATGGAGAACCTGCGCTTTATCGAGCCGGTTAAGCCGGGCGATACCATTCAGGTGCGTCTGACCTGCAAACGTAAAACGCTGAAGAAACAGCGTACCGCCGAGGAAAAACCGACCGGCGTGGTGGAATGGGCGGTTGAGATCTTCAACCAGCACCAGCAGGCCGTGGCGCTCTACTCCATCCTGACGCTGGTGGCGCGCCAGCAGGGTGATTTCAGCTAACGCCCCTCACCCTGACCCTCTTCCCAAAGGGGAGAGGGGATTGTTCTGCACGCGCATGTGATTTATCCCCGCTCTTTTTTTAACCTGGCAAGACTGGCAAATAACCTGGCAGATGCAGGCAAACGCTTTTCTCATAGGCCTGTCAGGATAAGGCTGTCACAACACAATAAACCCTAAATAATTCGAGTTGCAGGAAGGCGGCAAGGGAACGAATCCCCGGGAGCGTACATAAGTACGTGACTGGGGTGAGTGAGTGCAGCCAAAGCACCTGCAACTTGAAGTATGACGGGTATAAACACAACAAGATGAGGTCTACGATGGGAAGCAATTCTTCTTTTTCTGCCCGTAGAACGGCGCTGGCCATGGCCGTTGCGCTGTGTTGCGCCTGGCAATCCCCTGTTTTCGCCCACGGCAGTGAGGCGCATATGGTCCCGATGGACAAAACGCTGCAGGACTTTGGCGCGGACGTTCAGTGGGATGATTACGCACAGATGTTCACCATTGCGAAAGACGGTGCCTTTGTGAAGGTCAAACCGGGCGCAAAAACCGCCATCGTCAACGGTAAAACCCTCAGGCTTGAGGTGCCGGTGGTGATGAAAGGCAAGAAAGCCTTTATTTCCGATACCTTCATCAACGACGTTTTCCAGTCCGGCCTTGACCAGACCTTCCAGGTAGAAAAACGCCCTCACCCGTTAAACGCGCTAACGGCGGACGAAATTAAGCAGGCCGTTGAGATTGTGAAAGCCTCCGCGGACTTTAAACCGAATACCCGCTTTACCCAGATCGCCCTGGCAGAGCCGGAGAAAGCCAAAGTGTGGGACTTTGTGCTTAACGGTACGGCAGTGGATGCCCCGCGTCAGGCGAAGATCGTCATGCTCGATGGCAAGCACGTTATCGAAAGCGTGGTGGACCTGAAGGATAAAAAAATCCTGCGCTGGGAACCGGTAAAAGACGCGCACGGCATGGTGCTGCTGGATGATTTCACCGCGGTTCAGCAGATCATCAACGAAAGCACCGAGTTCGCCGAAGTGCTTAAAAAACACGGTATCACCGACCCGAAAAAAGTGATTACCACGCCGCTGACCGTCGGCTATTTCGACGGTAAAGACGGCCTGAAGCAGGAAGATCGCCTGCTGAAGGTGGTGAGCTATCTGGACGTGGGCGACGGCAACTACTGGGCGCACCCGATTGAAAACCTGGTGGCCGTGGTCGATCTTGAACAGAAAAAGATCCAGAAGATTGAAGAAGGCGCCGTTGTTCCGGTTCCCATGACCCCGCGTCCCTATGATGGCCGCGACCGCGTTGAGACGCCGAAAAAACCGCTTAACATCACTGAGCCGGAAGGCAAGAACTACACCATCACCGGCGATATGGTGCACTGGCAGAACTGGGATTTCCACCTGAGCCTGGACTCCCGCGTCGGTCCGATGATTTCAACCGTCACCTATAACGACAACGGCAAAAAGCGCCAGATTATGTATCAGGGGTCGCTCGGCGGCATGATCGTCCCTTATGGCGATCCGGACGTGGGCTGGTACTTTAAAGCCTATCTGGATTCCGGCGACTACGGTATGGGCACCCTGACCTCACCGCTGGTACGCGGTAAAGACGTGCCGTCCAACGCCGTGATGCTCAATGAAACCATTCCCGACTACACCGGCGCGCCGATGGAGATCCCGCGCGCGATCGCCATTTTCGAACGCTACGCGGGGCCGGAATACAAGCATCAGGAGATGGGCCAGCCAAACGTCAGCACCGAGCGCCGCGAGCTGGTGGTGCGCTGGGTGAGTACCGTGGGCAACTACGATTACATCTTTGACTGGGTGTTCCATGAAAATGGCACCATCGGCATTGATGCCGGCGCGACGGGTATCGAGGCGGTGAAAGGCGTTCAGGCGAAAACCATGCACGACGCCACCGCCAAAGACGACACCAAATACGGCACGCTGATCGACCATAACATCGTGGGCACCACGCACCAGCACATCTACAACTTCCGTCTTGATATGGACGTGGACGGCATCAATAACAAGCTGGTGGCGATGGATCCGGAAGTGAAGCCGAATACCGCCGGGGGCCCGCGCACCAGCACCATGCAGATCAATCAGTACGATATTGATACCGAGCAGCAGGCGGCGCAGAAATTCGACCCGGGCACCATTCGGCTGCTGAGCAACACCGGTAAAGAGAACCGCATGGGCAACCCGGTCTCGTACCAGATTATCCCTTACGCGGGCGGTACGCACCCGGTGGCAACCGGCGCGAAATTTGCCCCGGACGAGTGGATTTACCATCGCCTGAGCTTTATGGACAAACAGCTGTGGGTGACTCGTTACCACCCGGATGAGCTCTACCCGGAAGGAAAATTCCCGAACCGCTCCGTACACGACACGGGCCTGGGGCAGTACAGCAAGGATAACGAGTCGCTCAACGATCGGGATGACGTGGTCTGGATGACCACCGGCACCACCCATGTCGCCCGCGCGGAAGAGTGGCCGATCATGCCGACAGAATGGGTGCATACCCTGCTTAAACCGTGGAACTTCTTCGATGAGACGCCAACGCTCGGGAAGAAGAAAGACGAACAGAAATAAATAACGCACCGGGCGCAATGCCCGGTTTTTTTTGCCTCTGGATTTGAGGATCGTCCTGGCTTGCTTATAGTTACTGATATCTCACCTGCATGATTTATCCCCCGGACGGGAAAGGGCTTTATGGAAAAAAGAAAAAAACCGACACTTGAACGGGCAACCTGGCCAACGCGCCATGCTATGGTTATGCACGGGCTGGCGATGAACCTGCCGTGGCTGGCCTTCGTTAATATCAGCTTCGCGGTGATGATTCTGCTTCGCCACGTCCTGCTTAATACCAGCGATCCCCTTTATCCCCACTCGCCGCAGCTGACGAGAATGGTCGATGCCTCCATGCTCGGCATTATCATTCTCTCAGCTGCGCTGATCCTGATGGCCTGGCGGCGCATCGCCGGCATCAGCGTGGTGCTGTTTATCTGCAGCGCCATCTGGTCGGTCTCCTGCTTCTGGTTTATCACCCAGCTGCTGCTCCCGCACGTCTGGCCGCTGTGCGTCATTTTATTACTCGCCGGCTTAACGGCGCTCTATTTTTATCCTGAAGGACTTCTCGCCTTTGTGCTCCCGCTCTGGATCACCCTGCCGGTAGCAAGCTGGATACGGAACGATGGCCTCAACCTTCACTTTTTTGTTATCTGGAGCGTGTTTTCGCTGATCCTGATCTGCGGGCGTTTCATCCTGCTGAGCTGGTTTGACGAGGCCTGGCGACGTAACCAGCAAAATCAGCTGCTGATCTCCAGGCTGGATGCGCTGGCGCATCAGGATCCGTTAACCAAAACCGCCAATCGCCGGAAAATGGAGGTGGTGCTGGAGAACGCGGTTGAGCAGAAAAAAACCTTCTCGGTGATTATGCTGGATATCGACTATTTCAAACGCTACAACGACACCTACGGGCACCAGGCGGGTGACGACTGCCTGACGCGCGTAGCGCGGGTGCTGAAGCAGTCGGTGCGCACGCCTGACGACGTGGTGTCACGCTACGGCGGCGAGGAGTTTGTGGTGATCCTGTTTAACTGCCCGGAAAACATCGCTGAAAAGGTGGCCTTACGTATTCAGGACGGCCTGCGCACAGAAGCTATACCGCACAGCGCGTCAACCGTTAGCGATCGTGTCACCGTGAGCATGGGAATTGCAAGCATGGCGGAAGGGTTAGCGGGCACCGAGATCATCGCCCGCGCCGATGCGGCGCTGTACCGGGCGAAAGAGGCCGGGCGGGATCGGTGGTCGCTGTAAATCAAGCCGGGTAAAGCGTAGCCGCCACCCGGCTTGTTTTTTAATACCGCACGCAAACCGACTTGGTTTCACACCAGCCGTCCAGCCAGTCCGGGCCAAAGTCACGCCCGGTGCCGGACTGCTTCATGCCGCCGAACGGCAGGTTGGCGTCAATCAGCGTATGGCTGTTCACCCAGACGGTGCCCGCCTGCAGCCGGTCGGTGTACTCCAGCGCCTTGCTGATATTCTGCGTCCAGACGCTGGCCGTCAGGCCATATTCGGTGTCGTTTGCCAGCTGGAGCGCCTCTTCCCCGTCGGCAACGCGCACCAGGTTGACGACCGGGCCAAACACCTCTTCGCGGGTCAGGCGCAGTGAGGCATCCGGGTTCACCACCAGCGTAGGCGAAACGTAATAGCCTTTGCCTTCCGGCCCCCGGTTACCGACGATTAGCTCCGCGCTGCGCGACTTCGCTTCGTCAAGGAAGGTCTGCACCTTGTCGCAGTGCGCGCGCGACACCAGCGGGTTGATAAACGCTTCCGGCGACATGCCCGGCCCGACGCTCAGGGATTTCACCGCCAGCTCAAACCCGCTGACCAGCGTGTCAAACAGCGGCGCTTCAATATAGATGCGCGAGCTCGCCGCGCACACCTGCCCCTGGTTCAGGAAGCTGCCGGTCATCAGGCCTTCGATCACCCACGCCGGGTCCGCGTCTTTCAGTACAACGGCCGGGTTTTTCCCGCCCAGTTCCAGGGTCACCCCGGTTAGCGTGTCCGCCGCCGCGCGGGCGATTTGCTTACCCGTCGCCGTTGAGCCGGTAAAGCTCACCTTTGCAATATGCGGATGCGAGGTCAGCGCTGCGCCGCACACCGCGCCGCTCCCGGTCACCACGTTGAACACCCCGTCCGGGATGCCCGCTTCGCTGGCCAGTTCCGCCACGCGCAGCATGGTCAGCGGCGTGGTCTCTGACGGCTTGATGACAATAGAGCAGCCCGCGGCCAGCGCTGGCATCACTTTCCACATCCCGATCATCAGCGGGAAGTTCCAGGGCACAATCCCGGCCACCACGCCAACCGGCTCCTTACGCGTCCACGCCTGATAGCGGGCGCCCTGCGGCAGCGGAATGGAAAGGTCGAGGGTTTTACCCGTAATTTTGGTGGTCAGCCCGGCGGTATAGCGCATCCAGTTCAGGGTGCAGCCGACTTCAAACAGGCGGGAAATGTTGATGGATTTGCCCTGCTCCAGCGTTTCAAGCTGGGCCAGCTCTTCGCTGTGCTGCTCGACCAAATCGGCGAAATGAAGCAGGATCCGCTCGCGCTCCGCCGGCAGTTTTCCGGCCCAGCTGCGGGCGACAAACGCGCGCCAGCCGGACATGACGGCACGGTCAACGTCGTCGACGCTGGCATCGGCAGTCGAGGCAATGACCTCGCCCGTGGCCGGGTTGAAGACGTTCAGCCGCTTTTCACTGTCCGACGCGGCCTGACGCCCTTCAATCCACAGGCCATGCTGTCGGTCTAAAAATTGTTGTACGGCAGGCTGAATGGCCACCTGTGATTCAGACATAGGATACTCCTTCGTTATTCTTCGCAGGGTCTCCATCCAGTCTAAGTGGGGTTTTGCGTTCTCGCTTTTGTCTCTGTGACATTCGCTTTGCCACCTGTGACAGGCTCCGCAAATCGCGATAATTGCCGCTTATATCGCTGTTACCGGTGAGTGTTCTTTCCTATAGTCAGCCTCATAGCTCTGACAAAATGCAACACAAATGCAACAATGCGAAAACGTTGACGGTGCAGTGAGAGAAACGATGGCGTGTGCAAGCGAGCAGGACCAGTATCAGCAGTGGCTGGCGCAAATTAACCAGGTTTGCGGGCGTTTTAACGCGCAGCCCACCGGGGGGAAATTCTTCGGCGAGCTGGAGACCAGCTATGCGCGCAGCCTGAAGCTCAGCACCGTGACCGCAGGCGGCGTAAACCTGTTCCGCTCCCGTCAGGAGATCGCTCAGAGTAACGATGCCTGGTTCTATACCGTGTTCCAGCTCGAAGGCAGCGCGGAAATTGAGCAGGATGACCGTCGCGCGCTGCTCAGAACCGGTGATATCACGCTGATTGACGCGTCGCGTCCCTGCTCGATCAACTGGCGGGAGAAATCCCGCCAGATTTCGCTGCTGGTTCCCCGTCAGATTATTGAGCAGCAGTGTCGCTTCCAGGAGATAAGCTGCGCGACCGCCCTTTCCCGCACCTTGCCCACGGTACAGCTGAGCCATCGCCTGCTGATGGAGAGCATGAGCAATGCCGACCTGAGTGACCGCGAAAACGAAGCGGCGCTCGAAGCGATGATCTGCCTGCTGCGCCCCGCATTCCAGCAGCGTGAAATCATTCAGCCGCGCAAGGAGCGCCAGTTCCAGCACGTAGTGGCGCTGATTGACGACCATATTCAGTCTGAATCGCTGCGCCCGGAATGGATTGCCGCCGAGAGCGGCATGTCCGTGCGCAGCCTTTACCGCATGTTTGCCGAGAAGGGGCTAGTGGTGGCGCAGTACATCAAAAACCGTCGTCTGGATCTCTGCGCGCAGGCACTGCAATCTACCGGTGATGATGAAAAGCTGGCGGGTATTGGCTACAGCTGGGGGTTCACCGACCATAGCCATTTTTCTACGGCGTTTAAGCAGCGTTTTGGCGTCTCGCCGGGTGAATACCGCAGGCGCTACCGCTAACTACTTTTTGAGCCATTTTCCGTTAATTCCCTTCACGTATTCGCCCGGCTGCGCGCGGGCAACCAGTTTCTGACCGGCCATTTTAGCCACTTCATCGACCGGCAAATTATTGCTGTCAGCCAGCTTCTGGTAGTTTTCCGCGCGCGCCGCATTGATACGATTGACCAGCGCCAGCGTTTCCGCGTCCTGTTGAATCGGGGCAAGATAGCCGCTCAGGGTTTCCCCCACGCGCCCCTGCGCCCGGGCATCGTTTAAGGTCAGCGCAGCCGCCTGCACGTTCATCCCCAGCGCCAGTAAAATCAGAGCTAATCGTTTCATGGCATCCTCAGAACAGATCGCTGCGCGATTTCAGCAGAGTTTCAACGTCTTTATCGACCTTGATATGGATCTCATGTTCAATTTTGACATTCATATTGATGGTAATCGGCTCCTTTGGCGCAGCGACTTCAATGCGCGGCGTACAGCCGGTCAGTAGCGCGGCAACGGTGAGCGCACCAGCCATCTTTTTCATTGTTGTTCCTCACTTTCCTTGCCAGTCGAACTGCGGGGAGCAGGTATCGCCGTGTGTTGCTCAAACCAGGTTTGCAGGTTGTCCCCAAAACGCAGGCTGCGCCAGAGGGTAAAGACATTCTCATCATGGGTATAGTTCAGGTTGACGGAGCTGCTTTTGCCATCCACCCGGCTGGTCCCCTTGATGGTCGCCTGCATGGTTAATTCCCCCAGGTTATCTAAATTGATTCTCGTCCACGAACGCGAAATTTCCATATAGCGAAGCCAGTTAATCGCCGCGCCCGCAACCATATTATCCTTCACGATGGCGTCTGCCGTATCTTTGTCGATGCGCAGCGTCATGGGCCCCGGGTTGGTCAGCCAGCCATCTTTAATGATCCATTTTTCATTGTCCAGCCAGAACGGCAGCGCCCCGCTAACCGGCCCCGACATGGCAAACTGCTTCGGATTGACGGCGCCGATCAGCTCGCTGGAGGAGATATTGTCCACGCGCAGCAGGGCCGGATCGTGCTGCGGCATCCGAAGCTGCTGCATGGTGATCTTCCCGCCGAGGGTTTCCACCTTCACGTTAGTGAGCAGCAGCGGATTATCCTCCGTCCAGGGATAGTCCCCCTGTAGATCGGCGGTAATGTTGCGCGCGGTCACCAGATTTTCCACTTCACCTATGCGCAACGTGACCGGACCGCGCGTGCCGAGAGACCAGGTTCCCTCGCTGAAGCGGAACGGCAGCACAAAATCGACGCCGTTAATTTGGTTATCCGGCATCCAGACGCTGCCGGATTTCAGCACGCCGTGCCCGCCCGCTTCAAAGCCCTGATCGGCCGCCGCCGAAAAGGCGACCTGAGCGTAAAGCTCCCCGTCGCGCAGCGTCATTTTCCAGTCCGGCGGAATCAAAGGCTGGAACACGGTGAGCGATTGTTTCGGCCACCAGGCCTGCCCGCGAAGACGTACGCCATCCCAACGACCGTTCACCTGTACCGGGCCGATTTTGTCCGCATGGAGGTCGCCCTTAAACTGGAAAATGGTCGGGTCGGTGCCGTCGACGCTGAAGGTCAGGACCGAGGGCGGCAACGCGCTGCCGCCGGAGAACAGGGTTTGCCCGGCATTGAGCGACAGCGCGCCGCTGAAGGCCGGTTTTTCGGGGTCACGCAACCAGCGCACAGGTTGATCCAGCACCAGACGCGGCTTGCTGACCTCCATCGTACCGTACTGGAGCTTGTCAAAACCGGTGGAGAGCGCCGTCAGCTCAATCACGTTGTCGCGCCACTCGCCTTTCCCGGCGACGTCCCAGCGGGCATGCATCGGCGTAAAACCGCCTTTCCCCCAGTAGCGCCACTGCCACAGGCCGTTGTCGGGTAAAAAGTCGTTGGCCTGGCCGTCCAGGTGGAGTTCAAAATCGCCCATCTGGTTTTCATGGGCGCGCAGAATCGCCTGTAGACGCCCGTCCACGCCCTTCTGCGTCAGCTTCACGCCCGCCAGCGGCCAGCGGATTTCATCGATATCGAGTGAGTCAATGATGCGCCCGCGCGAGCGGAGCAGCGCGCCCGGCTCAAAGGCCAGCTGCGGTTCATACAGGCTGCCGGTCAGCGTTGCGGGCAATTTGGCGTAAAGGATAAGATCGTTTAGCTTCGCCTCGCCGCTGAGATGCAGGGGCATGTCGCTGTTTTCCATGCTGAGCCTGCCGGGCCCAATATTCAGTACCGCGTTGCCTTTCCCCGCGTCACCCTGGGTCAGCACGTTCAGCCGTCCGGTCAGGGTGGTTTTATCCAGCCCCTGCTGCCAGTTGTCGGCACGAAGCGAAACGCGACCGCTCAGCGGCATACCCGAAAGATCCCAGTTCCAGCGCCCGTCGCTGATGTTCAGCTGTTCCGCCGTGATCTGCCACGGCAGGTCGAGCAGCGGATCGGGGTTGTCCCGCGCCATCACCACCAGCTGTCCCTGATTGTCTTCCCAGTCCAGATCGGCATCGACCAAAGACGTTAACTGTGGCACGTTAAAGGTCGCGACCGCGTGGCCTTTCACCGGCACGCCGTCCGGCACCAGCGGCAAGGTAAACTCGCCCACCAGCTTAATCGGCTGCGGCTGGTCCGGGAGTTGAACATCGAACTGGCTGACCGAGAGCGTCTGGCCGCGAAGCGTGCCTTTAATGCTGACCTGTTCGCCTTTATAGGCGATCTCCTGAATGGACGGCGTCAGCGACGCATGCAGCTCGCCCTGCCACTGCTGCCAGGGCGACAGCGTCAGACGGTGAACCGTGATCCAGGTATTCGGTAATACCGCCTGCCACTGGGCCAGCGTTTTGGGGGCGACCGTTGAGGGCGCAGACTGGGGAATTTTGCTCAGACAGACGGAGTTAAGATCCAGCGCGCCGATATCCAGCTTCCAGCGGCTCGGATGTGACAGCGTCACGTTTTCGATACGGGCAATTTCGCAATCTTCCACCAGATAGCGAAGATCGGGGATCGCCAGCGCGTGGCGGGTAAGTTTCGGACTCTCTTCGAAAGCGATGCGCGTCCCGACGGGCAGCCAAATCCCGGCGAGCGTCGGTACCCACTGAGCGAGCGTCATCAGCAGCGTCAGCGGCAACAATATGAACAGCAGTAAAAGCGCAAGAGCGGCTTTGTATTTACCCTTCATGGGCAGTTAATATCCTGATTTAGCGAAAGAATTAAGCCGGCAGTGCCGATCATTGTCGCATGTTTAGCCAGTCAGTTGAAGTTGACGCCAAGTTAAGAATAGATGCTGTAATAGTAAGCGGTAATTTTTTGCTATGCGTAACCTAAAGAATATAGCTTCGGTTCAATTGGTTACGCATAAGTTCAAGAATAATCGCAGAGCAGATTCGCGACATTAATACCTATTCCGTGGCATTGCCAGCAGGTAAAGCATGGCGAATATCAATGACCCCCAATACACCGAGTCGTACCGCCAGGGATCAAAATCAATATGTAAAAAACCGCTAACAAACTCATAGCCGTTGGCAAAAACGTTAATTTGAATGGCTGCGATGGCTATCACAAATAGCGTATAGGCAATGAACAGAGGATATTTATGAAGCCTGTTGACCTTGAGTTTCCCGAGATACAACAAGAAAAAAATGACAATAGATACAATAAAATAGCATACGGCAGGTAGAATCGGTGGGGTTAATGACAACTCGAATTGTTCCGACATAATTAATTCTCTTTAGCTATCTGGTACATCTGCCAACCTGTGACGCTTCCACTGGTTAAATCCAGAGCCATCGCTGTTTTAGAAGCCTCTTGCCATCCTCTGATATAATCAGATTCGATGTTGCGAAACAGACTCCAGGATTTTTCTCTGGGAGCCAGTACTCTCCTGCCCGCGCCATAGGCTGATAAAGAGATATCAACTGCACCATAGACAATATCAGCTTCATTATCCCCATAGCCGAGTTTCGCTGCTGCGTAACGATAAGCATCTCTTAGCGTGCCAGACCGATCTTCACGATAAAGAAGATAGTATCCATTTTCATACATGTTGTTTAGCCCATGAGTAATCATAGGTGCACCATACGCAGCACAGGCCAGACCCAGCGAACCGACGCATAAACTAGCGCCCCCATACACTTGCGCCCCACCGGCAACGAAACCGATCTGTTTAAGCGCTAAAGTCGTCGTTGTTGTCCGGTTTTTTTCAACAACAATAAATAACTTAGCTTTATTGAAGGTGAGTAAATCATCCTGTTCCTTAAGATGATGTATCTGTTCATCAAGTAATTGAATCCCGCCTGACCAGGTCAAGCAATGCGACTGGATCTCCCTTCTCAGGTGAGCAACAAGTTGTTGAGTTTCGAAAAACATACCAGCGGTACCATAAAGCAAATGCTTTGTGGCAATTCGCTGCGCAAGATTTTCAATCTCTAAGACTTTCTCTTCGAAATGACTTTTATCCCGATTATGGTTGTACATTCGGTCTCCCTGTCATTTTAAAATGATAGTAGTAATACTACCTTCAATGTTAGTACATTCAAAGAGCTACGTCATTTTAACAGCTAAAGGTAGTCACATTTTCAAGCATTGGGAAACCACTTACCCAAACATACGCACTTGTTGTGACTTTAGTCTCCCCCATAGCACCCTTAGAGTAAAACAAGCAGACATATCGCGGGTGTCAATCCCGCTTAAGAAATCGGTGGATATGAATATCATGGAGTTAGAGTGCACATATGCTCTAGAATAATTGATAGAACTTATTGAATTCAATAATATTTTAGAAATTGTAAGATAATTTTAATCATGCTAACGTGAATGCAAAATCACTGGAGAAAGTCTTATGAAACTCGCGGTATATAGCACAAAGCAGTACGACAAAAAGTATCTGCAACATGTTAACGAGGCTTACGGGTTTGAGCTTGAATTTTTCGACTTTCTGCTGTCCGAAAAAACCGCCAAAACGGCGCACGGCTGTGAAGGCGTCTGCATTTTTGTTAACGACGACGGCAGTCGTCCGGTGCTGGAAGAGTTGAAAAAACAGGGCGTGAAATATATCGCCCTGCGCTGCGCGGGCTTTAATAACGTGGACCTTGACGCGGCGAAAGAGCTGGGTCTGAAGGTGGTGCGCGTCCCGGCGTACTCCCCGGAAGCGGTCGCTGAACATGCGATTGGCATGATGATGTCGCTCAACCGTCGTATTCACCGCGCTTATCAGCGTACCCGTGACGCCAACTTCTCGCTGGAAGGGCTGACCGGCTTCACCATGTACGGCAAAACCGCGGGCGTGATCGGCACCGGTAAAATCGGCGTCGCCGCCCTGCGTATTCTGAAAGGCTTCGGCATGCGTCTGCTGGCGTTCGATCCGTACCCAAGCGCCGCTGCGCTGGATCTGGGCGTGGAGTACGTCGACCTGCCAACCCTGTTCTCGCAGTCTGACGTGATCTCCCTGCACTGCCCGCTGACGCCGGAGAACTACCACCTGCTTAACCAGGCGGCGTTTGACCAGATGAAAGATGGCGTGATGATCATCAACACCAGCCGCGGCGGGCTGGTTGACTCTCAGGCCGCTATCGAAGCGCTCAAAACCCAGAAAATTGGCGCGCTGGGAATGGACGTGTATGAAAACGAACGCGATCTGTTCTTTGAAGACAAATCGAATGATGTGATCCAGGACGACGTGTTCCGCCGCCTGTCAGCCTGTCATAACGTGCTGTTTACCGGACACCAGGCGTTTCTGACTGCCGAAGCGCTGATCAGCATTTCGGAAACCACGCTGGGTAACCTGCAGCAGCTGGAAAAGGGTGAAGCGTGCCCTAACGAACTGGCATAAGCGTGACGCCGGGTGGCGGCTATGCTCCACCCGGTGTACTGTCTGTTTCCCAGGCCCGGTGCGCAAAGCACCACCATAGCAGGACGGCCACCAGCGCAATCGCGCTCAGGACGCTGAATGCCGCCGCAAATGAGTAATGACCCGCAATCGTGCCGGTTAACGCCGGGCTCATGGATGCCCCAACCCCCTGCATCAGCATCACCACGCTCTGCCCGGCATTGACGTGCCCGCTCCCGCGCAACAGCACCACGATAAACGACGGAACCACAACCCCAAGGATCCCTGCGGCCAGCCCGTCGAGGATTTGTACCGGGATCATCATTAACGGCGCGTCCGTGAATGCTGCCAGCCCCGCGCGCACCGGCATCACCAGCAGCGCCAGCATAATCAAGCGCCAGTAGCCGTAGCGGTCTATTCGGTGGGCGACCCAGATGGCGACGGGGATCATCACGGCCTGCGAGATAATGACGGTGGCCGCCGCGTACAAACCGGGGTTGATCGAGGCGGGAGCCGCGGCCACCCTCATGCTCAGCATCGGCAACAGAGCGGCATTCGCCAGGTGAAACAGCAGCAGCGTCAGTCCGGTCACAAACAGCGCCCGGTTTTTAATCAGCACGGCAAAGCCGGGAACCGGCAGGCTCGCTGAAGAAGAGAGTCCGCGCGCCGCGTCGTTATCGATATCTCCGTTGCGAATGGCAAGCAGCGCGCAGAGCGTTAACAGCGTGGTACAGGTCATCAGCAGGAAAATCCCGCCGACGCCCCAGTACCAGGCAATGCCGCCCGCAATCAGCGCGGTGACAAAGTTGCCGCCGTGATTGAACGCCTCATTTCTGCCCATCTGCGCGCTGAACCCGCTCTGGCCGGTCAGCCCCAGCGTAATTCCGGCGATCAGCGGCCCGACAAACGCCGCGCAGATACCGGAGACGATTTGCGAAACGGCGACAACAGCGCTCTGCTGGCTAAACCAGAGCAGGAGCGTGCTAAGGGTGATGAGCAGGCACACCAGCGCCAGCACCGTCCGCTTGCTGCGCGAGGTGTCGGTGATGAATCCCGCCGGCAGCGTAGCGAGTAATCCCGCCAGCCCACCTGCCGTCATCAGGATGCCAATATCATCGGGGGTCCAGTGGCGTTCGGTCAGAAAAATACCGAGAAAAGGACCGAGGCCATCGCGGACATCCGCAATGAAAAAACTTGTCAGGCATAATGCCCGCAGCGAACGAAGAGACATACTGCCTGCCTTTGTCTGTTATCGCCTGTAAAAAAGAAAATGTAGTATACCGGGTATTTTTGAAAATCAGGTGACGTCTTAAAAAACATGCCCTCCGAACTTAAACAATTCATAACGGAGGCTGTTTTTTCGCTTTACTCATTATCGGCCCTGACTATACTGGCAATAAATTTTCACAGGAGTCCTTCGTTGGAAAGTTATTTTATAGTCGATACGAAGGTAAGCTAGCGCAATTTTCTCGCTGCTTACCTTAAACGGTGGGCAGCAATCCTCTTTAAGCGATTGTATCCCGAAATAGTAAAACCGCTCAATTTGTGGGGCATCGCGATGTTCATGTTTACACATTCACTCTTTCCGCCACCGTTGTCCTGACACGCTTAGCATTTAAACGGCGTTATGATGTGCTTAGCAAAGCACTGACGCTTATTATTTAATAACGTTAACAGGCGACAGGCTGATGTTCCCTTATATCTCTCATCTGCTCGCAGCGATGCTGCTGGGCGCAATTATTGGCGCGGAAAGACAGTGGCGCCAGCGTATGGCCGGGCTCCGTACCAATGCACTGGTTGCCACGGGTGCAGCAGTGTTCATTTTAAGTTCGGTATCGACTTCTCCTGATAGCCCGGGGCGTATCGCAGCGCAGATTGTCTCCGGAATCGGCTTTCTTGGCGCTGGCGTCATTATGCGTGAAGGAATGAATATTCGTGGTCTGAATACCGCCGCAACGCTGTGGTGCTCGGCCGGAATTGGCGTGCTGTGCGGATTAGGCCAGTTCTGGAATGCCGCCATGGCCAGCCTAATTATTCTCTGCGCCAACATTTTGCTTCGCGAAGCCGCGCAGCGAATTAATCAATTGCCCGTGCTACATGAAGGCGAAAAATGCTATGTCCTTAAAATCACCTGTAATGATGAGCATGAAGATGCGGTGCGGCAAAGCGTCGTAAACATGGCGAAAGAGTTGACGTTAAGTCTGAAAGCGATTTATTCCGCTACTGCGCAAACAGAAGGTAAAACTGAAATTCGCGCGGAGGTTATGACCCGGGAGGAATACCGAAAATTACTCGATCTGATTATGGGGAATATGGGCGGGAATAAAATTATCGCGTCCGTCAGCTTTCACGCAATATAAATACTAAACCGGGCGTTACGCCCGGTTCAGGCTTTGGCGTTTAGCAGAAAACGGACCGTGACGCGGAGAGATTCATCCCCGAATGCCCCTGTTCGTTGTCACGCCACGTTGACGAGATCATGGCATGTTCGACTGTACGCCTATCACATAAACGAAATTTGTCCCCGTTATGACAGCTTGCTCTCTGTTTTCCTGAAATTAACGGTCTACCCTGAATTGTGTGAAAAACACTCAGGAGGGACAAATGTATAACTCAATTTTGGTTCCAATTGACATTTCGGAGGATAGCCTGACGCACATGGTTATCCCCTTCGTTCAGGCACATACAGCACTTAACACAGCTAAAGTTCACTTTCTTACTGTTATTCCATCGCTTCCGTATTATTCATCATTAGGCCTGGCCTACTCGGTAGAAATGCCGAAGCTGAAAGAGTTCCAGCACGCGGCCTTAGCGAAGCTGGATGAAATCGTTAAGCAATTCAAAATTCCTCCCGACAAGATACAGACTCACGCCGTGACGGGATCTCCAAAGGATCAAATCCTTAAGCTCGCTGACACGATCGATGCCGACCTGATTATCATCGCTTCCCACAAACCTGACATATCGACGTATCTGTTGGGTTCGAACGCTGCGGCAGTGGTTCGGCATGCGAAATGCCCTGTGCTGGTTGTAAGATAAAAAAACCGGGCGACATGCCCGGTTTTTCATTTACGCTGCCCTGAGTGAAAGCGCGATTTAAAGATTTAGTCTGTTGGCGTTTAAATTTAAGTCCGTAATGGCGGCCGGTTTTCCAAGCAAGTAGCCCTGAACTTCATCACATTTATTTTTTTTAAGAAATGACAGCTGTTCGGCGGTCTCCACCCCTTCGGCCGTTACCGCCATGGAATAGGCTTTCCCCAGGTCGATAATTTTCTCCACGACTGACTGGTTCTGCGGCGAGTCCCCCAGGGTAAAAATAAAGCTCTTGTCGAGCTTAAGCCCGTCAAACTGAAACTTCCGCAGATAGCTCAGAGAGGCATAGCCGGTACCGAAATCGTCAATCAGAATTCGGACGCCCATTTTTTTGAGAGACTTCATGGTCTGCAAGGTTTTTTCAGGATCGGAAAGCGTAACGTTTTCAGTCACTTCTATTTCCAGCCGGTTGGGTTCAAGCCCCGTTTCGCGAAGGATCTCTTTTATCCTTTCGGCAAGATCGCTTGCCTGGAATTCGATAGCAGAAATATTGACGGAGACCGATAATCCCGGCAATTTGTCTTTCGTCTCCGTACAGGCTTTGCGTATGACCCAGTTGCTCAGGCTAATAATCAGCCCGGTTTCTTCTGCCAGCGGAATAAACTGATCGGGCATTATGGTCCCCCGAGCCGGGTGCTGCCAGCGCACCAGCGCTTCGACGGCATCAATAGTAGAATACCTGAGGTTATAACGCGGCTGGTAAACCAGGTAGAGCTGTTCTTCGCGAATCGCGGTCTTGAGTTCTAATTCCAGTTTCCTGCGTTCGGTCAACTTTTCCGACATATCCGGGCGATAATAGACCCATCGGTTTCTGCCGGATTGTTTCGCCTGATACAGCGCAATATCCGCGTAGCGTAGAAGATCGTTTGCGCTGCTGCTATCCCGGGGAGCCAGCGCAATGCCCATGCTTACGCCTATCGCCACATCATTGCCCTCAATGGCGAAAGAACGGTTAAGTTCTTGCACGATGCGACGACACACCTCCTCAATCTGGTCTTGCTGGCTGGTGTTGCCGAGGAGAAGCATAAATTCATCCCCTCCCTGGCGTGCGACAAAATCACCTCGACGAACGCAATTTTTAAGACGTGAAGCGACCTCGCCAAGCAGGGCATCGCCGGTGGAGTGCCCGAAAATATCATTGACGGGTTTAAACTTGTCTAAATCAAGGCAAATCATGGCAAAGGGATAATGGTTAAGGTCTTCTTTCGCTAACTTGCCAGCCAGAAATTCCTTAATATGATACCGGTTCGGCAGTCCGGTTAATTCATCATGGCGTGACAGGAACTCCACGCGTTTTGTTGCTTCAACTTCCTGAGAAACGTCGGTTGCCGCGCCTCGCAACACCACCGTTCCATCAGGCTGAGCAGAAAATTTTGCCAGAAGCGTGCAATATGACGTGGTTTGTTGCGCGTGAGTATAAGGGCAGTTTTTAAATTCAAAGCGTTCGGTTAAGTCCCGCTGCCTGGCGCAGTCATGTGATAATCCGCTTGTCGACGGAAAAAGTTCATCCAACCTGCGGCCTATCCATTCGCTATTTTCATATCCCGTTATTGTAGAGAAACGCCCCGATAGCCACGTTATCCTTAACGATAAATCGGTTTCCCAGAACCAGTCGCTGGTTGTTTCACTCACGTCCCGAAAACGTTTTTCACTCGTAATAAGATTCAACCGCGCCTGCTCGAGGAGATAAGTATTTTCATCAAGCATTCTCGCCTTGTGCATAATATGACGCATTAATATCACCGTCATCGATACCGTCAGAACGACTGAAAGAATGAGTAATGGCAAAAAATAAATTATTAACGCCTGGCCGGGATTTTCACCGTCCCAGATAATTTTCACATCCCCATTCTGGGTGCTTAAGGTAAATTCTGTCTGATTATTTATTTGAGACGTGACTGTAGCGGGAGAAGTACGAACGTTCTGGATACCGGCATCCTGCCCAATCGTGAGAAGTTTTTTAGCCGTTAACTTGTCTATAAACACCAATGTCGAAGGTTTTCCGGGCAGGGTTTGCACGCTCGAATCATCACCCGTCGTTATCGATTGCGCAGAAACAATGGCCGGCACGGAATCGATAAGCGTCAGCAAAGAAACCGGCGATCCATTTTTGATGCTCGTTTCACGCAGTAAACGGTCTTTTGTGGATTTATCTAACCAGCGCTCCAGATCCTGAAGCTTCAGCTTCCCGTCAACCACGCTGTATCGCGTGCTTCCTTCCGGAGAGAGAACAAACACCCCTTCGTAGCCAAAGTTGTCATACAGGGACTTACCCAGGTTCTGCTTATCCCATGCCCAGTGAACGTCAATGTTCAGATGAAGATGTTTGTAAGCATCTCCCCACTCGGCATTATCTTTCAAATGGCTTCGCATGCTTTCCTGGCGGGTATCGAGAGCTTTCCTTAACAAAAATTCATCGTGCGTGTCGCTGATTTCATTCACATTTTCTTTTATTATTAGCAGGGAAATTATTGCCGCAATAAAAATACTTATCAACAACGTTACAATATAAGTAAAGGTTTTATTTATCAGGCCTTTAGAAGGCTCGGTGTCGGTGAAGCCCGGATTGTTCAGAGGTAGGGTCATCTTTCGCCTTCTTAACTGCTACTACGTCGATTTTTATGCCATTTTCATTTATCGGCACAAAATAACAAAAATTTATAGCTAAAAATCTGAGGCTAAAGAATATTTGATTTCTCTAACCCAGATCAAATTATTAATCATTCACTCTTTTACTACCTAAACTCGGTAAATTAAATATACAGACCGGAGTGACGTTTAACGTCACCATTTTATTTATAAAGAATGTATATTAAGACATTTTTTGGCTGAAGCGATTACAGGCGTATAAAAAACCGGGCGTAAAGCCCGGTTCTTTTTTCTGACGAGACTGACTCTATTCGCTCAACCCGCGATTTTCCAGCATCGGTTCAATTTTCGGATCGTGCCCGCGCCAGTTGCGATACAGTTCAGCCAGATCCGTGCTGTTACCACGGGACAAAATCGCCTCGCGGAATTTTTGCCCGTTTTCACGCGTCAACCCGCCCTGTTCGACAAACCACTGGTAGCCGTCGTCTGCAAGCATTTGCGTCCACAGATAGGCGTAATATCCCGCCGCGTAGCCACCGCCGAAGATATGGGCAAAATAGCTGCTGCGATAGCGCGGCGGAACGGCGGGCAGATCCAGCCCCTCTTTTTTCAGTGCTGCCGCTTCAAACGCGTCAACGCTCGAAACGGCTTCGCTAATCCCGTGCCAGTTCATGTCCAGCAGCGCGGCAGCCAGCAGCTCCGTCATGTCATAACCCTTGTTGAAATGGGTCGCGTTGAGCATGCTTTCACGCAGCGCCTCCGGCATCGGTTCCCCGGTTTCGTAATGGCGGGCGTAGTGGGTAAACACCTGCGGATGGCTGGCCCAGTGTTCGTTGATCTGCGACGGGAATTCAACGAAATCGCGCGGCGTATTGGTCCCGGAGAGCGTGGCGAAACGCTGGCTGGCAAACAGACCGTGCAGCGTATGGCCAAACTCGTGGAACAGGGTGATCACGTCATCCCAGGAGAGAAGCGCAACGCCGCCGTTAGCCGGTTTTTGGTAGTTACAGACGTTGTAGATCACCGGACGGGCAGCTAGCTCGAAGGATTGCTCGACGAAATTCCCCATCCAGGCCCCGCCCTGCTTGGAATCGCGGGCAAAGAAGTCGCCGTAAAACAGCGCCATGCCCTCACCGGTGTGGTCGAAAATTTCCCAGACGCGGACGTCCGGGTGATACACCGGGATATCGAAGCGCTCCACAAAGCTGATGCCAAATAGCTGGCTTGCGGCCCAGAATACGCCGTCGTGCAAAACGGTATTGAGCGCAAAATAGGGTTTGATTTGCGATTCATCGAGGGCATATTTTGCCTGACGCACGCGCTCGGCATAAAAGGCCCAGTCCCAGGCCTGCACGGTGAAACCGCCCTGTTCGTCATCAATCACTTTCTGAATATCGGCCTGCTCGCGCTCTGCCCGGGCGCGGGCGGCGGGCACAATGCCGCGCATAAAGGCCAGCGCGGCGTCCGGGGTTTTCGCCATCTGGTCGGCGACACTCCAGCTGGCGTAATCGTCAAATCCCAGCAGGCGGGCCTGCCGGGCGCGCAGCGCCGTAAGGCGGAGGATCAGCTCTCGAGTGTCGTTTTCATCCCCTTCCTGGGTGCGCGTCCAGCCAGCGTTGAACAGATTTTCACGGGTCTGACGATTGCGCAGCGCGGAAAGCGCGGGCTGCTGGGTCGTGTTCAGAAGCGGGATCAGCCAGCGATTGTTTAGCCCTCGCTCTGCGGCAGCCTGCGCCGCGTCGGCAATCTCGCTGGCGCTGAGCCCGTCAAGCTGGTGTGCGTAATCCACCACCAGCCCGCTCGTCTTATCGGCAGCCAGCAGACGCTGGTTAAACTGGCTGGTCAGGGTCGCCGCCTCGGTATTCAGCGCCTTCAGCTCGGCTTTTTCCGTTTCATTGAGACGCGCGCCGGCCAGAATAAACCGCTGATACGTCTCCTCGACCAAACGACGGGATTCGGCGTCAAGCGCGGCACGGTCCTGCCAGACGCTCTCCACGCGGGCGAAAAGCACGTCATTCAGCCAGATGTCGTTTGCCAGCGCGGCAAGCTCGGTGGAGAACTGCTCCTCAAGCTCCTGCAGGTACGCATTGGTGTGCGCGGAGGTCATGGCGAAGAACACGCTGCTGACGCGCGAGAGCAAAGCGCCGCTTTTCTCCAGCGCCAGCACGGTGTTGCTGAAGTCCGGCGCAGCGTTTTGGGACACAATGGCGTCTACGTCCGCCCGCTTCTGGCGAAGCGCTTCATCGAAGGCCGGGCGATAGTGATCGTCGGTGATTTCATCAAAATGGGGGGCCTGATAGGGCAGCAGGCTGATTTCAAAAAAGGGATTCGTGGCCGTCATCTTTCGCTCCTGAGTACGGGTATCCTCCCAGAGTAGGCCAGGCCGTCATCCCCTGCAACGCCGTCATACAAATGTTGCCTTAACGCACCCTCTGCGGCCGTGCTATGTTAGTACAACACAAAAAGCGTTGAGGAACAGTGAGATGATTATTTTAGTTACCGGGGCAACGGCAGGTTTTGGTGAAAGCATCACGCGTCGCTTCGTCGCCAACGGGCACAAGGTTATTGCCACGGGCCGTCGTCAGGAGCGCCTGCAGGAGCTGAAGGACGAATTAGGCGACAGCATCCTGACCGCGCAGCTGGACGTGCGTAACCGCGCGTCCATTGAAGAGATGATTGCCAACCTGCCCGCCGAGTGGCGCGCCATCGACGTGCTGGTCAACAATGCCGGTCTGGCGCTGGGCATGGAGCCCGCACACAAAGCCAGCGTGGAAGACTGGGAAAACATGATCGACACCAATAACAAAGGGCTGGTCTATATGACCCGCGCGGTGCTGCCGGGCATGGTCGAGCGCAACCGCGGCCACATTATCAACATTGGCTCCACCGCCGGAAGCTGGCCTTATGCGGGCGGCAACGTCTATGGCGCGACGAAAGCGTTTGTGCGCCAGTTCAGCCTTAACCTGCGTACCGACCTGCACGGCACCGCCATTCGCGTTACCGATATCGAGCCGGGCCTGGTGGGCGGCACCGAGTTTTCCAACGTGCGTTTCAAAGGCGATGACGCGAAAGCGGGCAAAACCTACGAAAATGCTAATGCGCTGACGCCGGAAGATGTGACCGAAACGGTCTGGTGGGTGGCGACGCTGCCAAAACACGTCAACATCAATACCGTGGAAATGATGCCCGTCAGCCAGAGTTTTGCCGGACTTAGCGTCCATCGTGGCTAAATCCGCCCTTCCCGGCCTGCGGGCCGGGTCTGTTTCGGGTTATAAAAGAATGGTAGTATGTTCAGGCTAACTCTCTGAGAAATGACAACTCATGGCCGCTGAATCGCAACTCAATCCCACCCAGCCCGTTAATCAGCAAATCTATCGCATTTTGCGACGTGATATTGTCCATTGCCTGATCCCACCGGGAACGCCGCTTTCTGAAAAAGAGGTCTCCGTGCGTTTTGACGTTTCCCGTCAGCCGGTACGTGAAGCGTTTATTAAGCTTGCTGAAAACGGACTGATTCAGATCCGCCCGCAGCGCGGCAGCTACGTGAACAAAATTTCACTCTCTCAGGTACGCAACGGCTGTTTCGTTCGCCAGGCCATTGAATGCGCGGTGGCGCGCCGTGCCGCAACGCTTATCAACGACAACCAGTGTTACCAGCTTGAGCAGAACCTGTACCAGCAGCGTATTGCGATTGACCGCAAGCAGCTCAATGATTTCTTCCAGCTTGATGATGAATTCCACCAGAAGCTGGCGCAGATCGCGGATTGTCAGCTGGCTTGGGACACCATCGAGAACATCAAGGCCACCATTGACCGCGTGCGCTATATGAGCCTCGATCACGTCTCCCCGCCGGAAATGCTGCTCCGACAGCATCATGATATTTTCAGCGCGCTGGAAAAACACGACCCGGACGGTGTGGAAAAAGCGATGACGCTGCATCTGCAGGAAATTAGCGAATCCGTGCAGCTTATTCGTCAGGAAAATAGCGAGTGGTTTAGCGAAGAGTAATATGCGCCGCCCCTTTCGGGTGCGGCGAGGTGATTAGCGAACGACTAACACCGGGATCGTAGCGTAGCGCAGAATAGATTCCGCGTTTGAACCCAACAGATGCGTGGAGATGCTCGGATTTTTCGACCCGATGACATTCGCATCATATTTCCCATCCTTGCTCAGCTTGATAATTTCATCCCGGACGTTGCCAAAACGCACCATGCTGTGAATATTCTCAGGGGCAATATCGAACAGTCTTTTTAACTCGTTCATTTTCTTGCCGGATTCTGCGGTCATATACTCTTCAAATTTTTTAATATCGGCGTTGAAACCGCGCAGCAGAGACCGGCTGCTGGCAGGCAGAATATTGACCAGGGTAATCGACGCGCCTTCAGCCTTCGCAAGGCTTGCCGCGTGGCGAACCGCTTTGTCGCTCAAATCCATTTCAAACACGTCTACAGGCATCAAAATGTTCTTATACATAAGCCTGACTCCTTATTCCGATGAAAGGGTTATTTCCTGCACACAGGATGACATCGGAAATATAAACCAACCCTCAACGCTTCCCTGTCGAAACTATCAATTAATGAAAATAACGGTCCACTTTGTAAATTACCGTCCTGAACCGTCAGCGCCCGACGTAATAAAGAAAAAAGTGTGAGTTTGATCAAAAACAAAAACATGAAGCGCGGACAGGCGTATTTATATGCCCCGTGAACGGCATAACCCGAAATAGCGCCGTAACGAACAGGTTAGAGAGGAGAAAATACTATGATGACATACGACCGTAACCGCAATGCAATCACCACCGGCAGCCGCGTCATGATTAGCGGCACGGGCAAAACCGGCGTGATTAAAGCGATCCACAGCGACGGGCTGGATGCCGCGCAGGTGCGCCGCAGCAAAACGGTTGAAGTGGAAGGATGCGAAGGTAAGTACGAGCCGATCGAGCTGATTCGCCTGGGAATGCACTAAGCTGTGCGCAGCCATGCCGCCGCGCACGGCGGCATGTGCTGAATTACCGTTGAGACACGTACTGCGCCACGGTCGCTTTCGCGCCTTTTTGCAGCAGCGCCCGGTACGCGGTCATCACCGCAGCAACGAAGCGCGGCTCCTGCGGTAACTCTTTACCAAAGATGGCCTCAATGCCGAGCAGCGCGTTAACCCGACTTTCCCCTTCCGCACTTCCCTTCACCGCCGCCTGAATCACCGCCAGCTGCGGATCGCTCACGTCGATGGCGTTACCCTGCTCGTCCACGCCGCCAACATAACGCATCCACCCTGCCACGCCCAGCGCCAGCAGTGGGAAAGGCTTCTGATGCACCAGGTGCCAGCGCACGGAGTCCAGCATACGCTGCGGGAGCTTCTGGCTGCCGTCCATCGCGATTTGCCATGTCCGATGGCGCAGGGCCGGGTTGCTGTAGCGGGCAATCAGGAGATCGGCATAGCGACCTAAATCAACACCTTTCACTTTCAGCGTGGGCGCCTGCTCGTTAAGCATCAGCGTATGCGCGGCGAGGCGGTAGTTCTCATCTGCCATACAGTCGTTGATATGCGGGTAACCGGCCAGATAGCCCAGGTACGCCAGGAAGGAGTGGCTGCCGTTGAGCATGCGCAGCTTCATCTCTTCAAACGGGATCACGTCTGACACCAGCTCGGCACCGGCTTTTTCCCACTCTGGACGTCCTGCCACAAAGTTATCCTCAATCACCCACTGGCGGAACGGTTCACAGGCGACCGCCGCCGGGTCACGCACGCCGGTCAGCTGCTCAATTTTATCCAGCGTATCGGGAGTGACCGCCGGCACGATGCGATCCACCATGGTTGACGGGAAGGTGACGTTAGCCTCGATCCAGTCCGCCAGCTCGCCGTCTACCGCTCGGGCGTAAGCGCAGGTCACATTGCGCATCACGTGGCCGTTCTCCGGCATGTTGTCGCAGGACATCACGCTAAACGCGGGCAGACCCGCCGCTTTGCGTCGCGCCAGCGCTTCCACCACCACGCCCGGCGCAGATTTCGGCTGGTGCGGGTTTTGCAGATCGGCGACGATAAACGGGTGATCGAGCATCAGTAGTCCGGTCGCCGGCGAGTGGCAGTACCCTTTCTCGGTGATGGTCAGCGAGACAATCGCCACCTGTGGTTCACACATCGCTGCCAGCAGGCTCTCCAGTCCGTCGACCTGAGCATGCAGCGCTTTTTTGACCACGCCAACCACGCGGGATGTCCATGCGTCGGCAGACATCTCCGCCACGGTGTAGAGGTTATCCTGCGCATTCAGATCGGCAATCTGCTGCTCGCCGCCAATCAGGTTAACCTCACAGTAGCCCCAGTCGCTGCCGTGCTCGGCCGCGAGAATGTCGGCATACATCGCCTGATGCGCGCGGTGAAATGCGCCGAAGCCTAAATGTACAATGCGTGCTTTAAGGCTGTCGCGATCGTACTGAGGCAGCGTCGCGTTGGCCTGTAATAAGGTGTTTTCCATGATTAAGACTCGTTAATTAGAAAGCCGTGGATCGCTGCCGCTCCTCTGAAGCGGCAGCGCCTGCTGACTACACCAACTAGAATGGCAGCTGGGGTAAAAAAATAACTGCCATCAACCATACTGATACTGCCGTTTGAGATTTTGATTTATATTAACTTTTACTCATGTGGTGTGACATAAAGATAAAGTTATGCGACAGGTCACGTAAGTTATGAACCACTAGCGCCGCGAGGAGACCGCGCCGTAACTCACGCTCTCTTCTGGTGCGGACTCCGCTGCGTCTTGCGCCGCGCTCAAATCACGGTCGCGCACTTCCGGCATCAGGATCGCCGAGACCAGCCCAATCGCGGAATAAGCCACCAGCATGGCGACGATCGGCCACCAGGAGCCGGTCATATTGCAGAAAATCCCCGCCAGTACCGGACCAAAGCCCACCGCCACCAAACCGCCCGCCTCTTTCGAGATAGCCATGCGGGTAAACCGATTTCGCGAGCCAAACATCTCCGCCATGGTGATATTTTCCAGCGCAAACAGCCCCAGCACGGCGAAGTTATGGATAACGATGATAGAAAGCATGATTGTCCCCGGCGCATAGCTCTTATCGACGATGATCGAGAGCATCGGGTACGCGAGAAGAATGGCGGAGATATTGAGGATAATGTACGGCAGACGGCGCCCTACTTTATCGGAAAGCCAGCCCAGCAGCGGAATGGAGATAAACCCGAGTATGGAGCTTATCATCAGCGCGTCGGTAGGGATGGCTTTATCGAACAGCAGCGTCTGGACCAGATACCCCGCCAGGAACGTCTGGATCAGACCCGAGTTGCCCGCCTGGCCAAACCGCAGGCCGGTCGCCAGCCAGAAGGATTTACTTTTCACCATGGAGCCCAGCGATGTGTCCGGCTGCACGGTTTGTGCGTCGTTCACTTTCTCAAACACCGGACTCTCTTTCAGGTTCATTCGCAGCCAGATGGCGAAAATCATCACCACGACGCTGGCGAGGAACGGCACGCGCCAGCCCCAGGCAATCAGCTCTTCACGGTCGAGGGCAAAGAACATCACCGCCCAGATCGCCGTTGCGCTCAGCGTTCCGCAGTTAGTGCCCATCGCCACCAGCGAGGAGATAATGCCGCGTTTGCCTTTCGGCGCGTACTCCGCCAGCATGGTCCCGGCCCCGGAAATCTCCGCCCCGGCCCCTAGCCCCTGAATAATGCGCAGCGTCACCAGCAGAACGGGAGCAAAAATCCCGATCTGCGCGTAGGTCGGCAGAACGCCAATCAGCGTGGTGCAGATCCCCATCATGGTGATGGTGATAAACAGCACCTTCTTACGACCAACGCTGTCGCCCATTCTGCCAAAGATAAAGGCGCCGACAATACGTGCGATATAGCCTGCGCCGTAGGTCCCCATCGCGAGGATCAACGCCATCGCGGCTGACTGTTCCGGGAAGAAGATCTCGTGAAAGACCAGGGCAGCCCCCAGCGAGTAAAGCTGAAAGTCCATAAACTCCAGGGCGGTGCCCAGCCAGCCGGAAACGGCGGCTTTCACCAGATCGGAGGTGGTTCTTTGAGGTTGTGCTTGCGTCATAATGGCTATCTCTGAAGGGTAAGATGCGTACCACATAGAGCCTGTCTGCGCAGGCTCTTAACCGCGTAAAGGATTATTGCCCGAACGTGAGCAAGACTTTGCAGCACTGCCGCTGGTCTTTCTCAAACAGTTCAATGGCGTCTGTTACATAGTGATAGTCAAATGCATGAGTGATCAGTTTTTCCGGGTCGATCAGCCCTTTTTTCAGCCAGTCGATGACGACCGGGAATTTGTTGGCATTGAGGCGCGAGGAGAAGATCGCCAGCTCTTTGCCGGTGATTCCCTGCTGGACAATCTGGCTTGGCTCGCTGGAGAAACCCATCAGCACGATACGCGCCGCCGGAGAGGCCAGGGTAATCGCCTCCTGCAAAATCGACGGATGACAGGCGGCATCAATGATTAACGTCGGTTTGATGCCCCTTTCGTCCAGCGCGGTCTGCAGCGACTGCTCGCCGTTATTCAACACCCAGTCCGCGCCGCTGCGCTGGGCCATTTTCAGGCGTTCGTCGATGCGGTCAACCACGATAACCTGCTTCACCTTATAGACGCCCTTCAGCGCCTGCACGGTGACCAGCCCCATCGGCCCTGCGCCGTAAACCAGCGCGACGTCCTGCCCGGTGGGGCAGGCCTGTCCCGTCACGTTGGCGGCGATGGTGAAGGGCTCCACCATGACGGCGTGTCTATCAGGAATATCATCCGGGATAGGCCAGGCATTTTTTGCGGGTACCGCCGCGTATTCGCTGAAGCCCCCGTCGCGGTGTACGCCCAGCACCACCAGCGAGATGCAGACGTTCGGTTTTCCGACGGAACACGGATAGCAGTGTCCGCAGCTGATCACCGGATCGACCGAGACGCGCTGGCCCAGACGGGCACTGTCGACACCCTCGCCTGCGGCGTCAATCACGCCAAAAAACTCGTGGCCGATCGTGCGTGGATACTTCGCAAACGGGTTATGGCCGCGATAGATGTGGCTGTCCGAACCGCAGATCCCCGCCAGCGTGATTTTGACGCGAACTTCACCCGGGCCTGGCTGCGGAAGTGGCCGCTCTTCAATCACCAGTTCGTTCGGCTGTTGAATCACTACGCTTTTCATCGTTCGCTCCTCGTTTACCAGTTCCACAGCGTGCCGTCTTCAAGACGGGCCACCGGCAGATAGGCCGGATCGTAGGGGTATTTCGCCGCCAGTTTTTCATCAAACTCGATGCCCAGCCCCGGCCTGTCGCCCGGATGCATGTAGCCTTTATCAAAGCGCCAGCTGTGCGGGAAGACTTCCAGCATCTGTTCGGAATAGCCCATATATTCCTGGACGCCAAAGTTTGGCACCCACAGGTCGAAATGCAGCGCGGCGGCGTGGCATACAGGCGAGAGATCCGACGGACCGTGCGAGCCGGTTCGCACCTGGTAGAGCGAGGCGAAGTCCGCGATGCGACGCATCCCGGTGATCCCGCCCGCGTGGGTAATGGTTGTACGAATATAGTCGATGAGCTGCTCTTCGATGAGCTGCTTGCAGTCCCAGATGCTGTTGAACACTTCGCCCACGGCAATTGGCGTGACGGTATGCTGGCGGATCAGGCGGAAGCAGGCCTGGTTTTCCGCAGGCGTTGGGTCTTCCATCCAGAACATGCGGAATTCTTCAATGCTCTTGCCGAAGCGCGCCGCTTCGATTGGCGTCAGGCGGTGGTGCATGTCGTGCAGGAGATGTTCATTGAAGCCGAATTTACTGCGCACCGCGTCGAACAGCTTCGGTGTGAAATCGAGGTATTTTTCGGTGGACCAGAGCTGCTCTTCCGGCCAGTCGCCTTTGGTCGCAGGCTCGTAGGCAAGCCCCTTCCCTTTGGCCATGCCGTAGGTGGTTTTCATACCCGGCACCCCGCACTGCACGCGGATCGCCTTGAAGCCCATCTCTTTATGGCGGGCGTAATCTTCCAGCACGTCGTCAATGGTGTGACCGGTCGTGTGGCAGTAAACCATCACGCCTTCGCGGGATGCGCCGCCCAACAGCTGGTAGAGCGGCATGTTGGCCGCTTTGGCCTTAATGTCCCACAGCGCCATGTCCACGGCGGAGATGGCCGACATGGTGACCGGGCCGCGACGCCAGTAGGCGCCTTTATAGAAAAACTGCCAGATGTCTTCGATGCGGTGCGCATCGCGGCCAATCAGCTGCGGGCAGAGATGGTCTTTCAGGTAGGAAGCCACGGAGAGTTCACGCCCGTTCAGCGTAGCGTCACCGAGGCCGACAATCCCCTCGTCGGTGGTGATTTTAAGGGTGACAAAGTTCCGCCCCGGGCAGGTAACAAACACGTCAGCCGCGACAATCTTCATAATTCCTTTCCTTACATCATTCGTTGTGATGCTGGAAACTTACCCATCAACCCTACTACCATACAAGTATAATGATCATAAAATCGGCTAACGATCACAAAACCGGGGGATCAGGCCCGTCCCCATCCCGCCACAATAATCAGCATTCCGCACAGAGCAATCAGCGCGCCGGCCCAGTCGTACGCGCTGAGCTTGACGCCGTCCACCACGCGTAGCCACAGCAGCGCGGTACAGACATAGACGCCGCCGTAAGCGGCGTAGACGCGGCCGCTCGCGGCAGGATGCAGCGTTAACAGCCAGACAAACAGGGCCAGCGCGACGCTTGCCGGGATGAGCAGCAATACGGATCCCCCCTTCTTCAGCCAGAGCCAGGGCAGGAAGCAGCCGATGATTTCGCATAGCGCGGTGGCAAAAAAAAGCAGCGTCGTTTTGAGCATAGTTCACGTCAGGTGAGGATCTATTTAGACATCATACCTGATGATATCCTTTACTTTTCCATACTTGCTCCGCGGGTATGACGTCATTTCGCTTTGGTGTAGAATCTGTTCGGGGTAACTTGATTATCTGCACCCATTTAAAAGGAAACGCTATGACCACATTAAGCAAACGCCTTTGTCTGACAGCCCTGCTGGCGCTGTCATCGTTCGCCTTTGCCGCCTCTGCGACAGCGGAAACCAGCAAGCTCATTATTGAGTCTGGTGACAGCGCGCAAAGCCGCCAGAACGCCGCCATGGACAAAGAACAATGGAATGACACCCGCAGCCTTCGCCACAAGGTCAACAAACGTGCTGAGAAAGAGTGGGATAAAGAAGATGTCGCTTTTGACGCGCGCGATAAGTGTCAGCAAAGTGCAAACGTCAACGCCTATTGGGAGCCAAACACCCTGCGCTGCCTGGATCGCCGCACTGGTCGCACGGTAGCCCCATAATGTCGGCGCCCTGCGACATTAAACTCCGTCCGCTGGAGCGTGAAGACCTGCGCTTCGTCCACCAGCTCGACAATAACGCCAGCGTAATGCGCTACTGGTTCGAAGAGCCGTACGAGGCTTTTGTTGAGCTGTCCGATCTCTACGATAAGCACATTCACGATCAGAGTGAACGTCGTTTTGTGGTGGAGTGTGAAGGCGAAAAAGCCGGGCTTGTGGAGCTGGTTGAAATCAACCACGTTCACCGTCGGGCGGAGTTTCAGATCATTATCTCCCCTGAGCATCAGGGAAAAGGCCTTGCCTCACGGGCAGCGAAGCTGGCGATGGATTACGGATTCAACGTTCTGAATCTCTACAAGCTTTACCTGATTGTGGACAAAGAGAACGAGAAAGCGATCCATATCTACCGCAAGCTGGGCTTTATGGTGGAAGGCGAGCTGATTCACGAGTTCTTTATCAACGGCGAATACCGCAATACCATTCGCATGTGCATCTTCCAGCATCAGCATCTTGTCGGACACAAGCCGTCAGGCGCCAGCCTGCTGAAACCGACCGCGCAGTAACCTGCGCGGTTTTATTCTCAGTAGTATTCAATCGTGTTTTTAATGGTGTATTTGTGCTCAACGGCAGGTTTGACGCTATCGTCCGTGATCGTCAGGTCGCAGCTCACCGGATTATTGTGTCGATCGTAATCGCAGCTCTGCTTCACGTTACCCAGCGGCTTGTCATTCAACATGCTCACTGCCGAGTAATCCATTCTTTTGCGAACGTCTTTAGACGGCGTCGACTGGACGGACAGGTGCTGATCCCCGGAGACGGTGGTTTTGCCCAGCGGGTAGCCATCCGCATCGTAGCGATACTTCACTTCCATCTCTTTGCCGTGCGCCGCTACCACAAAACCGTTGTCGTCGGTATCCCACGTTATCCCGGCTGACGGCAGTTCGGCCAGCTGGCATTTCCCCTGCAGCTTCACTTTTCGCTGCTGGGTTTCCGCATCAAGATAGTAATTGGCATCCAGCACCAGCGCCACGCCGGTATTGGCCTCCAGGTCGTGCAGCTCCAGGGTATCGAAACACCCTTCCGTAGACACGGTGCCGGTGACCCGTTTGGACACTTCGCCCTTCTCGTTGAGCAGCGTCTGGGTGAAGTCTTTCACCGGGCCGCGCAGCGGATCAAAATCAAATTCGTTCGAGAAACTCGCCATCTCGGGCGTAAACGACAGCGGCGCGGAGCTGTTGTCACATCCCACCAGTGTTGCTGCCAGTAGCGTTATCGCTGCGTATTTCTTCACATTTATTACCGTACAGGGAGATTATTCCCAATCATATTAGCAAATACAGTTGTTTACACGAAGCCTGCTAAAATTAATCTCTACACAGAGAAAAGGAGCTACAGATGAAACGGTTACCCTGGATTACCGCCCTGCTGTTAATGAGTGCCTCAACGGCCGCGCTGGCGGCACCGGATTCCTGCGAGCGCGTGAAAAGCGACATTCAGCAGAAAATTATCAACAACGGCGTGCCTGAATCAGGTTTTACGCTGAGCATTGTGCCGAACGATCAGGCCGACCAGGCGGGCACGCAGGTGGTAGGCCACTGCGCCAACGACACCTTTAAAATTTTGTACACCCGTACAGGCAACGGGGCTGCTGAAGCGCAGTAATTTACACTCAATCCCCTTTGATTTGATGAGGATTAAGATTTAATACTCCCAAATCAGTAACACTCACCCCATCATTAGCCCGGTTATCATTTCGGGAAAAATAATACGTAATTATAATGATGGGGTGAGCCATGTCCGATACTGAACATCACGGCGGAATTAGCCGTCGAACTCTCGTGAAATCCACGGCAATAGGGTCTCTGGCGCTGGCCGCCGGCGGGATCTCGCTTCCTTTCGGCTTAAAAAGCGCCGCCGCGGCGGTGAAGAACGCCGTCCAGCCTGCTGAAGATAAAGTGGTGTGGGGCGCTTGCTCGGTCAACTGCGGCAGCCGCTGCGCGCTGCGTCTGCACGTCCGTGACGACGAAGTGTACTGGGTCGAAACGGACAACACCGGCGAGGATATTTACGGTAACCATCAGGTGCGCGCCTGCCTGCGCGGGCGTTCTATTCGCCGTCGGATCAATCACCCCGATCGTCTCAACTACCCAATGAAACGCGTGGGCAAACGCGGAGAAGGCAAGTTCGAGCGCATCACATGGGATGAAGCGCTGGACGCCATCACCGCCAGCCTTAAAAACGTGGTCAGCAAATACGGCAACGAAGCGGTGTATATTAACTACTCCTCCGGGATTGTCGGCGGCAATATCACCCGTTCCTCCCCTTACGCTTCGCTGGTGGCGCGCCTGATGAACTGCTACGGCGGTTTCCTGAGCCACTACGGCACCTACAGCACGGCGCAAATCGCCTGCGCTATGCCCTACACCTACGGCAGCAACGACGGCAACAGCACCTCGGATATTGAAAACACCAGGCTGGTGGTGATGTTCGGCAATAATCCGGCAGAAACCCGCATGAGCGGCGGCGGAATTACGTATTATCTGGAGCAGGCCCGCGAGCGGTCCAACGCGCGAATGATCGTTATCGACCCGCGCTATACCGATACGGCAGCCGGACGCGAAGATGAATGGATCCCGATCCGTCCGGGTACCGATGCCGCACTGGTGGCGGGCATTGTCTGGGTATTGATCGACGAAAACCTGGTCGACCAGCCTTTTCTCGATAAATACTGCGTTGGCTACGATGAAAAAACGCTGCCGGAAGGTGCGCCCGCTAACGGCCACTACAAAGCTTACATTCTCGGCCAGGGCGATGATCGCACGGCGAAAACGCCGGAGTGGGCCTCACGCATCACCGGCATTCCGGCTGATCGTATCATCAAGCTGGCCCGGGAAATCGGCTCCGCGAAACCGGCCTATATCTGCCAGGGCTGGGGACCACAGCGCCAGGCGAACGGCGAGCTGACGTCTCGCGCCATCGCCATGCTGCCGATCCTTACCGGAAACGTCGGCATCAACGGCGGCAACAGCGGCGCGCGTGAGTCTACCTACACCATCACCATTGAACGTATGCCGATACCGGATAATCCGGTCAAAACGCAAATATCCTGCTTCAGCTGGACGGACGCCATCGCCCGCGGACCGGAGATGACCGCCCTGCGCGACGGCGTGCGTGGGAAAGATAAGCTGGACGTGCCGATTAAGTTCATCTGGAACTACGCGGGCAATACCATCATCAACCAGCACTCCGATATCAATAAAACCCACGATATCCTGCAGGATGAAAGCAAGTGCGAAATGATTGTCGTCATCGACAACTTCATGACGTCGTCTGCGAAGTACGCCGATATTATTTTGCCGGACCTGATGACCGTCGAGCAGGAAGACATTATTCCTAACGATTATGCGGGCAACATGGGCTACCTGATTTTCCTCCAGCCCGTGGCCGCGCCGAAGTTCGAGCGTAAGCCGATCTACTGGATCATGAGCGAAGTAGCGAAACGCCTCGGGCCGGATATCCATCAGAAATTCACCGAAGGACGCACGCAGGAACAGTGGCTGCAGTTTCTGTATGCCAAAATGCTCGCGAAAGATCCTCAGCTTCCATCCTATGACGAGCTGAAAAAAATGGGCATCTATAAGCGCAAAGATCCGAACGGACACTTCGTGGCCTATAAAAAATTCCGCGAGAATCCGGAAGCCAATCCGCTGAAAACGCCATCGGGCAAGATTGAAATTTACTCCAGCAAGCTGGCGGAGATTGCGGCCACCTGGGAGCTGGCAAAAGATGAGACCATCAGCCCTCTGCCCGTCTACGCGTCGACCTTTGACGGCTGGGACGCCCCCGAGCGCGCGCAGTTCCCGCTGCAGCTGTTTGGCTTCCACTTCAAAGCCCGTACCCACTCGAGCTATGGTAACGTCGACGTGCTGCAAGCGGCCTGCCGCCAGGAGGTGTGGCTTAATCCTGTCGATGCTGCAAAACGCGGCATTAAGAACGGCGATACGGTGCGCGTATTTAACGATCGCGGCGAAGTGAGAATTGAAGCGAAGGTCACGCCGCGCATCATGCCCGGCGTGAGCGCCATGGGTCAGGGAGCGTGGCACGATGCCAATATGAGTGGCGATCGTATCGATCACGGCTCCTGCATCAACACGCTGACGACCCATCGACCTTCTCCGCTGGCAAAAGGCAACCCGCAGCACACCAATCTGGTGCAGATTGAGAAGGTGTAGAGGGTGAAACGCGAGACCCTGGTTTATTCTGTGGTCAGTATTATCGGTTAACACAGTCGCGCGGGCGTCATCCGCGCGAGCAAGGAAGGTTTAATGAAAGACGTCTCACATCATGAATCGTTCGCGTTCAGCGCCCGGGTGCTGGGCGCGCTGTTTTATTTCGCTCCCGACAGCGAGCAGGCCGCGCCGCTGGTGAAAGCGCTCACCGCTGGCGAATGGGTTCAGGACTGGCCCCTGCCTTCGGAAACGCTGCGGCCGGTTGCCGATACGTTTGCCTCATCTTCCGATGAGCCGCTGGCGGACGCCTGGCAACGGCTATTTATTGGTCCGTATGCCCTGCCCGCGCCACCGTGGGGCTCCGTCTGGCTAGACCGTGAATCCGTATTGTTTGGCGACTCAACCCTCGCGCTGCGCCAGTGGATGCGTGAGAACACTATCGCATTTGAGATGCAGCAGAATGAGCCGGAAGATCATTTCGGTACGCTGCTGCTGCTGGCGGCGTGGCTGGCCGAGAATGGCCGCGAGTCGGAGTGCGCTCAGCTTCTGGCGTGGCACCTGCTGCCGTGGAGCACCCGCTTCCTGTCCGTGTTTGTCGACAGCGCCGGGCATCCGTTTTATGCCGCGCTGGGCAGACTTGCGCAGCTGACGCTCGCGGACTGGCGATCCGGGTTGCTTATTCCGGTTGCGGAAAAAACGCTGTATCGCTAAGGGATGTGGCTTGCTCGCGGTTGGCGGGCAAGCCTTTAGCTTATACCTCGCTACCTGATTCACTCGCACTCTCTTTGCTTTGAATGAACCGAAGTGCCAGATAGAGGTCTGGCGCCAGAATCATGTCATCATCATTCATTGTTGGCCGACTATCTTTAAACCAGCGCGTTAATTCCGTTTTTCTGCCCGCAAGGATTAACGTAATCTGTCGACCTTTCAGATCGCGCTTTAACTCATTTATGGTTGCCAGAACGCTGATGTCTGAATAGGTGAAGCAAGCAACGGCATCAATGACCACCCATTTAGGCTGTACTGCTGCACCATCAACCAGGTTCAATACCCGACGTTTAAAATAAGCGACGTTAAAATAGGTCAACGGTGAGTTAAATCGATACATCAGCACGCCCGGAACCATTTTAATATCGGTTGTATTACCTAATGAGTGAATCATGCCATCGTCGTCAGTGCCTAGTAAGTGCTCAGAGGGACGAAACACCGTACGCAGGAACTGTAACAGGCCAAGCAGCACCGCAAGGCCGATCCCCTGGATAACGCCGATAATTAACACACAGCCGAACGTGAAAAAGGCCAGGCGAAATGCCTGTTTATTTCTTCGCCTCAGATTCCACAACCCGCGCAGATCAATTAATGACCAGGATGCGTACATCAAAACAATACCTAATGCAGATACCGGAATAAATTGTAATGGCTGAGTGAAAAACACCACTACGATACCGATGAGTAAGGCTGCGACGATGGAAACCAGCTGACTTTTCCCACCCACTGAATCATTAACCGCGGTCCGGGAATCGGCTCCACTGATAGCAAATCCCTGAGATAACCCAGACATAATATTCGCAATACCCAGCGCTCTGAACTCTGCATCAGCATTAATTTCATAGCCATTTTTCGCGGCGAAACTCCGGGCGGTCAGCATCAGGCTGACAAAACTGACCAACGCCAGGTTCAAAGCCGGGATCACTAAATCACGCATCGGACCGGGCTGGAACGCGCCCCAGTTAACGACGGGTAGACCAGGCTGGAAGCCTTCCCCCCCAATAGTGGCAATACCATACTGTTGTGCAGATGTCGCCCATACCAGTAACGTTGTCATCACAATGGCAATCAACGGTGCTGGCCAGTGGCTGCGATACGTTTTGATCGCCATTAAAATAATTAACGTTAAAAGCGATATCCCAACGGTTAATAAATGGCTGTCTGAAAGACGTCCTGGCAAGGCCATTATTTTCTCAATAACCTGCGCTTCGTCGAGTTTTATCCCCAACACCTTGCCTAATTGCCCGACAATAATCGTCACGGCAACGCCATTAAGCAAACCCGTAAGGATGGGATGTGAAAGCAGATCGGCAAGTGCGCCCAGGCGGAATTTACTGGCAAGCAGACACCACCCGCCCATCATCAACGTCATGATAATGGTCAGCTGCCAGTGCAGTTCGGGATTACCTGCAGAAAGAGGAAACACGACGGCCGCGATCACCGCGCAGGTCGTGGCATCAGGGCCCACAATAAGCTGACGTGAAGAACCAAAGAGTGCATACGCTATCATCGGTAAAACGCAGGAATAAAGCCCCACTATTGCCCCAACGCCCGCCAGCTCAGCATAAGCAATAGCCACGGGTAGCGCGACAGCCGCAACGGATAAGCCAGCTTTAACATCATGTTTTAGCCAGCTTTTATCGTAGGCTAACAAAGTTTGTAAACCTGGCATGTAGTTTAATAATTGTTTTCCGAACACGTTGTTCTCCGGATAGGGATATTAGCCACGTCATGCTGGCACACTTCTCAGTGAGGTTCTGGCTTTCAAATGCTCCGGATTAAGGCCGCCACTGTTCAGAATCTAATAACAGTTCAACTATTTATTATTCTGACTGGTGTTAAACATAGTTCAAAAACGACCGCTTGTGACTATTCTTCGTCTGGGAACGTATCGGCTTCAGAAGAATAATGCTGACAAACGCATGCCAGCTTATGCCCGTCAGGATCGCGCAGATAGGCAACATAAAAATCGGGGCCGTACGCGGTTCGTGTCCCTGGCATGCCTTCACTCTTCCCTCCCGCAAGAAGGCCTGCTGCATGGAAACGTCTGACAAGCTCCGCGTTAGCTGCTCGGAGTGCGAACATTGTCCCGTTTCCCGCCGTTGCGGGTTGTCGGTCAAATGGAGGGCAAATACAGAAGCTAAATCCCTCATCCGGATTATTTTCATCTCCCCACATTGCCCAGTCCTCGGTCCAGGCAGTCAAGCGTGAATAGCCAAGCACTTTAAAAATAGCGTCATAAAAAGCCGCGGCGCGCTGAAGATCATTTGTACCTATAGTGATATAAGTCAGCATCTTGTCACATCCTCTTTGCCTTTTTCTGAACAGCGATTATACCTCAGAGGCTATGATTTTAGCGGCGGCAAAAAGGCTGATTTTCACTCGTGTAAGCGCGTAAGGTAAGGGTTCGCAGAACATGTTCTATAGTAATTTCAGCCCCCAATCCGTGACGTGAATATCTCGAGTTTTGGTATGTATGCTAAAATTTATCCAGCTGAAGACCGAAAACAGTCCTTATAATTTCAGTACGTTAGCCAAAGTGAGCGAATATGGATAATATTCCACATAAGCAGACAGATCGGAAAAGATGCCCAACATGGCTGTGGTGCGGAGGTTTTTATCTTTTTACGTTGCATTGCTCTGCAGATGAAATAAATCTGTATTCAATAAACACCGGCTCATACGTTTATCATCTGACGCATAATCGAGGACAATATACGGAGAACTTTGAAAATAAGTTCATATCCGTGGAGAGGAAATTCTCGGATACGTCGAAATACAGTCTTGTGCTAGGGACAATGAAAAACAGCTTTAATGACAGATGCCTGGCAGCCGGCGTAAGAAGAGACTGGGCTGGATGGGATAACGGTTGGGTTTTTAAAGGAATCTATGGCTATGTAGGCGAATTTTTCTTTGATACTTTCGATGATTGTGGTGACCATGGTTCATACCATGATTTTAAAAAAAGCAACGGGGATAGAATTTTCGCCCTATATATATCATGGGTTCCAGTATAATTTTACGTCTTATTTTGGAATGGATGTGGGTATTATCATACCTTCCGTGTTTGTCATTACGGCACAATGGAGCTTTAAATAAATCCGTCAACCACGTGTGCAGTGCTGTAACTTTCTGCAAAGGGAACCGCCCCGCCATCTCAACCGGAGCGGCTTAAATTACCGCAAATGCGTGCTCAAAACGCTAAGCCACCGCAGCCAACATCAAAAACTGTACGTCACCTTCAAACTCCCCGTGGGCGATGTTTTGCGTTGCACAATTGGGCTATCACCCGCATCCCCCGTCAGCTGCGTAACGCCCGCTGAGGCAAGGACGCTCCAGCGCGAGGTCAGCCTGTGGGTCCAGTCCAGATTCATCGAGTAGCTATAAATCCCGGCCCCTGCGTCATGTCGGGCAAAGCCCGATGCGCTCGACTGGGCGGCACTGACCCCGTAGTAGGTCTGCATATACTTGCCTGATCCCCAGTTGCCGGTCAGCGCCAGCGTCACCTCATTTTTTGGTGAGGTATAGAACGGGCTGGAAATGCCGAAATGAACCGCCTCACCGTTGTCTCTTTCTGAAACCGGTACCTCTGCCTGGAGCTGCAGGTGAAGCCAGTCGGTCACCCTGTACTCCAGCCCGGGCACAATGATTGCCGAGCCTTTTATCTCGCCCATTCCTCGCAGCTCGTCGCTGCCGGAGCTGATGGAATCGCTGCTCACGTCTTTATCTTTACGGCCAACTCGATAGCTCAGCGCGGCTCTGTAATCCAGGTTGCCAATGTTGTTGCCGTAACCGATCCCTCGCGTGGTGCCGATAAAGAAGCCGTTTGCCATGGCGTAATCCGCCACCTGAGCCGCACTGACGCGGGTTTTATCGGAACCCGAGTAGCGCGGCGCGACGTCAACGCCGCCCCCCAGCGTTAAGACGTTACCCTGACTCTGTTCTGCCGCCAGTGCAGGCATGGCCAGTAACGTCAGAACGAAGCCCGGCACGAGGTTTTTCAGGCTGCGGCCCGAAAGTAAATGAGGGAACGTTTGACGAAGTTCGATGTTTCTCATTAAAGAAGCCCTTTTGGATTCAAATGATGACGATGCATGCGGTTAACCGCCAGAACGCCCATTTTGAATACCGACCCTAAGGTTCTTATGAGCCGAACATGAAGAAACACTGAAGCGCGAGCAGGCGCTGTAAACCGGGCAGGTTTCCTGATACCGTTTTTTTCTTAAGATGTTCTTCATTCACGGTTGATACAGTTGCCAGTGTGAAAATTTTACTAATCGAAGACGACCTGGATCTCGGCAACGGCGTACGTATAGCCCTTTCCGATCAAGGGTTTGACGTCATATGGGTACGCCGCAAAGAGGATGCGCTGCATCAGCTGGACGTCTGCGTGCCGGAACTTATTTTGCTCGACCTGGGTCTGCCCGACGGTGATGGCATGAGCCTCATGACGCGCTTACGCCAGCAGCTCAAGGGGATCCCGGTCATCATCCTGACGGCGCGAGGTACGCTGCAGGATCGCCTGTGCGGGCTGGATGCAGGTGCAGACGACTATCTTGTCAAACCTTTTATTCTCGCCGAGCTGCTGGCGCGAGTCAGAGCCCTGGCGCGGCGCAGCTACGGTTTCGAGAATGAAGCGATAGAAATTCGAGGCTTATCGCTTCATGTTCCGACGCGTCGCGTGACGGTGAGCGCGCGCCACGTAGACCTGACGGCGAGTGAATATGCGCTGCTTGAAACGCTGATGCTGCGCGCGGACCGCGTGATTACGCGACGGTTTCTGGAAGAACGGATATTCGGCAACAAAGAGAACCTCAGCAATGCGCTCGACGTGCATATGGGAAATTTGCGGCGAAAAATCGGCGACGGCTATGTGCGGACGGTGCGGGGCGTCGGGTATGTCATTGATACCGTTTCAGTCCAGAAGGTAACAGGGTAATGCAAAACGTCTGGTACCACCTGAGACGCCCAACGCTGGTACGGCGAATTATTATCGCCCAGTTGCTGCTGCTTACCCTGCTGTGGTGTCTATTTTTAACCTTTATTCTGTGGGAGGACCTGCGCAGTCCTCCCATCCTTACGGGCAGTAATACCTACGAAACCCTTTTTACCCTGGTCGAGCGGATGGACGAACGCCCGCAGGATCGCACCACGGTGCTGGAAGCCTTTAGCAAGGCGCTGCGTGAGGGCTATGGCGGCGGCGAAGATCCCGCGCTGTCAATCAACTTCATCGTGCGCAAAAATAACGCGATTATTTTTTCATCGCCTGATGCACCAACGGGAGTAACCAACACCCGGTTTGGGGAAATGCAGCGTGTTCAAAGCGATGGTCGTACCTGGACCAGCCGAACCCTTAAATCCGCTCATTCCGACGTGGAGGTCACCCTTTTCACCCCGGCCGGCGGCTGGAACTTCTTTATCTATCTGAACTCGCGCGGCTACTACATCATGCCGCTGCTGGTCTGCTTCCCTTTTCTTCTGTTTCCCGCGTGGCTGTCAATCCGTATTGCGATGCGCCCCTGGAACAAGGTGGTCAATGAAATTATGCTGCGCGCGCCTGACGATCTCTCTCCCTTAAAAGCCGTTCCCAGGCACAGGGAGCTTCGCCAGATGGTGGACGCGATCAACGACTTCCTTGCCAGAGTGCGCGAAAGCGCGGAAAGGGAACGGGTTTTCATTGCGGATGCCGCGCACGAGCTGCGTACCCCCCTCGCGGCGATGCGCATCAACGTGGAAGCGCTGCAGTCCTGGGTCATTAGCGAGAGCCAGCAGGAGCTGCTGGCGGGGGTGATTCGCAGTAATAGCCGGGCAGCGCGTCTCGTCAACCAGCTGCTGCTGATGATGCATAGCGAAGCGCGGATTGATACGGACATGGAGCCCGTGCCGCTGACGACGCTCATCCAGGAGCGAATGGCCGAGCTGGAGCCGCTGGCCTCTGCGCGCAGAATTGAACTGGAATTCTTCGCCGAGGATGACATCTGGATCGCTGGCGTCAGGGAACGCCTGGTGTCGCTTATTGATAACCTCATTGAGAACGCCGTGAAGTACAATCCCGAGGGCGGGCGGATTCAGGTTGATGTCTGCATAGCAGATGGCTTCGCGCGGCTTCGCGTTTCAGATGCAGGACCCGGTATTCCGGTTGAACTGCGCGAGCGCGTGTTCGACCGCTTTTTCCGCGACCCCAATCAGGTGCAAAGCGGTAGCGGGCTGGGGCTAGCCATCGTCAAAACGGTGGCGCAGCAGCACAACAGCAGCGTAAACCTCAGTACTTCCGCTGAAGGTGGCCTGATGGTGACGGTTGACTTCCCGAACAGCACGTTTTGCTAAATCAGAACAGGGAGTTCGATCGCAAATGCCGCAGATTGCTTCAAAATAATTACCGTATTTGTTATATTGTTGTTTATTGCTTATTCACCTCTGCGGTGCCAAAAAGAACAAGATTCACCGCAACCCAGGACAGAGAAATGTTAGATTACCGCTTCCCGACAGCTTTGCAGATGGTTCTCAGCGTAGCGATGGCGGAGCAATTGGGTGAACGTTCCACGAGTGCGATTCTGGCCTACGGCCTGGAAGCGAACCCGAGCTTCATCCGCAAATTGATGGTTCCGCTGACGCGTGACGGCATTATCGTCTCAACGCTTGGCCGTAACGGCTCAATTCATCTTGGTCGCCCGCCGGAAGAGATCACCCTGCGCGACATCTACCTTTCGGTTATCGAAGATAAAAAGCTGTGGGCGTCGCGCCCTGACGTGCCGGCCCGCTGTGTGGTCAGCGCTAACGCCTGCTGGTACTTCAAATCGATATCCGAAGAAGCCGAGGAGGCTTCGTTAGCGGTACTGGCCCGCCATACCGTGGCAAGCGCCCTGGAAGCGGTCAAAAACGCCGATAGCAGCGGATGGGATCCGCTCCCGGACCTTATTGCCCAGTATCAAAAAACGTCTTAACGATCTTGTTGAGTGGCGCAGTGCTTACCCGGCCCACATTGTGATGTAAAAAAAACCGCCTTCACAATGAAGGCGGTTTTTTATTATCAGCAGCGTTCCTACGCGGGCAGAACGTCCCTTTCCTCTTTTTTCCCGCGCGTCACAAACTTACGCAGCGTCACGTAAAACACCGGCGTCAGGAACAGACCAAACAGCGTCACGCCCAGCATCCCGGAGAAGACCGTGATCCCGGTGACGCCGCGCACTTCTGCACCCGCGCCGTGGCCGAGGATCAGCGGAATGGTCCCGGCAATAAAGGCGATGGAGGTCATCACAATCGGGCGTAAACGCAGGCGGCACGCCTCCAGCGCGGCTTCCATAATGCCTTTGCCCTGAATTTCCAGCTCGCGGGCAAACTCCACGATAAGAATCGCGTTTTTACACGCCAGCCCCATTAGTACCACCAGCCCCACCTGCACGAAGACGTTGTTATCGCCGCCGGTCAGCCAGACGCCAAACAGCGCGGAGAGCATCGTCATCGGCACGATGAGGATCACCGCCAGCGGCAGCGTCCAGCTTTCATACAGCGCCGCGAGGACCAGGAACGCCAGCAGCACCGCGACCGGGAAGACGATCAGCGCCGTGTTGCCCTGCGTCGCCTGCTGGAAGCTCAGGTCCGTCCATTCAATGTTCATCCCGTTTGGCAGGATCTGCTTAGACATGGCGTCCAGCTGCGTCATCGCCTGTGCAGACGAAAGCACGCGCGGGTCGGCATCGCCAATCAGATCCGCCGCCGGGTAGCCGTTGTAGCGGATCACCGGATCTGGCCCGTAGGTGGTCGTGATTTTCACCATACTGCCAATCGGCACCATTTCGCCCTGGCTATTACGGGTGCGCAGATTCGCAATATCTTCCACGCTGTCGCGGAACTGCCCGTCGGCCTGCGCCATCACGCGCCATGTACGCCCGAACTGGTTGAAGTCGTTCACGTACGACGAGCCCAGATAGGTTTGCAGCGTACCGAAAAGATCGGTCAGCAACACGCCCTGCGCTTTCGCCTTGTCACGGTCGACCTGCACGTCCAGCTGCGGAACGTTAGCCTGGTAGGTTGAGATCGGGAAGTGCATTCCCGGCGTCTGCATAATCGCCCCGGACATGGTGTTCACCGCGTTTTGCAGCGCGCCATACCCCAGACCGCCGCGGTCCTGAATGTACAGGGAATAACCCGACCCCTGACCCAGCCCTAAAATCGGCGGCGGCAGGATGGAGAAGCCAAAGCCTTCCTGAATTTGCGCGATTTTCGCGTTAATCTCCGCGTTAATTTCCGCCGCAGTATGTTTACGCTGGTCGAACGGCTTCAGGCCGAAGAACACCGTCCCGGTATTCGGCGTATTGGTGAACTGCAGCGCGTTCAGCCCCGGGAACGCGACCGCGTAGTCCACGCCTTCGGTGTTCATCCCGATTTCGCTCATTTTGCGGATCACCGCATCGGTGCGCGCCAGCGACGAACCTTCCGGCATTTTCACGCCGCCAATCAGGTACAGCTTGTCCTGCGTCGGAATAAACCCGCCGGGTACAGCTTTAAACATGACCCCTGCGGCACAGAGCAGCAGCAGATACACCACAAATACCGCGCCGCGTCGTCCCAGCGTTTTGCCCACCAGCCCCTGATAGCCGTTCGAGCTGCGATGGAAAAAGCGGTTAAACGGACGGAAAATCCAGCCGAACAGACGATCGATAAGCCGGGTCGGGAAATCTTTCGGCGCGCCGTGCGGTTTTAACAGCAGTGCCGCCAGCGCCGGAGAGAGCGTCAGCGAGTTAATGGCGGAGATGACCGTGGAAATCGCGATCGTCACCGCAAACTGCTTGTAGAACTGCCCGGTAACGCCCGAGAGAAACGCCATCGGCACAAACACCGCGCACAGCACCAGCGCAATCGCGATGATTGGCCCGGACACTTCGCGCATCGCCTGATGCGCCGCCGCAAGCGGAGCAAGCCCCTCTTCTATGTTTCGCTCGACGTTTTCCACCACCACGATGGCGTCATCCACCACGATACCTATGGCCAGCACCAGCCCGAACAGGCTCAGGGTATTCAGCGAGAAGCCCAGCAGGTAGAGAATGCTGAAAGTACCCACCACCGACACCGGCACCGCGATCAGCGGAATGATCGACGCGCGCCAGGTTTGCAGGAACAGAATGACCACCAGCACGACCAGCACCACGGCTTCCAGCAGCGTTTGCACCACCGCACGGATCGAATCGCGCACAAAGACCGTCGGATCGTAAGGTGCCGCCCACTTCATGTCCGCCGGGAAGCGCGTCGACAGTTCGTCCATTTTCGCGCGCACCGCGTTAGACAGATCGATAGCGTTCGCCCCCGGCGACTGGAAGATACCAATCCCGACCGCGTCTTTATTGTTCAGCTGGGAACGCAGGGCATAGCTCCCGGAGCCCATTTCAATCCGCGCCACGTCGCGCAGGCGGACGACAGTACCGTCCTGCGTCGTTTTCAGGACAATATTGCCAAACTCTTCTTCGGTGTGTAGACGCCCCTGGGCGTTAATGGAGATCAGGAAGTCGCTTTCTTTCGGCAGCGGCTCGGCGCCAAGCTGACCGGCGGAGACCTGTACGTTTTGCTCCTGCATCGCCGTGACCACGTCCGAAGCGGTCAGCCCGCGGGCCGCCACTTTATTTGGATCCAGCCAGACGCGCATAGCGTATTCGCCGGAGCCGAAAATCTGGATCTGGCCGACGCCGGGCAGACGCGCCAGCTCGTCCTTCACCTTCAGGGTGGCGTAGTTGCGCATATACAGCGAATCGTACTTACCGTTTGGCGAAAACAGATGCACCACCAGCGTCAGCGTGGGCGACTGTTTTTGGGTGGTAATACCCAGACGCCGCACGTCTTCCGGCAGACGCGCTTCGGCCTGCGCGACGCGGTTTTGCACCTGAACCTGCGCCTGATCCGGGTCGGTTCCCGGCCGGAAGGTAACGGTGGTCACCAGCACGCCGTCCGAGCCCGCGACGGACTTCATGTACATCATGTTCTCAACGCCGTTAATCGCCTCTTCCAGCGGCGTCGCCACGGTCTCGGCAATCACTTTCGGGTTAGCGCCCGGGTACTCCGCGCGCACCTGCACGCTTGGCGGCACGACGTCAGGATATTCGCTCACCGGCAGCAGCGGGATGGCGATTAACCCTGTGATAAAAATCAGAATCGACAGGACCGCGGCAAAAATCGGCCTGTCGATGAAAAAGCGGGAAAAGTCCATGGATGGATTCTCAGGTCAAGGGATCAGTTGAGGGCGCTGGCTGCGGTCATGGCAACGGTTTTCGCGTTAACCGGCATACCCGGCATAAACACTTTTTGTAAACCCTCGACGATGACTTTATCGCCAGGATTCAGCCCCTGCCGCACGATGCGTAAACCGTCTGCCAGACGGCCCGGCGTGATATCACGACGCTGCGCTTTCCCCTCTTTATCGACGATATACACGTACTTACGATCCTGATCGGTCAGCACCGCTTTGTCGTCGATAAGCGTGGCTTTGAACTCCGCGCTGCCCGGCAGGCGTACGCGGGCAAAAAGTCCCGGCGTGAACTGACGCTGCGCGTTATCCAGCAGCGCGCGCATACGGATGGTACCGGTGCTCGGCGTTAGCTGGTTATCCAGGAAGTCCACTTTACCCTGATGGGGATAGCCCTCCTCGCCCGTCAGGCCAATCTCAACCGGAAGCGCCGTGTGATTGCTGGACGCCCCCTGCCCGCTGCGGGCCAGATTTTGGTAGTGAAGGTAGGTCGACTCGTCCACGTCAAAGTAGACGTAAACGGTTTTCTGCGAGACCAGCGTGGTGAGGACGCTGGCGGTGTCGCCCGCAGTCACCAGGTTCCCGCTGGTGATCAGCGCCCGGCTGGCGCGACCGTCGATAGGCGCGGTGACTTTGGTGAAGTCCAGGTTGAGCTGCGCGGCGTCCACTGCCGCCTGCGCGGCGCGAATATCGGCCTGCGCCTGAGTGGCGGCCGAACGACGCTGCTCCCACTCTTCACGGGAGACAACGTTGGTATTGACCAGCTTATCGGTACGGTTAGCCTCGCTTTGCGCCAGGCTGGCCTGCGTTTTGGCTCTCGCCAGGTTCGCCTGCGCCTGTTCCAGCGCCGCGCGATAGGTTCGGTCATCAATCGTGAACAGCACCTCGCCCTTCTTCACTTCCTGGCCGTCGGTGTAATTCACTTTATCAATGTAGCCGGAAACGCGCGGACGGAGCTGAACGCTCTCCACCGCTTCAATCCGGCCGTTAAAGCTATCCCACTGGCTAATGGATTTCACCACCACGTCAGCAGCGCTGACGGCGGGCGCAGGCGGCGCGGCATTTTGCGCGACGCTGTTATCGCATCCGACGAGCAGCACGGAGAGCAACATGACCCCCAGCGCGTTCAGATGATAGTTACCCCAGGTTTTTTGCAGGCTCATTATTTTTATTCCGGTAATTGTCGCCGCCGGGCAAGACGCAGCAGGAGGCACCGCGCCACTTCCTTTGTCCGGTGGCTGTCTCAAGGCCATTTGTGTCGTTCATCGCCACAAAACTGTAACAGTTGCGAATACACTATCGCGGCGATTGTAGGAAGGCGCTTAACTAAGTGCAAGAATAATTGTTGCACTTTATGTGCTATTTGAGCGGATGTGAAAAGACCCGTTTCGGCGAGGGTTTTAAATGCAACAATAAAACTTGCAATTAATACAAAAACGCGCCACCTTTTAATGCAACAGACAAAGATACCTTTTGACAGGCAGCGTGGGGGTAACCAGATGAACACTGGCGCATTTATGCATGATTTACTCGACTGGATCGACAACAACCTGGATAGCCGTCTGGACATTGAGTCCGTCGCCAGGCGATCCGGCTACTCAAAATGGCACCTCCAGCGCCTGTTCAAAGAGCATACGGGCTATCCCCTCGCCGGGTATATTCGCGCGCAAAAGCTGCAAAAATCGGTTGAGCGCTTAACCCGCAGCGATGAGCCTATTCTGAACGTGGCGATCGCGCTGGGCTTCGACTCCCAGCAGTCCTTCAACCGCAGCTTTAAGCGTCAGTATGGTCAGGCGCCTGGGGCATGGCGGCGGAGTATGGGTGGCCCGGAATCGCAGCAACTACGCTAGCAATGAAATTGTCACGGATGACATCTTCCCTGCTTGCGTCCCAGGCGATGCCCACCTTCCAGCTGATTGACTCCCCCGCTAGCGGAATAATCGTCAGCTCCGGCGGCGCGATATGCGTCACGCTGGTGGGCAGAATAGCCGCACCGATACCCGCAACCACCATCGCGACAATAGTTTGGATATCATCAGTCAGCTGAGTCGATGAGACGAAAAGGCCGTTGTCATGCAGGAAGCGGTCAATCTGCGCGTTTAAGCCCCGCCCTCGCTCATCATACAGCCGCAACAGAGGGCGTTTCGTCAGCCACTCTCCAACAGACATCGTCGGCGACGCGGCGGGCGCAACCAGAACCAGCCGATCGGTGAATAACGGCAGGTATTCAAGCGCCACGGGGGGAGGAACCCTGACAAAACCGACCTGTAGCTCATCGTTTTGCAATCGCTCGTACTGCTGGAAGGAAGGCAGATCCGTCAATGACATTTCTACTTCCGGGTAAGCTCGACGAAAGTCAGCGATACAGCGTGGTGCCAGATAAAAGCTTGAGAGTCCGAACCCGACGGCGATATGCCCTTCAACTCCTTTCGATACCCGCTCAGCGTGCTGCATAAATTGCCGGGTCTGCCTGACCACTTTTTCGGCCTCTGGCAGCAAACGCCTGCCGCTGGCCGTCAGTATTGCGCCGTGACGACCTCGTGAAAACAGAGACATATTCACCTGGGATTCGAGGAGATTGATCTGTTTGGTCAATGCCGGCTGCGAGATAAACAGCGCCCGCGCCGCATCGGCATAGTTTCCTTTTTCAGCCAGTATCAAAAAGGCCTTTAGCAACCGGGTGTTCATTTTTACATTCCAGATGGTTATCGAATTCGGAAATGTTTTGATTATACAGTTATCGGCAATCGTTATGTAATTCAGTCTCGATGACAACCGGAGACGCAACATGAACGAACTGACATCCTTAAAGGCGGCAACCGTACAGTTTCAGCATCAGGCCAGTAACAAAAAATACAATCTCCTGATAATGGAGAAATTTATTGAACAGGCGGCGCTTGAGCAGGTGAACATTCTCACTTTCCCTGAAATGTGCATCACCGGCTACTGGCATGTCCCCAAGCTCACCGCAGCGGAGGTGTCTGCGCTGGCCGAGCCGATTGCAGACAGCCCTTCCCTGACGCTCATTCGCTCCCTGGCGATAAAACATCAAATGCTTATTGGCGCCGGGCTTATTGAACGCGCCGACGATGGCCGCCTCTACAATGCGTATGTTGCCTGCATGCCGGACGGCTCGATGCATACGCATCGTAAACTTCATGCTTTTGAACATCCGGCCATCAGCAGCGGGGACAGCTTTACCGTTTTTGATACGCCGTGGGGCGTGAAGGTCGGTATCCTGATTTGCTGGGACAATAATCTGGTCGAAAACGTGCGCGCGACGGCGCTGCTGGGTGCCGATATTCTTCTCGCACCGCATCAAACAGGCGGTACCGATTCCCGCAGCCCTCACGGGATGAAGCCTATTCCGCTGGCGCTCTGGGAGGAGCGGGAAACGCGCAAGGAAGAAATCACCGCGGCATTTAAAGGGCCAAGCGGTCGGGAATGGCTCATGCGCTGGCTGCCTGCCCGCGCGCATGACAACGGCTTATTTCTTCTCTTCAGCAACGGTGTCGGTGCCGATGATGACGAAGTACGTACGGGTAATGCCACGATCCTCGACCCCTATGGCAGGATCGTGAACGAAACCTGGGCGGCTGAAGATGCGATGGTGAGCGCTGAACTCGATTTAAGCCTGCTTGCTATGAGCACCGGACGCCGCTGGATCCACGGTCGCCGTCCTGATTTATACCAGATACTGACGAAGCCGCAGGGCTATGAACGTGATGCGATCAGCGCACGCTTTTCGAATGTGCCCCCTGCCCGCTAGAAATGTGAGCAATTTTTAGCTGCAAGATAAACCAGGAACTGTTATACTGTATATAATTACAGTACGGGGTGCGCATAATGGCTGTTGAAACAAAATTTGTTGTCGTAAGAAAAGGTGAAGAGAAAATGACATTTGCCAGTAAGAAAGAGGCTGACGCTCACGACAAGCTGCTCGATATGGCAGACGCGTTCACCGACTGGCTGTTGCAAAGCGGAATGCAGATGGATGAAACGCACGCTGAAAATCTTGGCCTGTATCTCGCCGAGCAGAAAGAGACCGTGCAGCATATTCTGCGTACCAGCAAGCTTCCCGATCTCAACGCTCCAGCTGCAACGAATAAAACAGAATCCGACGTGGCTGACACGAAAAAAATCAGGGCTGTGAAAGCGGCCTGATTGTCAGAAAAGCATCACAATCCGAAAGCCGTAAGCAGATAACCGCTTACGGCTTTTGTAGCTGTCAGCAGGGATCCACAGCTGATTGATATTAACGATTTTATTGACCCGTAACGGTTGTTTGAGTATTCGTTCGTCCCGCATGCCGGACTCGAATGCTGCGCTGTAGGTTATAAACCACGCCATTTAATTAGCAGTTCCTGTATGTGTTCTTCCAGCCTGTGACAATCTGTAAGTACAGCATGTAGGATTGGTGCCGCGGTCAGGGTGCCAGCTTTAAACATCTCACTTTTCCGGGTACATAATAATAGATGCCATAATGCTCTCCATTCTTTTTGCTGATACATCAGGCTGGTTCATTCATGAACGCGGTTTTACGATAATAGCGGATAATTAAAAACGTTAACTCTGATGTAACAACCAGCACAAAATCCTTTTAAGGACATACAAAAAAAGACTTTTCTTAACTTCACCAGTATCATATTTTAATATCCGCAAGACACTCCGGATATTAATTTCACGTAGTTTATTTCAATTATTTATTGTGAGCTCGGGATTGAAAGTCATATTTCGCAGATTAACTGGCTGCGATGAAATTGCCCTTAGCTATAATAGCTGTGAAATTGTTAATATTAACGGCGTCCGTTTTTTATATGAAGCGGCTAAAAAAGAATTATCATTAAGCGTGCGCAACCCGGAGGCTAAAGAGAACCTAATGCACCTTATTATTCCAGGCACACTTTCCCAGTATAAAGAGTCGATGCACAGGCTTCGCGTCAAGGCGATCCCATCTGCGCCTCGGGAAAATAATACTCAACAGATTGCCGTCTCCACCAGTATCAAACTTATCAATCGTTCTGTCGCGCTTAAGGAAGCCGACTCAGAAAAACAGAGTGATAAGCTCAACTGGCATGTTACTGGCGAGCGGCTTGAAGGATCTTCTGATGAGGCCTACAGCGACGGAGAAACGGGGGCTATCGATACCGCCTCAGCCGTTGGAAGGCCGACGTTTCAGATGCATACACGCGCTTTGAGTATGGCCGATGGCGCCACACCCCCGTAAAATCGGCCCTGTTATTACCATGTCATTGGCATACCACTAAGGTCAGGCTCCGTACGTAAAACCGCTATCGGAAGGCGGTTTCATATTTGTTTCTTCCTCCCCAGGATGTCCAGATGAAGCGAGCCCTCCCAACCCAATATTCTGATCAGAGCCTTATAAACCTCCAGAACGATTGTTCCGATACGTTCTGATTCGGAATTTTTATCATCTTTTTCAAAAAGTCTTCTATCATACATTAAGAATTATTATTTTTTGGTAACCAAAAGCATGAAACCTGAAACACATTTTAATGCACTGATCAAGGCAGTCTCTGACAGCAAGCGGATCCAGAGTGCTAAGCCACGTCAGCCCATTATGCTGGAGAAGCACACTGAACCAGTAACGTTTATCCTGCATGAGGGAGTCGTTGCGATATACAGAAGCAGCGATCGGCTTTTAATCAAATATAGCAGAGCCCCGATGATTACTGGTATGAACGAATTAATTGACATCAACGACGGTTTTTTTATAAAAGCCTACAAAAGCGTTAGCTATGAGATCCTACCTACAAAAGAGATGCTTGACATCATCAGTACCCAGGGTTTATGGAAAGATGCCTCATACTGTTATATGTATGGCATCCGTCAAATGCTCCTCGCCCACTATTCATCCGTCGGGCTCTCAACCTATGAGCTGATACGACTGAATTTGATTTCCCTGATGAATGAAGATGAAGCGCTCAGCGATTATGTCAACGTCAGTGATTATATTCTGGAAAAAACCCGACTTTCACGCAGTCGTGTTATGAAAATACTGAGCGATTTACGTATCGGTGGTTATATAGAGATCAATCGAGGTATCCTTAAAAAAATTAATAAATTGCCTGAAAAATATTAAACGCATTAACTGGTCATTAACGTAGGGTCGCTATATCAGACAGCGAATACCAGGCGATAAATGACCTGACGGAAGAACAGCTGCCGCATCAATGCGGCGGTTGGAGCTTGTGTGTCGCTTTGCGCAGTTCCAGATCATTTTTTACTCCCAGCTTTAACATAATCTTTCGTTTGTGGGTACTGATCGTTTTCTGACTTCGAAACATTTCGCGTGATAATTCAATTCCGGTTTTACCGCTTTTCAGATTAGAGAAACAGGCTGAAATGTAGGAGTTGTTTTGTGTCCAATAAAGGATGTCAATTGCAGAAAGTTATTTTCCAGGGATTTCCTGCGCTTAATTTACGGTTTACGAGGCGTATTCCAAAAAGACAACGCCGCCCTAAATTTTCAGCGTATCAATCACCGCTCTAAGCGCAGGCGACACGTTACGGTGCGGATAATAGACATACAGTCCGTCCATGCGCAGGCTAAAGCGCTGCAAAACCCGGATAAGCGTTCCGCGTTCCAGATCGTCAGCCACCAGCTCCACTGGAACATAGGCCAGCCCAAGCCCCAGCCTGGCGGCTTCGGCTTCCATATAGCTGTCAGACAGCGCCCATTGCCCCTCTGGCCTATGGGTGATTTTTTTCCCGTCCTGCACCAGCTCCCACTGATAGTCACTACCGTCGGCAAACTGGTAGGCAATGCAGGGGTGCGTCACTAAATCCGCAGGTGTCTGCGGAAAACCGAAGCGTCTGAAGTGTTCCGGAGCAGCCACTGCGGCCATTTCCATATCAGGCGTGATACGCACTGCAATCATTCCTTGCCCCACTTCCGGCCCGAGTCTGACACCCGCATCGAACCGCTCGGCGATAATGTCGACGAAGCGGCTTTCATTCATCAGTTCCAGCCTGATGTCCGGGTAACGTTGTTTAAAAATGGCGAGCTTTGGCAGCAGACATTTGTCGATAGCGTGCTGGCTGGCATTAATACGTACCGTGCCGGACGGCGTCTGACGATAGTGTGCCAGGGTCGCCAGGCCCGTATCGAGCGTATCGAACGCGGACTCGGCTGTCTGATAAAGCTGTTCCCCCGCGTGGGTGAGCGACAGCTTACGCGTGGTGCGGACCAAAAGCTGAACGCCCAACCGCTCTTCCAGCTCGCGAACCGAGCGGCTGATCCCGGATTGCGCCAGCCCAAGCCGCTGCGCAGCCGCCGTGAAGCTCCCCTCCCGTACCACCTGCATGAACAGGTAAAGCTCATTATAGTTTTCCCGTTTCGCCATCATGCTCACCAATTTATAACAATATGATATGAATCCTAGCAGCTTTTGGCCTCTAATCAGCACTATTTCTGCTAACTATAATGACCGCAACACAACAACCCAGGGTCCATATTGATGAAAACATTCGCCCAAAAACTGTCTGTTGCGATGCTGCTATGCGCATCATTAAGTGGAGTGACAACAATGAGTTATGCAGAAACCACCAACCCAAACGCCCCTGTTTCGATGGTGACCACATGGGATAAAACCTTCGCCGAAAGTGACAAAGTCGATCACCGTAAGGTGTCCTTCCAGAACCGTTACGGGATCACCCTGGTGGGCGATCTGTATCTTCCCAAAAACCGCGGTGACCGCAAGCTGGCGGCGATTGCGGTCAGCGGGCCGTTTGGCGCGGTCAAAGAGCAGTCCAGCGGTCTGTATGCGCAGACCCTGGCGGAGAATGGGTTTGTGACCCTGGCGTTCGATCCGTCCTATACGGGCGAAAGCGGCGGCCAGCCGCGCAACGTTGCGTCTCCGGATATCAACACCGAAGACTTTAGCGCGGCGGTGGATTTCCTGGGGTTGCAGAAAGAGGTTGATCGTAACCGCATCGGTATTCTCGGCATCTGCGGCTGGGGCGGTATGGCGCTGAATGCGGCCTCCATGGACACCCGCGTGAAAGCGGTCGCCACCAGCGTGATGTACGACATGAGCCGGGCGATGGGCCACGGCGTGGGCGACGGGAAAGATCGCTATTCAACGTCTGACCGCCGCGCCGTTCTGCAGTATCTGAACGAACAGCGCTGGAAAGATGCCGAGAACGGGACCTTCGCGCACGGCGGCCATGACATTTATGTCGATGAGAACGGCAAGGTGACGGCGGCTGAACGTATTCTGCCAGAGACGCTGCCAGCAGACCCGCATCCGGTATTGAAGGAGTTTTATGACTACTACCGCATGCCGCGCGGCTTCCACGCGCGTTCCGTCAACTCCACCGGCGCGTGGACCGCGACCACGCCATTATCCTTTATGAATATGCCGCTGCTGAGCTACGCCGGGGAAATTACTATCCCGACGCTTATCGTAACCGGCGAAAAAGCACACTCCCGCTACTTTGCAGAAGATGCGTTTAAAGCGGTCGGCAGCAAACAGAAGCAACTGGTGATTGTCCCTGGCGCAAACCATGTCGATCTCTACGACAACGTTGCCGGGAAAATCCCGTTCGGCCAGTTTGAACAGTTCTTCAAAACCAGCCTGAAATAAACCTCTTCGCCGCCCGTCTTGAGCGGGCGGCGCTTTGTGAAAGATGACTATGTCCACTCTGAATCCTGCCTCCTCACAGAATGAGGAACGCGCGCACTGGGGCGGTATTTTTGCCATGACCCTGTGCGTATTTGTCCTGATTGCCTCGGAATTTATGCCCGTCAGCCTGCTCACGCCCCTTGCCAGAGATTTGGGCGTTACGGAGGGGCTCGCTGGCCAGGGGATCGCGATTTCCGGCGCGCTGGCGGTTCTGACAAGCCTTTTCCTTTCCCGGCTTGCCGGGAATATGAACCGCAAACACCTTCTGCTGGGCATGACGCTCCTGATGGCGCTCTCGGGGATGATTATCGCTTTCGCCCAAAACTATCTGGTTTACATGACCGGCCGCGCGCTGATCGGTATCGCGATAGGCGGGTTCTGGTCCATGTCTGCCGCAACGGCCATTCGCCTCGTTCCGCAGCATCAGGTCTCTCGCGCGCTGGCGATATTCAACGGGGGGAACGCGCTGGCGACGGTAGTCGCCGCCCCGCTCGGGAGCTATCTCGGCGCCACCATTGGCTGGCGCGGCGCCTTCCTGTGCCTGGTTCCCGTGGCGATAGTGGCGTTCCTCTGGCAACGCTTTAGCCTGCCCGATATGAACGGCAATAAAAATACGGCGTCACGCGCATCCGTCTTTCGGCTATTCCGCCAGCCGGTGGTTTCCATTGGTCTGCTGGCCTGCGGCCTGTTCTTTATGGGACAGTTTGCGCTGTTTACCTATGTGCGTCCGTTTCTCGAAACCGTCACGCAGGTCACCCCCTCCGGCTTATCGCTGATTTTACTCACCATCGGCGTCGCGGGATTTGTTGGCACGCTGCTTGTTGCTCTGGTCCTGAACGCCGCGTTTTACCTGACGTTAATCGCCATTCCCCTGCTGATGGCCGTCATAGCAGGCGTGTTGATACTGACCGACCACAGCGTGTGGCTCGTTTCCCTGCTGTTAGGCTTCTGGGGGATGCTGGCGACGGCGGCACCAACGGGATGGTGGACATGGATTGCGCGAACGCTGCCGGAAGATGCTGAAGCCGGCGGCGGATTAATGGTCGCCGTAATCCAGCTTTCTATTGCGCTGGGTTCAATGGCCGGTGGCCTGGTATTCGACCATAGCGGCTGGCAGAGCATGTTTGCATTGAGCGGCATGTTGCTCCTGGGCGCGGTTGTATTGACGCTTCTGCTTTCGCGTCTTCACAAATCACTCGCCGGATGATTTGTTGACGCTTTTCTTCACCGCTGGTGTATTGTTTTTAAACGATTCACCACTCTGAAGAGAAGCGGCGACATGATTAACATCCTCGGCAAAACCACCTCCATCAACGTGCGGAAAGTGCTCTGGACCTGCGAAGAAGCGGGCCTTGCGTATCAACAGGAAGATTACGGCAGCGGTTTTGCGTCAACGGAAACGGATGCCTTCCGCGCGCTGAACCCCAACGCCATGGTGCCGGTGCTGATGGATGACGATTTCGTGCTGTGGGAGTCCAACGCCATCTGCCGTTACCTGGCGCGCAAGGCCGGGCGTCACGATCTGCTGCCCGCAGAACCCCAGGCTTGCGCCAACGTTGAGCGCTGGATGGACTGGCAGGCAACCGAATTTAACAACGCCTGGCGCTATGTCTTCCCGGCGCTGGGGCGTAAAAACCCGGACTTTAACGACCCTGAACGGATTGCGGCGGGAATAAAAGAGTGGAACCACTGCATCGCCATTCTGGAAAACCAGCTGCAGCAGACCGGCGCCTTTGCGGCGGGCGAGACGTTTACCCTTGCGGACGTGGTGCTTGGGCTGTCGGTGAATCGCTGGAAGATGACGCCGTTTAATAAGCCCGACGTGCCGGCGATTGAGGCCTGGTTTGAACGTCTTAACCAGCGCCCGGCGTTTTTGCGTCACGGCAATAACGGCATGATGTAAAGTTTTCGCGCCCCCATGTTGAGCAAGGATATTTTATTTAATTACTTAACCCTGAAATTCGCCAGAGGGAATAATAATTAAGCCATATCCTGGACAGCCCGTTGCACCGCTTTGCTAGCCTGACTATTCAGGCAAAGCTCAACCTGGAGGTATTCTTGCTGATTAGACTCAAGAAAGAACGAACGCATAAGGAGGATCGCCGGCTTGCTCTCTGGCTGGCGACCTCGGCAGGTTTGCTGAATGCCATTGCCCTCGGGGCATTTGGTTTTTTCCCCTCACACATGACCGGCAACACCTCACAGTTATCCAGCGAAGTCTCCTCCACCGATCTCAGCGATATCATTTTCTTCGGCTCGATTATTCTCTCCTTTGTCGCAGGCGCCATTATTGCGCGCACGATCGTGATATGGGGCATTATCCATAACGTCAGGCTGATTTTTTGCCAGATCCTGTTTGTCGAGGGGATATTGCTGACCGGCGTCTCCTTCTATGAGATGTATTTTCACGCCCTCACCAGCAACCGCGTGATTATTCTTTTTCTGTGCGGACTAATGGGCATTCATAACTCCACCTCCACGCAGCTTTCCGGCGGACGGGTGAGATCGACGCACATTACCGGCACGCTGACGGACGCGGGGATATCCCTCGCCTCCGTACTGGTGGCGATGCTGCGCAGGGATTACTCCAAAGATACGGCGGCGCAAAAAAGCCAGCTGAAAACCCACTTAACCACCCTTTTCTCGTTTATTACGGGCGGTATCGCGGGGCTGCTGCTGTTCAGATGGATCGGTTTTAACGCCATGCTGGCGCTCGGGTTGATGCTCGCCGTGGTCGCTATCGTTTCAATTATCACCGTCTCGGCGCGGGTTCGACGGGTTCGATCCTCTCTGTGAAGATAATGACGCCAGTTCGGCGCCAGGACTTTTTAAATGTGACACTGTCACATTTAAAAAGTCTCTTTAGGACTATTCTGCCTGACCCTCAATCAGCCCTTACGCCATAAGGCTTAACCTGAGGTTGTCACTGTTTTCATAGGGTTACTGATTTTACCCCTTCGCTGGAACCCTTCCCAAACGCTTGCTATAGGTGAAATACCCCTGCCGAAACATGGCATAACAACAGGCAACCGGTGGTTGCAATAACGCATGCGCACAGGGAGACACACCGCAATGCACCTATTACTCAAACGTTCGCTGCTGTTTGTCGGCGCCATTATCGTGGTCCTCGCCCTCCTCGTCTGGGGTATCGGGATGGAGACGATTAAGTCGCGCCAGGTTGACCTGGTTTATCTCGGGCAACAGCACATGATTCTGGTTTTCTCATCGATGTTTTTTGCCCTGCTGGTGGGTATTCCAGCCGGTATTCTGCTGAGCCGCCCGGCCGCGCGGGGTGTCGCCGAATATGTGATGCAAATCTTTAACGTCGGCAACACGCTGCCGCCGCTGGCCGTTCTGGCGCTGGCGATGGTGGTGATTGGCATTGGCGATACGCCCGCCATCATCGCTCTGTTCCTCGCCTCGCTGCTGCCGATCGTGCGTAACACCTACGCCGGGCTGTGCTCGGTCCCGCCGTCGCTGCTGGAAGCGGCAAACGGCATCGGGATGACCAAATGGCAGCGTCTGCGTCAGGTTGAGCTGCCAGCCGCCTGGCCGGTCATGCTCTCGGGGATCCGCATCGCCACCGCCATTAACGTTGGTACCGCGCCGCTGGCGTTCCTGATTGGCGCCAGCAGCTACGGCGAGCTGATATTCCCCGGTATTTACCTGAACGATTTCCCGACCCTGATCCTCGGCGCGGCGGCCACCGCCCTGTTTGCCCTGATCCTCGATACCCTGCTGGCGGCGCTGGGTCGCGCGATGAGTCCCCATCTCGCTCGATAACAATAACAAGGAGCTTTTATGAGACTGTTTTCCGGCCTGACGGCGCTGTGTGCCGCGGCGCTGTTCACCAGCCAGGCGATGGCGGCCCCGCTGATTCTGGCGACCAAGAGCTTTACCGAGCAGCACATACTCTCGGCGATGACCGTGCAGTACCTGCAGAAAAAAGGTTTCCAGGTCCAGCCGCAAACCAACATTGCCACGGTGATCTCCCGCAACGCGATGATCAACAAGCAGATTGACATGACCTGGGAGTACACCGGCACGTCCTTGATCATCTTTAACCACATCAACAAGCGCATGTCGCCGCAGGAGTCTTACGAGACGGTGAAACGCCTGGACGCAAAGCACGGTCTGGTCTGGCTCAAGCCCGCCGACATGAACAACACCTACGCTTTCGCCATGCAGCGCAAGCGCGCCGAGGCGGAACACATCAACACCATGTCGGAGATGGTGGCGAAGATTGAGCAGATCCGTAAAACCAACCCGGACAAAAACTGGCTGCTTGGCCTGGACCTGGAATTTGCCGGACGCAGCGACGGCATGAAGCCGCTTCAGGCGGCCTACAAGATGGATTTGGACCGCCCGCAAATCCGCCAGATGGACCCCGGTCTGGTCTATAACGCGGTGCGCGACGGCTTCGTTGACGCCGGTCTGATTTACACCACCGACGGGCGCGTGAAAGGCTTCGACCTCAAGGTGCTGGAAGATGATAAAGGCTTCTTCCCGAGCTACGCGGTGACGCCGGTGGTGCGTAAGGACACGCTGGAGGCCAACCCCGGCCTGGAAGAGGCGCTCAACACCCTCTCGGCGCAGCTCAACAACGACGTTATCACCGAGCTGAACAAGAAGGTGGATATCGACCATCAGTCACCGCAGCAGGTCGCCCGCGATTTCCTGCGTAGCAAACAGCTGCTGTAGGAGGCGCTATGGAGACGATTCACTACATTCTGGACAACTGGGATTACCTCTTAACCCTCACCCTTCAGCACCTGTGGCTGGTGGCGCTGGCCGTAGGTTTAGCCATCATCATCGGCGTACCGCTGGGCATTCTGATTGTCCGCCACAGGTGGCTGGCAACGCCGGTGCTGGGGATAGCCACCATCGTGCTGACCATTCCGTCCATCGCCCTGTTTGGGCTGATGATCCCGCTGTTTTCGCTGATCGGTCAGGGAATTGGCGCCCTGCCCGCGATTACAGCGGTGTTTCTCTACTCGCTGCTGCCGATTGTGCGTAACACCCATACGGCGCTCGACAGCCTGCCGACGGGCCTGCGAGAAGCCGGACGCGGCATCGGCATGACCTTCTGGCAGCGGCTGCGCTGGGTCGAGATCCCGATGGCGCTGCCGGTGATTTTCGGCGGGATCCGCACCGCCGTGGTGATGAATATCGGCGTGATGGCGATTGCCGCGGTGATCGGCGCGGGTGGTCTGGGCCTGCTGTTGCTCAACGGCATCGGCGGAAGCGATATTCGCATGTTGATTGCGGGCGCGCTGATGATTTGTCTTTTAGCGATTGTGCTCGACTGGCTGCTGCATCGTCTGCAGGTGGTTCTGACTCCAAAGGGGATTCGATAATGATAAAACTGGAAAACCTCACCAAACAATTTTCACAGAAGCACGGCCAGACCTTTAAGGCCGTCGACAACGTTAACCTGATCGTACCCGAAGGGGAAATGTGCGTCCTGCTCGGCCCGTCCGGCTGCGGGAAGACCACCACCCTGAAGATGATTAACCGCCTCATTACTCCAAGCAGCGGGACAATCCTGATCAACGGCGAAGACACCAGCGGGATGGACACCGTCACCCTGCGCCGCAACATTGGCTACGTGATCCAGCAGATTGGCCTGTTCCCGAACATGACCATCGAAGAGAACATCACCGTCGTGCCGCGCATGCTGGGCTGGGATAAAGCGCGCTGCAAAACCCGCGCCGAAGAGCTGATGGATATGGTGGCGATGGATCCCCATAAGTTCCTCAACCGCTACCCGCGCGAAATGTCCGGCGGCCAGCAGCAGCGTATCGGCGTAATCCGCGCCCTTGCGGCGGATCCTCCGGTACTGCTGATGGATGAACCCTTCGGCGCGGTGGACCCGATCAACCGCGAGGTGATCCAGAACCAGTTCCTCGAGATGCAGCGCAAGCTGAAAAAGACCGTCATGCTGGTCAGCCACGATATCGACGAAGCCCTGAAGCTCGGCGACCGTATTGCGGTGTTCCGTCAGGGGAAAATCGTGCAGTGCGCCAGCCCGGATGAACTGCTGGCGAAACCGGCGAATGAGTTTGTCGGCTCGTTTGTCGGTCAGGACCGGACGCTGAAGCGTCTGCTGCTGGTATCGGCGGGCGACGTGACTGACCAGCAGCCGACCATTACGGTACGAGGCTCTACTCCGCTTCCCGACGCCTTTGCGACCATGGATGATAACGACATTCGTGCCGTTACGGTGGTCGACGAGCACGGCAAGCCGCTGGGCTTTGTGAAGCGTCGCGAAGCGCGTAACGCCAGCGGTACCTGCGCCGACATTCTCCATCCGTTCCGCATGACCGGCAAGGCGGAAGACAACCTGCGCGTGGTGCTTTCACGTCTGTATGAGAGTAATACCAGCTGGATGCCGATCGTGGATGAGGACGGTCGCTACAACGGCGAGATTTCGCAGGACTATATTGCCGAGTACCTGAGCTCCGGGCGTACGCGTCGGGCGCTGAATATTCATAGCGACGGCTAACCTTTCAGGCCGGGCATCGCCCGGCTTTTTCGCACGCAGACCTTTTGCTAACCCCGCGACTTCCCGCCACAATATCGTATCGTCCCCGTTAAAACGCGACTCATGGAACGTCTTCATTCTTACCCCGACATCCGCGCGATGTTTCGTCGACTGCTGATTGCCACCGTCACCGGCGTGCTGGCCGCGCTGGCCGTTGCGGTGTTCCGCCACAGCATGTACCTGCTGGAGTGGCTGCTTCTCAGCAACGACAGCGGCAGCCTGGTGAATGCCGCCGCGTCGCTCTCGCCCTGGCGGCGTGCGCTGACGCCAGCGCTGGGCGGGCTGGCTGCCGGGCTGCTGCTCTGGGGATGGCAGCGCCTGACCGCGCAGCGGTCTCACGCGCCAACCGATTATATGGAAGCACTGGAGACCGATGACGGCCAGTTTGACTACGGCGCCAGCCTTGTGAAATCCCTTGCGTCGCTGCTGGTCGTTGCCAGCGGAAGCGCCATCGGGCGTGAAGGTGCGATGATCCTGCTTGCCGCCCTCGCCGCCTCCTTTTTCGCCCGGCGCTTTACGCCAAAATCCGAATGGAAATTATGGATAGCCTGCGGTGCCGCCGCCGGGATGGCCAGCGCCTACCATGCCCCCTTAGCCGGAAGCCTGTTCATCGCTGAGATTCTGTTTGGCACGCTGATGCTGGCCTCGCTCGGCCCCGTGGTTATCGCGGCGGTGGTGGCGCTTCTCACCACGCAGATCCTGGCACCCGGTGCCGGCACGCTCTATGAGGTCCATCTGAGCGGCATCCTCACCGCGGCCGATTATGGCCTGCTGGTCGCGATGGGGCTGGTGGCGGGTCTCTGCGGACCGCTGCTGATGTGGCTGATGGACTTCAGCCACGGACTTTTCCTGCGCCTCAAGCTTTCGCCGCCGTGGCAATTAGCGCTGGGCGGTGCGATCGTCGGAGTGCTGTCTCTCCTCACGCCGAAGGTGTGGGGGAATGGCTACAGCGTGGTTCAGGCTTTTCTGCTCGCGCCGCCGCTGCTGTCGGTGATTGCCGGGGTGTTCATCTGTAAGCTGCTGGCGGTACTGGCGAGCAGCGGATCGGGCGCGCCGGGCGGAGTGTTTACGCCCACGCTGTTTGTCGGTATGGCAACAGGAATGCTGTTCGCGCAGCTTTTCGCGCTGTGGCTGCCGGGTTCTGAGACGCTGATTTTGCTGGGGCTGGCGGGGATGGCAACGCTACTTGCCGCGACCACGCATGCGCCCATTATGTCGGCGCTGATGGTCTGTGAAATGACCGGGCAGTATTTTTTACTGCCCGGCCTGCTGGTCGCCTGCGTGCTGGCGTCCGTGCTGTCGCGGACGTTACGCCACGACTCGATCTACGGTCAACACGCCACCGAGGGCAGAGAGATCGATGTACTGCGCTAGCTCACGCTGCTCGGCGCGCGGCAGATAAGGCAGTTCACCCACCAGCGGCCCGGGCAGTTTTTTGCTCAGCACGTCGATGATCTCCGCGTAGTGCGCCAGGCCAGGGTTGATGCGGTTTGCCACCCAGCCAATCAGCGGCAGGCCGTCATTGGCTATCGCCTGCGCCGTCAGCAGCGCGTGGTTGATGCACCCTTCCTGGATACCCACCACCATTACCACCGGAAGCTGTTCCTGCACGACCCATTCGGACAGCGGACGCAAATCATTCATCAGGCTGCGCCAGCCGCCCGTCCCTTCCACCACCACGTGGTCCACCTTCTCGCTCAGGTTCGCCAGACCGTCGGACAGCAGGGGATAATTAATCAGGCCACTGTGCGCTACGCTGCTCTCCTCTTCGCTTAACGCAATGGGATTGACCGCGTGATAAGGCAGTTCCAGTGACGAGACGCTTTGCAGCACCAGGGCGTCTTTATTACGCAATCCCTCTGGCGTCTCTTTACTGCCTTTTGCGACCGGTTTGTACCCTGCCACGCGTTTACCGCTTGCTGCCAGCGCCTGTAGCAATGCGCGGGATACGACGGTCTTGCCGACAGAGGTATCTGTACCAGTAACAAAGAAACGCTTAAGCATGACTCACTTCACCTCTTGGGTATGCTTCGAAAATATAAACCAGGTAAATAATTCAGAGGAGGAAGTCTACGGGATGCGTGCGCTACCCGGCTTGAGATAGCGCAATTTTTCTTACATCTGCGGAAAAGAGTTAACCCTGCAACAACCGGATCAACAGCGAGCCGTTATACATGGCATCTTTGACCAGCGCCGCGCCTGCCATCGTACCCTGGTTGGAAAACTGGGTGCTTTCTACCGCAATATTTTTGCTGTAGGCGGGAAGCGACTGCTGGTGGATACAGGCCGAGATCGCCGGGAAGAGGATCTCTGCCGCCTGGCTCAGCGGTGAGCCAATGAGGATTTTTTGTGGGTTGAAGAGGTTCACCATAATGGCCAGAATGCGGCCAACGTTATTCCCCACGCCGGTAATAATGTCCTTCGCCAACAGATCGCCCTGGCGCGCGGCGGCGCAGAGGGAATCCACCGTCAGGGGTTGTCCGTGCAGCGAGGAGCTCATGGACTGGCTGAGCCGGACCTGCGCCAGCTCCAGCACGCTTTCCACGCTGGCAATGGTCTCCAGACAGCCGTGGTTTCCGCAGTAACAGCGCTTACCGTACGGGTCGACCTGGGTGTGGCCAATTTCCACCAGGCTACTGCTACCGGCGTGAAGAAGACGTCCGTCGGTAATCACGCCCGCTCCGACGTTATGGTCGATGACGACCTGAATCACATCCCGCGCACCGCGGGAAGCGCCAAACAGCGCTTCCGCCATCGTCCAGGCGCTGATGTCATGCTGAATATAAACCGGCACGCCGGTATGATTTTTCAGCACCTCGCCCAGCGGCATCTCTTTGACATCGTCGTAAAACGGCATGCGGTGAACAATACCGTTTTCGGTATCAATAATCCCCGGCATGGTGATGGCAATCGCCGTTAAGCGTTCAAGCCGCTGCTGATGGCGAATAAAGAAGCGATCGATGTGTGAGACAATCGCGTCGAGGAGCGGTTCCTCCGCGTTGAGCGGCAGTTCAAGGCGGTCTTCCACCACCAGCTTGCTGCTCAGGTCGCGCAGCGCAAGGAAAATCTCCCCCCGGCTGATGCGCATTGACAGGTAGTGCCATGCTTCCGTTTCAACCACCAGCCCGACTGCCGGACGGCCACGGCTGCCCGGCTCCTGAATTTCCGTCTCCTGAACCAGGTGCGCTTCCAGCATCTCGCGAACAATCTTGGTGATACTGGCAGGTGCCAGCTGTGCCAGGCGCGAAAGATCGATACGCGAAACCGGACCAAGCTGATCAATCAGGCGATACACCGCGCCAGCGTTGGTCTGCTTAATCTGATCGATATGCCCTGGCTGACTATCAGCAACCACCTCGTACTCCCTTATTTTCGAGCTTCGAAATAAACTGTTTGCTATGGTGAAGCACTTCCATATCCGTCGTCAAATATTTACTTAGCCATGTGATTTACCGCACATTTTTGCCCCCTTTTCCTTGGAAATGCCGCCCGGCAGAGGCGTTAATTAGCTGCTGTTTGAAGCGCTGTGCGGCATGGCTCTGTTCACGGTGTTTTGACCACACCAGCCACATTTCGGAAACGGCATCCTCTTCGGCAATGGTTACCCAGCGCATTTCGCGCAGCTGCACCCGCTTAAAGGAGGCCGGAAGAATAGAAACGCCCAGACCGGCCGCGACCAGGCCGATAATGGTCATCGCTTCCCCTACTTCCTGCGTGATGACCGGGGCAAGATCGTAGCGGCGCATCAGTCCCAGGATATCGTCATACAGACCCGTTCCGACCTGCGGGTCAAAAAAGACAAAGGGCTCTTTTGCCAGCTCTGCCAGCGAGACCGCCGGACGCGACGCCAGCGGGTGATCGTGCGGGATCATGGCCATCAGCGGCTCGCGCAGGATCACCTCCCACGCCAGCGTGTCCGGCAGCTGGGTGTTACGCATCAGCCCCAGATCCAGCGAACCCTCATTCAGCGGCGCAATCTGCTCGCGGGTGTTGATTTCGCGCGTCTGAATGTGAACATCCGGAAAGTGGCGACGGAATGACGAAAGGGTCTCCGAGACGGCGCTGATGAACGGCGCGGAAGAGGTAAAGCCGATTCGCAGCTCTCCGGCTTCCCCGAGATAGAGCCGTTCTGCACGGGCGGCGGCGTCATCGACCATGCTCAGGATTTGTCGGCTGTCGATCAGGAACTGCTTACCCGCCGCCGTCAGGCTCACGCTGCGGTTGGTGCGGGCCAGAAGGCGCGCCCCGACCTGCTGCTCCAGGATCTGAATCTGCTGGCTTAACGGTGGCTGAGAGATATTCAGCCGTGCCGCCGCGCGGCCAAAATGCAGCTCCTCGGCGACGGCGACAAAGTAGCGAAGATGACGCAGCTCGATATTCATATTTTTAAAGTATCATTTGAGATTATTAATATATTAGACAGAATATTTACATTTTCCTACCCTGAACAGGTGGTCATACCCGTCACCAGAAATCACGGGGATGTTTAAGCAAGGAAACAGTGTGAGCCGTACAACGACTATTGATATCGATCCGGCAAGAGATATCAATGATTTACCCGCAGCACCGCAGCCGGTCCAGTTCATTAAACGTGGTACCCCCCAATTTATGCGCGTCACGCTGGCGCTCTTTTCCGCCGGTCTGGCGACCTTCGCCCTGCTCTATTGCGTTCAGCCGATCCTGCCCGTTCTCTCGCATGAATTTGGCGTATCGCCTGCCAGCAGCAGCGTTTCACTCTCTGTTTCTACCGGCATGCTGGCGATTGGCCTGCTCTTTACCGGGCCGCTGTCCGACGCCATTGGCCGTAAACAGGTGATGGTGACCGCGCTGATGCTGGCCTCGGTCTGTACATTACTCTCGACCATGATGACCAGCTGGCACGGTATTCTGGTGATGCGCGCGCTGATTGGGCTGTCGCTCAGCGGCGTGGCGGCGGTCGGGATGACCTATCTCAGCGAGGAGATTCACCCAAGCTTTGTTGCCTTCTCTATGGGGCTTTACATCAGCGGGAACTCGATTGGCGGGATGAGCGGACGCCTGCTGAGCGGGGTCTTTACGGACTTCTTTAGCTGGCGTATTGCGCTGGCGGTCATCGGGTGTTTTGCGCTGGCATCAGCCCTGATGTTCTGGAAAATCCTGCCGGAATCGCGCCATTTCCGCCCGACCTCTTTGCGCCCAAAAACGCTATTTATCAACTTCCGCCTGCACTGGCGTGACAAAGGGCTGCCGCGCCTGTTTCTGGTCGGCTTCCTGCTGATGGGCGCCTTCGTCACGCTGTTCAACTATATTGGCTACCGCCTGATGCTCTCCCCGTGGCATCTGAATCAGGCTGTTGTCGGCTTGCTTTCTGTGGCCTATCTCACCGGCACATGGAGCTCGCCGAAAGCCGGGGCGATGACCGCACGCTATGGACGCGGGCCGGTACTGCTGGTATTCACGGGCGTGATGTTACTCGGCCTGCTGCTGACGCTCTTTTCCTCACTGTGGTTAATCTTTGCCGGAATGCTGCTCTTCTCCGCCGGGTTCTTCGCCGCCCACTCGGTCGCCAGCAGCTGGATTGGCCCGCGCGCGCGTCGCGCCAAAGGCCAGGCATCGTCGCTGTATCTGTTTAGCTATTACCTGGGTTCCAGCATTGCCGGGACCCTCGGCGGCGTGTTCTGGCATCACTACGGCTGGAACGGCGTGGGCGGGTTTATCGCGCTGATGCTGTGCGCGGCGCTGCTGGTGGGCACCAGTTTGCATAAACGTCTGCATTAACATTCCAGCGCCTTCGTGTTTAAATCAAGCCGATGCTAATTTTTGTCATCGGCTGATTCAGACACGAGGACTTCATGAAAAACAATAACTACCAACAACTCACCCGCACCTTCCAGCGTCTCTCCCGCTTCTCTCACCTCTCCTCCATCGCCAGCTGGGACATGTTCACCATGATGCCGCCGGGCGGCAGCGCCGCGCGCGGTGAAGCACTCGCGGAGATGAGCGTCCTGCAACACCAGATCCTGACCGATAAAAAAGTCGGCGACCTGTTAGCGGCGGCGGCAGGTGAAGATCTAAATGATGTCGAACAGGCCAACCTGCGCGAAATGACGCGCCACTACCAGCAGGCTACCCTGCTGCCCGAATCGCTGGTGGAAGCCAAATCGCTGGCGGGCAGTAAATGTGAACACGCCTGGCGTACCCAGCGTCCCGCCAACGACTGGAAAGGCTTTTCCGCCAATCTGAAAGAGGTGGTCAAACTCAGCCGTGAAGAGGCGCGCCTGCGGGCGGAAGCCAAAGGCTGTACGCCTTACGACGCGCTGCTGGACATTTTTGAACCCGATATGACCAGCGCGCGTCTGGACGTTCTGTTCGGCGATATGAAGTCCTGGCTACCGGACCTGCTGGCAAACGTGGTGGAAAAACAGGCTCAACGGTCGTTTATTCCTCCGCAAGGCCCCTTCCCGACGGCCACACAGCGTGAGCTGGGCCTGGAAGCCATGAAGATGCTTGGCTTCGATTTTAACGGTGGTCGCCTGGACGTGAGCGCGCACCCGTTCTGCGGCGGCGTCCCGGAGGACGTGCGCATCACCACGCGCTATGACGAAGATGAGCTGCTCAGCGCGCTGTTTGGCGTGATCCACGAAACCGGACACGCCCGCTACGAACAAAACCTGCCGCGCGCGTGGGCAGGACAGCCGATTGCGCTGGCGCGCTCAACCGCGATCCATGAGTCACAGAGCCTGTTCTTTGAAATGCAGCTGGGGCGCAGTGAAGCCTTCCTCAGGCATCTCCTCCCTGCGGTACACGCCCGCTTTGGCAGCCAGGCGGCGTTTAGCGAAGAGAATTTTATTGCCTGGAACCAGCGCGTCAAACCTGGCTATATCCGCGTCGATGCGGACGAAGTGAGCTACCCGGCACACGTGGTGTTGCGCTATGAGATTGAGCGCGCGCTGATCAACGGCGAGATCGAGGTGGACGATATTCCCGCCTTGTGGGACGAGAAAATGCAGGCCTGGCTCGGATTATCCACCAAAGACAACTACCGCAATGGCTGTATGCAGGACATCCACTGGACCGACGGCGGTTTTGGTTACTTCCCGTCATACACGCTTGGCGCTATGTACGCCGCGCAGCTGTTCTATGCCGCCAGAACCGCACTGCCGGGTCTGCAGGCCTCCATCGCCGAAGGTGATTTTTCTGCACTCTTTGAGTGGCTGCGTCAGAACATCTGGCAGCACGGCAGCCGCTTCAGCACGTCGCAATTAATCACCCAGGCGACGGGTGAAGATCTGAATATCCGTTACTTCCGCGAGCATCTGACCTCCCGTTATCTTTAATCCCTCTGCCGGAGCCTGCTCCGGCACTCTTCTCACCCTTTTCAATAAGAATATGATTTAGCACATGTTGTCATGATTGCGTCGGGTGTATGAATGCGTGTCCTTCCGACACAATTAGACTGCCATCAGGTCAGGATTAAAAAAATAAAGGGATGAATGATGAAAGGCATAATGAAAACGATGTTAGCCATTCTGTGCGCGACCAGTTTAAGTACTTTCGCAGCCACGGATAATACCCCGCAAGACGCGTTCAACGATATTACCCGCTCTCTTGCAGACCTCCAGCCCATCACGTTTCAGGCTCCTGCTGAAAAATATAAGCTGCTGGTGTTTATTGATAATCAGTGCATTTACTGCAGCAACGTAGTGAAAAACGTTAAGCAATATACGGATGCCGGTTTGACGATGTCGTTTCTGACCGTTGCGCCCAACGCCATTCGCGACTCGGTAATTGAAGATATGGGGCGCGTCTGGTGTTCAACCGATAAGGTCAAAAGCCTGCAACAAGCGATGGCGGGATTTTTACCGGATAACGACACCACCACAGCCTGCTCCGATCTGATCGCGCGGCAATCTGCCCTGGCAGAACGTTTGGGCATTAGCATCACCCCGGTAATGGTGGTGATCGAGCCTGAAACACGGACGATTATAGGCAGTCAGCCTCCGGCGGCTATTCTGGCCACACTGAACAAATAACAGAGGCCCGTACGAGCAGCGGCGTTTGGCCTGTTCGTACACTTTCCTCCCCTCTGTACATTCCGTTACACGCCGATACCAATCACTCACGGAAACCTCGAATTTACAGGGATATAGTTATTTCAACGGCCCCGCAGTGGGGTTAAATGAAAAACCAAATTCGAGGGTATGAGAATGAATAAAGTATTAGCTCTGGTTGTTGCCGCTGCTATGGGTCTGTCTTCTGCTGCATTTGCTGCTGACACTACCGCAACTGCTGCACCGGCTGCCGCGCCTGCTGCAACTACCACCGCTGCGCCAGCAAAAGCGGTTCACCATAAGAAACATCACAAAGCTGCAGCGAAAAAAGAAACCGCTGCACCAGCAACCGCAGCACCAACCGAGCAGAAAGCTCAGGCTGCCAAAAAGCACCACAAAAAAGCCGCTAAACCAGCTGTAGAGCAGAAAGCGCAGGCTGCTAAAAAGCACCACAAAAAAGCAACCAAACCGGCTGTAGAACAGAAAGCGCAGGCTGCTAAAAAGCACCACAAAAAAGCAACCAAACCAGCTGTAGAACAGAAAGCTCAGGCTGCTAAAAAGCATCACAAAAAAGCAGTAAAACACGAAGCTGCTAAACCAGCTGCACAGCCAGCTGCGTAAGAGTACAAGCTTAACCGTGCCCTTCGGGGCACGTTGGTAAACCGGCGCTGAACCGGAACAGGTTCCGCGCCGTTTTTTTATTTCCGGAGGGCGTATGCTGCGACGCTATCGGTTTGAGCTGATTCTTATCCTGCTTATTTTATGCGCGCTCATCGCCAGCCATTTTTATCTTTCCTGATTGTAGCACGCTGATTTTACTCCCACTTTAGCGCTGTCCCGTCTATAGTATTTTCATAGGGTTCACTTTTAATAATCATAATTACCCCCACCAGAGTGTGATATGCGTAAATCTGTTGTGTTGTTACTGGGAACGTTTGGTCTTTTTTCTGGATTCTCACATGCGGATGATGGCGGTGATGACACCATTAGCGCGAAAGAGCTAAAGACGCTTTTTTTCGGTCATGACGATCGTACGCGCGTCGCCGATCCCACCCAGGCACCCTGGGATGCTATAGGCCAGCTGGAAACCGCCAGCGGTAACTTGTGCACCGCGACGCTGATCACCCCGCAGCTTGCCCTGACGGCAGGCCACTGCTTGTTAACGCCTCCAAACGGCAAGCCGGATAAAGCGGTTGCCTTGCGGTTTGTGTCGCAAAAAGGGACCTGGCGCTATGAAATCCACGGCATTGAGGGACGGGTCGATCCGTCTCTTGGCAAACGCCTGAAGCCGGATGGCGACGGCTGGATAGTGCCACCGGCGGCCGCCTCGTGGGATTTTGGCCTGATCATTTTACGCTACCCGCCTTCGGGCATTACGCCGCTGCCGTTATTTGACGGCGACAAGGCCGCCCTCACCGCCGCGCTGAAAGCCACCGACCGAAAGGTGACGCAGTCAGGCTATCCTGTCGATCATCTGGAGACGCTTTATACGCACACCGACTGTATTGTGACGGGCTGGGCGCAAACCAGCGTACTCTCGCATCAGTGCGATACGTTGCCGGGTGACAGTGGTTCACCGCTGATGCTGAAAACCGACAAGGGCTGGCAGTTGATTGGTGTCCAGAGCTCTGCCCCGGCGGCAAAAGACCGGTGGCGCGCCGACAACCGCGCCTTGTCCGTTACCGGTTTCCGCGACCAGCTGGAAGCGCTGGCTACACAGTAAGCCAGCGCGGAGGACTGAAACTAAGGATCGCAACGTCATCAGGCGAGTTTTATCATGATCATGCCGGCAAGCAGCAAGATGAGCCCCATCCAGCCCTTGTTGTTTAAGCGCTGGCCGAAGAGCACCCAGCCTGCGGCCAGCGTGGCGGCGATACCAAAACCGCCCCACAGCGCATAGGCCACCGACAGATCGATCCCTTTTACCGCCTGGGACAGGGCGCTGAACGCTCCCAGAACCGCGGCAATCGACATCAGGCCGTAGAGTTTACGGCGAAAACCATCCGAGAATTTCAGCAGAACGTTCGCCAGGATCTCCAGCACGATGGCGAGCCCCAGCCAGGCCGCATGAACCCACTCAAACTGTTGCATGGTTCTGCTCCTTCTGCTGTTTGCCAGGTTTACGGGTACCGGATTTAATCAGCACAATACCCGCGACCAGCGTCGTTAATCCGGCGACCTTCATTGTTGTTAATGTTTCGTCAAATATCAGCACGCTGAACAGCGTAATCAACAAAATACCGATCCCTTCCCACAGTGCATACGCGACGCCCAGCGCAATTTTTTTCACCGCAAACGAGAGGAAAATATAAGAAAGCGAAATCATCACCAGCATCAAAATAAAACCGGTGTTGCCATCGCTGACGCTTGCCCATTTCATAGACAGCGTGCCGGTAATTTCAGCGACGATAGCCAGCGCTAATAGGATCCAGTAAAACATGTTTTTCTCCTGCTTGAGAATATAATCCATCGTGGCCCGCTGCGTGCAGCAAACCCAAAAAAAACGAATTGAAATCAGATAGCTAAGCGCTTAGCGCCAGCTCAGGCAGAAGAAATGACTATAGTGCGGTGCGCCAGTGTTGCTCACCAGAAAGCAGGCAGAAGGAGGTGGAGTAGACAGCGGTATTGTTTGAAGAGTACGTCCTGAACATATTGTCCATAAAATTACAATTATCCGCGTTGTTGCTTCTCGTCTTTGCGGATGAAAATTGTCCTCGGTAGTTAAACACACCAGATTTGTACCATAAGCCAGGATTTTACTCAAAGTCTTTGCAATTCTTTACCCATCCCGTTTGATTTTGGTTAGTTTATTGCAACGCCTTTCACCTTTATTATAAATATAAAGAAAAATTCGGAGTCACCATGGCTAAACCCATTATTACCCTGAACGGGTTAAAAATTGTCATCATGCTGGGCATGCTGGTGATCATACTGACAGGCGTTCGTTTTGCCGCCGACATTATTGTGCCCTTTATTCTGGCCCTGTTTATCGCTGTGATCCTTAACCCGCTGGTACAGCGCATGACGCGCCTGCGCATCCCGCGCGTGCTGGCGATCACGCTGCTTATCAGCATCATCATTGTGGCGATGGTCTTGCTGGTGGCGTATCTGGGGACCTCGCTCAATGAGCTGGCGCGAACGCTGCCGAAATACCGCTCTTCGCTGGCGATACCGCTGCTGCAGCTGGAACCCTGGCTGCAGCGCGCGGGTATCGAAGTCTCGGTTGAGGAGCTCCTGAAATATATCGACCCCAACGCGGCCATGACGATCGTCACCAGCCTGCTGGCACAGCTTTCCAATGCCATGACCTCCATTTTCCTGCTGTTTTTAACGGTGGTGTTCATGCTGCTGGAGGTGCCGCAGCTGCCGGCAAAGCTGCAGCAGATGATGGTCCGTCCTGTTGAGGGCATGGGTGCGATTCAACGCGCGCTGGACAGCGTATCCCGCTATCTGGTGCTGAAAACGGCGATTAGCCTGGTCACGGGCGGTGTCGTCTGGGGAATGCTTCTGGCGCTGGACGTACGCTTTGCGTTTGTCTGGGGGTTGCTGGCGTTTGCGCTTAACTACATTCCCAACATCGGCTCCGTGCTGGCGGCGATCCCCCCTATTCTTCAGGTGCTGGTTTTCAGCGGGCTTTATGACGCACTGATCCTGCTGGCCGGCTACCTGGTCATCAACCTGGTGTTCGGTAACATTCTGGAGCCACGCATGATGGGACGAGGGCTGGGACTCTCCACGCTGGTGGTCTTTTTGTCCCTGATATTCTGGGGCTGGCTTCTCGGGCCCGTTGGGATGCTGCTCTCCGTCCCGCTGACCATTATCGTCAAGATTGGCCTGGAACAGACGGCGGGCGGGCAAACCATCGCCGTGCTGCTGAGCGATATGAGCCACAAATAGCGCTGGCAGGAGGGACGTATTGGCCCTCCTGTCTTCGCGATAAGCGCCCGAATAGTTACATATAGAGAATCACGCCACGCGTTATCCCTGTGTGTCGACTATTCGCGCCAGCCCATTGCCGGTGCGACATGTTTGAGAATAGACTCAATCACGTGCGCATTGTAATCCACACCGAGCTGGTTCGGCACGGTCAGCAATAACGTATCGGCTTCGGCAATCGCGTCGTCCTTTTTCAGCTGTTCAATCAGCTTGTCCGGCTCCGCCGCATAGCTGCGCCCGAAGATCGCGCGCGTTTTCTCATCAAGGTAGCCCACGCTATCGCTGTCGTTGCGGCTGGCACCGAAATACATCCGGTCGCGGTCGTCCATTAGCGCAAAAATGCTGCGGCTGACCGACACCCGCGGCTGGCGCGTATGCCCTGCCTCTTTCCAGGCCTGACGGTACGCGCGGATCTGTTTTGCCTGCTGAATATGGAACGGCTCGCCGGTTTCATCGTCCTTCAGGGTTGAACTTTGCAGGTTCATTCCCAGCTTTGCGGCCCATACGGCCGTCGCATTGGAACCGGCGCCCCACCAGATACGCTCGCGCAGCCCTTCAGAATAAGGCTCCAGGCGCAGCAGCCCCGGCGGATTCGGAAACATAGGCTGTGGATTGGGTTTTGCAAACCCTTCGCCGCGCAGTACCTCAAGCAGCACCTCGGTATGACGGCGCGCCATGTCCGATTCGTTTTCCCCTTCCTGCGGGACATAGCCGAAATGGCGCCAGCCATCAATGACCTGCTCCGGCGAACCACGGCTGATGCCAAGCTGCAAACGACCGCCGGAAATCAGGTCCGCCGCGCCCGCATCCTCGGCCATGTACATCGGGTTTTCATAGCGCATGTCAATCACGCCGGTACCGATTTCGATGGTTTTCGTTTTTGCGCCAATTGCCGCCAGCAGAGGGAACGGCGAGCTAAGCTGTCGTGCAAAGTGGTGCACGCGGAAATACGCGCCGTCTGCTCCCAGCTCTTCAGCCGCCACGGCTAAATCGATGGACTGCAGCAGCGTATCTGCCGCCGAGCGCGTGCCGGACTGGGCTGAAGGCGTCCAGTGACCAAAGGATAAAAACCCGATCTTTTTCATAACCATGTGTCCTGATAATGCATTGCGTTCTGTCCACTTTACGCATTACCCGGTAAGAATAAATGCCGTTTATTTAACGGAAAGCATCAAATAAATTGACTGAATAGCGTGGTTCGTCATTCCGCCCCATAATGCGATATAATCTTCCCCTCTCTTTTCATGGCAGGTAAAACCGGCAATGGCTTTGATCCCCAAAAACTACGCGCGGCTGGAAAGTGGCTATCGCGAAAAAGCATTAAAAATCTATCCATGGGTGTGTGGACGCTGCTCGCGCGAGTTTGTCTATTCCAATTTGCGCGAACTCACGGTGCACCATATCGATCACGACCATACCAACAACCCGGAAGATGGCAGCAACTGGGAGCTGTTGTGCCTGTTTTGCCACGATCACGAGCATTCGAAATACACCGAGGCGGATCAGTACGGCACCACCGTGGTTGCCGGGGAAGACGCGCAAAAAGACGTGGGCGTCGCCACGTTTAACCCGTTTGCCGATTTAAAAGCGATGATGGATAAGAAGAAATAATCTTTCACCGCCCATACCTGCCGTATGGGCGGCTCAGGAAAGGATAAAGGCCATGGACACCCTCCGCTGCTACTGGGATATGTTTTATACCGCCTACGGTTTACTTTTCACGAGAATACTTTGCCTCATACTTCTGGTCTGGCTGTGCCATGATTTTCTGCGCCGCCCAGGGAAAAACGCTGCTGATGCCGCTGGCCCGATCGCAGAAGCCGATGCCCGGGAGCGATATCAATGGCGTTTTCAGCTGTGGTCATTGCGAACGTTACAACTCCTCTGCCTGCTCTCACTTTTCTGGATGCTTATTAAGGGACTCTTTGCCTGACCCTTTCCCTCGTTAAAATGTCCAGGTGATAGCGGCGGTTGCAGCCCCCTCATTGCGCCGCATCACGATCGGGCTGTTATTCGCACGATCGCCCAGCCAGGTATAGTCCGCACTCAGCACCGTCCCCCAGTGGGCATCGAACTGATGGCTCCAGGTCAGGCTGGTGTCGACGCCATAGAATCCACCCGGCGCAGCATAGCGGCGATATCCGGTGCGGCGGCTCTGCTGCTCGCTTACCCCATACCAGGTATTCAGATAACGGCTGTCGCCAAACAGGGCCGCAGACTGAAAGGCGACCGTGTCCTGGTTATTTTGTACGGGGATCAGCGTAACGGAAGCCTGATAGCTTGCCCCCTGGCTGTCCGTTAACGGCAGCGTCGCTTTGCCCTCCATACTCAGCCATGGCGCGGCCTGCCAGCCGACGGCAAGGCCGGTATTCAGGGTGGCATCAATGTCTCCCATCCCTTTCAGATTGTTTGCGCCCTCACGCCAGCCAGAATTTTTATCAGCCCTTCCGAAGTCGTAGCCCAGCGTGTGTTCGAAATACCAGCCGCTGTCGTTTTGCAGGTCATATCCCACTCCTTTTTGCGCATCAATAAAGAAAGCGCCTTTGCGTCCCTGCAGCACCGGAACCACCTGCCACACCTGCTTGTCTGAGCCTGAGTAACGCGGGGCATACTGCCCCCCAAGCCCGACGGTGAGGGAATCGGACGCGGCGCCATCCTCCGCCTGCGCGCCGGAAGCCACGGCCATCAGAAGCGGGACGGACATATACAGGACTTTTTTTATCGCTATCATACTGCTCTCCATACGGACGCTAGCGCCTCCTGATACGGGGGCGGCCACACAACGTTGGCGCAGTATGATTTGGCTGAATCAATGAATCGTCGGGATAGTGTTAAGAAATGGTCAAGGTGAACGGATGTTGTCCAGAAGAGTGCTGATTATTGAAGATGACGCCGATGCGGCTGGCGTGCTCGAGGCCTATTTACGGCGGGAAAATTACGACGTGACCATTACCGGAGACGGTCATTCCGGGCTGGATATGGCGCAGCGGTGGAAGCCCGACCTCATACTGCTGGACGTGATGCTGCCGGGGCTTAACGGCACCGAGGTGCTGGCTGGCCTGCGTCGTAAAAGCGATGTGCCGGTGATCATGGTCACGGCCATGGGGGATACGCCTGACCGCATTGGCGCCCTGCGATACGGTGCCGATGATTACGTTGTGAAGCCTTATCATCCGGGCGAAGTGGTTGCTCGGGTACAGGCGGTGCTGCGGCGCAGCAGTAAAAAAGAGACTGACGAGGCGATCCTTCGCTGGCAAACGCTGGAGGTGGACGTGGCCGCCATTGTGGCGAGCGTGGATAACGGCGGCGACGCGCCCGTGATGCTCGATCTTACGCCAACGGAATTCTCGCTTCTGGCAACGCTGCTGCGTTCTCCGGCGCACCCGTTCTCCCGCCAGTATTTACTGGAGCACTGTTTGCCGGAAAGCGAGGCGCTGGAGCGCGTGGTGGACACCCATATTTATAACCTGCGTAAAAAACTGGAAGCGGCGGGGATCTCCGGCGTGCTGATCAACGTTCGCGGCGTGGGTTACAGGTTCAGACAGCCATGATTAAAAATCAGCACTCCTCTCTGTGGCGCTGGATTTGCGCGCGCATCTTAGCGCTGGCTATCGGCAGCGTGATCGTCATTGCCACCTGCATGTGGCTGCGCTATGCGGTTCAGAACTACTGGATAATGGGCAAAATGCCAGCGGCGGTCCGTCAGGAGTTTCTGACGCTCAGCCAGAACCCGCAGGCCAATCCGGCCCGCTTCCACTCGATTGTGGACACCTGGTGGGGCCTGAGCTATTCCACGCCGTCTATCGCCTCAGCCGACTGGGCCACGGTGGCCCTGCTGGTGCTGGTGATGATCCCGTTTATTGTGGTGATGGGGCTCAAACACGCCCGGCCGCTGGCGCTGCAGTTCAGCCGCCTTCGCGATGCGGCAAAGGATGTCGCCGACGGGCAGTTTGGCCGCCAGGCGGAACTGATCGAGGATGCGCCGGCTGAAATGGTCAGCTTTGCGACCGACTTTAACTCCATGACGGGGCAACTCGCCCGCTATGAAAAAGAGCTCCGCGCATCGCACGTCGCGATGGCGCACGAGCTGCGCTCGCCCCTGACGGCCGCCATTGGGCGTCTGCAGGGCATGTTAGACGGCGTGTTTGATGCCAGCCCGGCGCAGCTGGGCATGGTGATGAAACAGCTCCAGCACCTCAACCGCCTCACCGATGAGCTTCACCTTCTGTCGCTCGCCGACGCGGGTAACCTCGTGCTGGAGGACCAGCCGTTTTGCCTCGATGAGCTGATTCAGGAGCGGGCTGCCTGGATCATGCCCGAGGCTGACGCGCATCATTTTCGGATAACGCTTCGCAACCCGCGTACCAGCCCCTTCAGAGGCGATGCGTTCCGTCTTGGACAGGTCGTTACGATCCTTATGGAAAATGCGCTACGTTACGGGCGCGAGGGCGGCCACCTTGAGGTGGCGTTGCACTACGCCAGCGGGCATTACATCCTCGAATTTACCGATGACGGGCCGGGCGTCTCGCCACAGTTCTTACCGGAAATGTTTAAACGCTTTAGCCGCGAGGAGCAGTCCCGCGCGCGGCATTCCGGCGGCAGCGGCCTCGGTTTATCCATCGCCCGGGCGATTTGCGAGGCGCATGGGGGCGAGATTAGCGCATCATTGCCGGAAACCGGCGGCCTCGCCGTGCGCATTTTATTGCCCTGGCACCCGTCCGGTAATGAAAATCTTCACTCTTGATAAAGCCTTGACAGAACATCGAATCTTTCTCGACGTAGCGCGCATTTAATAACGCCATTCCCTTTATGGAGCGGCGTTATGTCAGACGAATTTTTTCTCTCCCTCCGCCACTGCCTGCATCATTTGTACGGCGTGGCGCGCACCCTTTCCTGGCTGCACTTTCTTCCCCTGGCTCTGCTTGCGCTGGCGATTTTTCCGCTGACCGGCTGCGGTGATAAACACGAAAATAAGCCCGCCCCTGCGCGAGCGGTACGCTACGTCGTCGTTGGCACCGCCCAGACCCTTCCCGCGCTGGAAAGAACCGGTGAGATCCATGCCCACGATGAAACGACCCTGAGCTTTCGGACCGGGGGCCGGATACTGACGCGCAGCGTTGATATTGGCGACCGGGTCACTGCCGGACAGCTGCTGGCCACGCTTGACAATATGACCGGGAAAAACCAGCTCGACGGCGCGGCGGCCGACTATGAAGGTGCCAAAGCCTCGGCGCAGGTCGCCGCGCTTAACGTCAGTCGAATGCAAAAGCTCATGCCAACGGGCGCGATAGCCCGCACGCAGCTCGACAGCGCCCGTGCGGACTGGCTTGTCGCCCGCGCTCGCTTAAAAAGCAGCGAGGCCGCGTGGCGAAATGCCCGCGAAAGCCTCGGCTGGACGCGCCTGATCGCGCCGCAGGCGGGCGTCATCACCGCCGTGAACGCTTCTGCGGGGCAGGTTGTCAGCGACGGTCAGTCCGTGCTGACGCTGGCAACGGGTGAAGCCCGCGACGTGGCGTTTGATATTGCCACTCCGGATGCGATCCCGCCTCTGGATAAGGCGGTTTTGCAGGTTTCACTCCTCAGCGCCCCGTCGGTACAGGCGTCTGCCGCGCTGCGGGACATCACCCCGCAGGCCGATCCTCAGACCCGCACCTGGCGCGTCAGGGCCACTCTGCAAAACCCGCCGGCGGCCATGGCGCTGGGCGCCAGCGTTACCGTCACGTTGCCATCGTCAGCCCCGCGCGGCTACACCCTCCCCGCGTCGGCACTGACCCGCGTCGGCGACAAACCGGCCGTTTTTGTGATTACCCCGCAGTCGCGGGCGCAGCTGCGCGCGGTGGTGCCCGCGAGCTATACGGCCACCTCCGTCATGATTGCCTCCGGCCTTGAGCCGGGCGACAGGGTGATTACGGCGGGCGTGAGCACATTACGATCCGGCGAGCCGGTGGTTGCCGGAGAGGTTCAGCCATGAACACAGGACCGGAAGCCAAATTTAACCTCTCAGCCTGGGCGCTGAAGAACCAGCAGATGGTCAGCTTTTTCATGCTGCTGGTGATTGCGATGGGCGTGTTTTGCTATGAGAAGCTGCCGCGTAACGAAGATCCGGCTTTCACCATTAAAACGGCCGTCGTCTCCGCGCAGTGGCCGGGAGCCTCCGTGGCGAATACCACCCGCCTGCTCACCGATACGCTTGAAAAAAAGCTGCAGGAAACGCCCTGGCTGGACTATCTCGAAAGTGAAACTCGGGCCGGACGCACCGTTATCCACGTCAACCTCCGTGACGATACGCCCCCGCAGAGCGTGCCGGACATCTGGTATCAGGTTCGCAAAAAAATGCAGGACATCGCGCCGTCCCTGCCTGAAGGGGTGCAGGGCCCTGCCGTGGACGACGAGTTTGACGATACGTTCGGCACAATTTACGCCTTTATTCCCGAAGGTTTCACCCTGCGGGAGGTGCGGGATCGCGCAGAGACAATACGGCGCGAGCTGATGTCCCTGCCGGATATAGGCAAAACCACCCTGCTGGGCGAACAGCAGGAGCAGTGGGTTCTCGCCTTTTCTCCCGCGCGCCTGGCCGGGATGGGGCTCGATATTCAGGAGGTTGCGGACGCCCTCCGGTCGCAAAACGCCGTTGTCCCGGCAGGAACGATGCGTACCGAAAAAGAGAACATGGCGATAAAGGTCAGCGGGGCGCTCACGACCGAAGAGAGCTTACGCGCCGTCACGCTGCACGTGAATAATCGCTATATTCCGCTGACCGACATTGCCACCGTCACCCGGGAAATCGCCGAGCCACCGGCCCCGGCCTACCGGGTGAACGGCAAGCCGGCTATCGGGCTGGCGGTGTCGATGGCGCCAACGGGCAACATGCTGCGTTTCGGCGCTGCGCTGAATGCCAGAATGGCGGCCCTCAGCGCCGGGCTGCCGCACGGTATCGAGATGGTGAAAGTTGCCGATCAGTCAGCGGTGGTCAGTGACGCGGTAAGCGGATTTATCCGGGTGCTTATCGAAGCCGTTGTTATCGTGCTGGCGGTTTCATTTGTCTCGCTGGGGTTACGGGCCGGACTGGTGGTGGCGACGGCCATTCCGCTGGTGCTCGCCATGACGTTTGCCGGCATGATGCTCGCAGGTATTGGCCTTCAGCGTATCTCGCTCGGGGCGCTGATCATTGCCCTGGGCCTGCTGGTGGATGACGCGATGATCGCCGTCGAAACGATGGTATCCCGGCTGGAAGCGGGGGATTCCCGTCGGCACGCGGCCACCCATGCGTTCAAAACGACGGCTTTCCCGATGCTCACCGGTACTCTGGTGATGATTGCCGGCTTTATTCCCGTTGGTTTTGCGGCCTCCAGCGCCGGTGAATACTGTTTTTCCCTCTTTGCGGTGGTGCTCATTGCCCTGCTCTGCTCCTGGGCCGTCGCGATCCTGTTTTCGCCGCTGACGGGCACGTGGCTGCTGCCGGAAAAAGTCAGACATCACGCGGCGGGACCCGGCAGGATCGCGCGCGGGTACGGACGTCTTTTACGCCTGGCGCTGCGCCACCGAGTCGCTACCGTGCTGTTCGCCCTTTCCGCGCTGGGGCTGTCAGCGTACGGCACGACGTTTATGCAGGGCGAGTTTTTCCCCGCCTCGGATCGGCCAGAGCTGCTGGTCAGCCTGACGCTTCCGGCCAACGCGTCGCAGCCGGAAACGCTAAGAGAGGTGGAAAAGCTGGAAAAGGCGCTGGCCGGCAACGGCAACATCGATCGCTATTCGACGTACGTCGGGTCGGGCGCCATCCGTTTTTACCTGCCGATGGACGTGCTGCTGGAAAATGAAAATATCGCCCAGATGGTCGTGGTGGCTAAGGATCTTGAGGCGCGAGATCGTCTGCATGCGCAGCTCAACAGGCTTCTGGCGACGCAGTTTAGCGACATCATCACGCGCGTGTCGCCCCTTGAGCTGGGGCCGCCCGTCGGCTGGCCCATCAAATACCGGGTGAGCGGGCCTGATTATCTGCGGGTCCGGGCGTTGGCGAACCGTCTCACGGACGCGATTGGCCGGTCCCCGTTCTCACGCGACGTTAACCAGACGGCCGGAGAGCCGGAGAGGGTCATCACCCTTAAGGTGAATCAGACGGCGGCCAGGGCGGCGGGAATATCGTCAGAAAGCCTCGCCCGCACGCTGAACACCGTCTGGTCCGGCAGCGTTGTTACCTCCATCAGGGATAATGACCGCCTTGTCGACGTTGTGCTGCGGGCCACGGACGATGCACGTCACAGCACCGCCACCCTCTCCTCGCTCACGATTCAGGGGAATGACGGTAAAAAAATTCCGCTCAGCGCCGTCGCGACGCCGGTCTGGGGCGTGGACGATCCGGTCATCTGGCGTCGCCAGCGGGTGCCCTTTATCACGGTGCAAACGGACCTTGCCCCGGGGCTGAAGGCTGAAGCGGTATCCGCGGCGCTTCGTCCGGCGGTCGACAAGCTGCACGCGAGCCTGCCCGCTGGTTACAGCATTGAAGAGGGCGGCGCGGTTGCCGAATCGGACAAGGGGAACAGCTCCGTTTTTACCGTTATTCCGGTAACGCTGGTCCTCATGCTGTTGCTGCTGATGCTTCAGCTGCGGCGATATTCCCGTATGCTGCTGGCCCTCCTGATGGCCCCGTTTGGCTTGCCGGGGATCGTGCTGGCTATGCTTCCCGGCTGCACGCCAATGGGGTTTGTCGCGCTGCTGGGCGTCATCGCCCTGGCGGGGATGATCGTGCGCAACGCGGTGATACTGATTAGCGAGGTTGACAGCAATCTTGCTCAGGGGATGGCAAACGATGCCGCAATTATGGCGGCCGCGGAACACCGGGCCAGACCCATCTGTCTGACCGCCTGCGCCGCCATCCTGGGCATGTTCCCGATCTCTCATCAGGTCTTCTGGGGGCCAATGGCCTATGCCATTATCGGCGGGCTGCTGGTCGCGACGCTGGTGACGCTGACCGTGTTACCCGCGTCGTTTAGCCTGCTGTTACAGTGGGGCGCTCAGCGCAACGCCGCAGAAGACGGACTGCGCTGAGGCTCCACCGTTTCCCGGCAGATTACGCGGCGGTCAGCGCAAAACGGTCTTTCAGAACATGGCGGATTTCATCCTCCGCCAGTTTCCGCGTTTCAGTGCCGTTCGCCGTGATGGTTTTCAGCACATCGCCCAGCAAAATCTGGCGTCCCTCCGGGCTGTGCTGCACCACCACCCGCTTCTGCACAAAGATGGCATCCGGGTGCGTGGAGTTAAGGTAGTTGGCCGGAACGAAATCAATCCATTCCTGAGGGGTGAGATCAAAGCCGTACTGCCGGACCCACTCTCCCTCAACCTTCGCCTCAAGCAAATACTCACCCTCCGCGCTGCGGCTCAGTCGGAACGTGTCGAAATCCTGTGCGATCTCAACATCAAGCGTGTCCAGCGCCATCGGCGCACGAATACCGTAGCTGCCGAACCCGAGGTCGCAAAGCCACTGTCGGCTATCTACCTCAGCAACGATCGCCATGTGGGTTTTCGGCCGCCGTGCGGGGTAGAACATCGGGCGCGCCGCTACGAAGCGGTAAGGGATCCCTAACGCCTCCAGCGCCATGGCAAAAAGCCCGTTTACCTCATAGCAGTAGCCGCCGCGCCCCTGCGTTAACACCTTATCGGCGATATCGTCTGGCGCCAGCGAGACAACTTTGCCCGCCTGTACGTCCAGATTTTCAAAGGGAACGGAAAAGAGCTGCTGGCGCATCAGCGCATGCAGGGTGGCCGTATCGGCACCCGCCGGTCCGGTATAGTTTATGCGTTTGAAATAGGTCGAAATGTTGAAGTTATCGCTTTGCATAATGCCTCCTTGTCCTGAACATGCCGGACACTATAGATGGCGCGCATCATTGGCTGTATAGTCAGTTTTATCGAAAATTAGCCTGAACAGTTACCCATGTCTGCCCCGTCCCAGTCCTCTCCTCACTATCGCCGTATTGCGGATATGCTGCGTCTTACCATTACGTCCGGCGCGCTGCGCGCCGGTGACAGGATGATCTCCGCGCGCAAACTGGCCGAACGCGAGCGCGTTAGCCTTCCGACGGCGCTGGAGGCCCTCCGCTGTCTTGAGGCTGAGGGGCTGATCGTTGCGCGCCCGCGTTCAGGCTATTACATCCGCCAGACCAGCCTGCCACCGCGCGTAGAGCCCGCGTGTTCCACGCCGGGCCCGGTCCCCGTTACCATGTCCGCCGTGGCCCGGTCGCTGTTCAGCAGTGCAGAAGCCCGGCTGATCCCGCTGGGCGCCGCCCTGCCCGATCCCGCGTGGCTGCCGGGAGATGCGCTGCAGCGGGCGTTGCACTCTGCGGGCCGTCGTCTGGACGCGCATGGACAGAGCTACAGCCTGCCTCCGGGAAGGCGGGATTTGCGAAGCAAGATTGCCGCGCGCTCTGCCCAGTGGGGAGCCCGGTTCGGCGCGGACGATCTCATTATTACCGCAGGCGCGACGCAGGCGCTGCGCCTGGCCCTTCGGGCCGTGTGCCAGCCGGGTGATGTCGTGGCGATTGAGCAGCCAGCCTACTTTGGTACGCTCCTGCTGCTGGAGGATTTAGGCCTGAAGGCTTTAGCGATCCCCACCGACCCTGTGGAAGGCCTGCTGCTGGAACCGCTGGCGGACGCTATTCGCTGCCACCGCCCAGCGGCCGTTCTGGCCTCGCCCACGGTGCAAAATCCTTTGGGTGCCAGCATGCCCGTCGCGCGCAAGCAGGAACTGGTTGCCCTGCTTGAAGAGGCTGAAATTCCTTTAATTGAGGACGATGTTTACGGTGACCTGGTCGGCGAGGGGCAACGCCCTCCGGCCTGCAAGGCGTTCGACCAGAGCGGGAATGTGATTTACTGCAGTTCCCTGTCCAAAACGCTTGCGCCCGGATGGCGAATCGGCTGGATCGCCGCCGGACGCTACTCCCCACAGGTCTTACAGGCGCGCATGGCCGGAGAATGGGCTGGCGCCCCGCTGCTGGAAGCGGCGACGAGCGACGTTCTGGCGAGCGGCGACTACGATCGCCATCTGCGGCGGCTGAAGCGCCGGATTGCAGAGGGCGTTCGCGCCGTCGTGGCGCAGGTCAAGGCGAGCTTTCCGCCCGGTACGCGCGTTAGCGTACCCGCTGCCGGTTTCCTGCTGTGGGTTGAACTGCCTCAGCGGGTCAACGCGCTGGAGGTGCACCGTCGCGCGCTGGCGCTGGGTATTGGCGTCAGCCCTGGCCCCCTGTTTTCCCCTGCCGCGGAGTTAACGCACTTTCTGCGGCTGAACTGCGCAAACGAACCCACGCCACGCCTGCTGAACGCCGTGGAGCAGATTGGCACGCTGTGTCACGAGCTGGCTGTTTTCACACCAGACTCTCCAGCCATTCGGTAAATACCCGCACCTTGCGGGAGAGGTGGCGGTGTGGATAGAGCAGTGACAGCTTGCGGTCCGGCGAGCGATAGTCCGGCAGGACTTCAACCAGAAGACCGCGGTCAATGTAAGGCTGGAGAAAGAGATTCATCCCCTGCATTAACCCCAGCCCGGCAAGGCCTGCCGCGATGTAGGCCTCTGAGTTATCCACGACAAGCTTACCGGGCAGGGTAATTTCCGCGATGCCTTCTGGCGTGGTAAACGTCCACGGATGAATTTGTCTGCTGCTGTTATTAATCCAGTTGATGGCCTGATGTTTGTATAAATCATCCGGCGCTTCTGGCGTACCGTGTTTTGCCAGCCAGGCCGGGCTGGCGCAGGTCGTGATTTTGATGTTTCCGATTTTACGTGCGATATACTCGCCGTCGTCCAGCTCCCCCACCCGCAGCACGCAGTCCAGGCCATCCCGCAGCATATCCCGACGGCGGTCAGAGCTGCTCAGAATGATGTCGATCTCAGGATGCTGACGATAAAAATCAGGCAGATTGGGTATCACCCGCTGCGTGGCAAAAGAGACCGGCATATCCACACGCAGCTGGCCGTGTATTGCCCGGTCCGTACCAAACGACTCCAGTAATTCGTCCGCCTGCGCCAGCAGGGGTTTACTCCGGCGATAAAACGCTTCCCCATCCGGCGTCAGGCTAATCCGACGCGTTGTGCGCTGCAGTAGCCGGGTGCCGCTGTGCTGCTCCAGAAGCTGTAACGCTTTGGTGACCGCCGGACGATGGACCTGCAGATTCTCCGCCGCCTGGCTAAGACTGCCTGACTCAACAATTTCAATAAAAATTCGAATAGATTCAAAGAGGTTTATTTGCATAAGGAATGCTTTTGCCGCGAGCAGGATAATATGATTGTTATTAATTTTATAACAGTGATGAATGTTTTTGGCTATTTTTCCTAACAATCCTGCGCCCTACACTCTTCCCCATTCAAACGTAAGGGAGAGTCCGCTATGAAAAATAACCGTATTTGTCAGATCCTGGGCATCGAAAAACCTGTTATTCAGGGGCCGTTATCCTGGCTCACGGATGCCCGTTTAGTTGCTGCGGTCAGCAATGCCGGAGGGCTCGGCGTGCTGGGGCCCAATGCCGGTTTAACCGCCGACACCGCGGTCTCCACGCCGGAAGATACCGCCGAAAAAATGCGCGAAGAAATTCGTAAAACCAAACGGCTGACCGAGAAACCCTTTGGCGTGAACCTGATCCCCACGGCCGTTAATGACGTCTGGACTGGGCCTATTCTTCAGGTGGTGAAAGACGAAGGCGTCAGGGCCGTGGTGTATACGGGCTACGGGGAAGGCAGCATTATTCCCGCCCTGTTCCGTGAGTTAAAAGAGGCGGGTATCGCCATTATCTATCGCGACATCAACCCAACGCCGGAGAACACCCGCCTCGCAGAAGAAATGGGAGCTGACATTATCGTCGCCACCGGTTTTGATGAGGGTGGAACGTTACCCGCAACGGCGCTTGGCACCTTTTCCATCGTGCCGCTGATTGCCGATGCCGTGAAGCACATTCCGGTGATGGCCGCGGGCGGCATTACCGATAACCGCACCGCCAGAGCAGCGCATGCATTGGGCGCGGAAGGCGTGTTTGCCGGTTCAGTGTTTATCAGCACGGAAGAAAGCCGCGTGCCGCAGGGCGTCAAAGAGAAAATCGTTGCCGCCAACGGCCTCGATTTGCTGCTTTTCCGCACCGTGCCCCATTACTACCGCTCTCTTCCCGGCAAGCTGGCAGAAAAACTGGCGGCGATGGATAAAGCAGGCGCAAGCAACGACGCGCTGGGCAAGGCGATGGGAGGATTGCGGGGCCCGCGTCTGGGCATGCTCGAAGGCAACACCGATGAGGGCTATATCGCGCTCGGCACGGGGATTGGGAATATTCACAGCGTGAAAAGCGTGGCCGAGGTTGTGAATGCGTTAACGGTTGAGTAAGCACCCGGCGTCCTGGCCTGCACCAGGACGCCCAGGCTCATCAGGGAATAATCCGCGCGGCTCTCAGCTGCGCGAACAGGCTGAAAAACATCTCATCGGTCGCCTGCATTTGCGTAAAGCCCGTCCTGCGCAGCTTGCTCCCGTCACCAAACATGTCGTAATTCCAGCCAAAGACAAAATCGGCAAAATGGCCGTCGCTCAGCTGCAAAATATCCGCTTCTACCAGCCCTTCCCCGGCAAGCTCGCGCCATACGCCGTGATAGTCGTTAAACAGCTGATGAAATGACAGCCTCACCGGCGGCGCAGAGTCCAGTTCAAACCAGCGTGCGATGCGCGGCCACAGCTCGCTCCAGCGCCAGATATCGCCATTGTTTACGTTGAACGCCTGATTCTGTGCCGCAGGTGACGCGGCGGCCCACACCGTGGCCTCGGCCAGCAGCCCGGCGTCGGTATGGTCAACGATGCTGTGCCAGGCCTGTTCCGAACCGGGAAAACGCAGCGGTAACCCCAGCGCCTTGCACAGGGAGGCGTACAGGGCGATGCTGAGCGCAAGGTTCATGGCATTACCCGGTACCGCGCTCCCCACCACGCCCGGCCTGATGGCATTCCAGTGCCAGCGTTTCCCCCGCTGAAACTGGCTGAGCCACGCGAGCTGCGCGGCGTTAAATTCGGCACCCGGTACGCCGGGATCGCTTTCCCGCGCCGGGGTTTTAAACGGTCCCAGATGCGCACCATAGACTTTGTACCCCTGCATCAGGCTTACCGTCTGCAAAGGTGCCGTTTTTTCGAGGGTGCTGACCAGATTACGCAGCATGGTGACGTTTGGCTCAACCATGTCCGTCCAGTTCGCCGCGTTCGCCCAGGCGCTGTAAAAGATGTGGGTGACACCGTTCAGGGCGTGCAGCGCCCGTGCGGTATCCTGCGCGTCCAGTAAATCGACGTTCACCACGGGAATGCCGTCCGGATGGGTTACCTCGCGGCGACTGAGGCCAATCACCTCCCACTGATGGTGCAGGAGCGTGTTGACCAGCTGTCTGCCGACAATGCCGCTGGCCCCCGCGACCAGGGCGACGTTGTGTTGCTGCATCTTATTCATGGTGTTTCTCCGGAAAGGGTGACAGACGCAGTGTGATCTATTATTTTTTCTGGAGATATCCCCTGAAACCGATGACACTTATAAGCAGAATCATTAAATGAATAATAAGCTCACCGCCATTTCTACCTTTCTACGCGTCGCTGAAGCGGGCTCGTTTTCAGCGGCCGCCCGTCAGACCGGCATTAAGCAGTCCGCCGTCAGTCAACAGATCGCGGCGCTTGAGGATGAGCTTGGCGTGGTGCTGCTGCACCGTACGACGCGTACGATGAAGCTGACCGAACAGGGTGAACGTTACCGGCGAGATATGCAGCTTGTTCTGGACGCTATGGGGGAAGCGGAAAGGCGTTTACATCCTGCCGATCATCGCGTTCAGGGACGCGTCCATGTCCAGTTGCCGAGCGGCCTGGGGCAGATCATTTTGCCGCATCTGCTGGCGCTACAGCGCCTGCATCCCGAACTGCAGCTGATGATTTCCCTGGATGACCGCCTTGCCGATCTGGTGACGGAAGGCGTGGATGTCGCGATACGGCTGAGCAGCGAGCCTCCGCAGGCGCACGCGGCTCGCGTGCTGGCGCGTATTGAAGCCGCGCTGTTCGCCGCTCCCGGTTTTCAGGCGGTACACGCCGTCAGCGAGCTGGCGACGCTGCCACACGTACGGTTCAGCGGTATTCCGCTGGATGCCCCCCTGCGCCTGATTTCTGACGAGGAAACGGTTGAGATCAACGTGAATACCGTTTTCCGTGCCAACACCAGCGACGCGCTGCTGCAGGCGCTGGAGTCAGGGATTGGTATCGGCGGCATGCAGCGACCGCTCGTGGCCAGGGCGCTGCAGGCGGGCACGCTGATACCGGTGCTGCCCGAGTGGCGGTTACCCGATCGCTTCCTCTATGCCGTCTATCCTGATGCCCGCTTTATTCCGCAGCGCGTCAGAAAGGTCGTCAGCGTGATTGAACAGTTGCTGCCTGAAATACTCAAGAAAAACTGATTGCTCCCCCGGAAATCACGTGCATTTTTTAACCGCCAGGAATAGAGTGTTTTTACCGTATCCTCCTCTTTCTGGAGCACTTATGCCGGATTACCGTTTTTTCCAAAAAGGCCCGAACCTCATTGCGATCGAGAGCGCAAACACCGATGCGGCCGCTCAGCTCATCGCTCAGGGGTTTGAAAAACAGTTTGAGGAGATTGGCGCCGCGGATGAAAAAGAGGCGCTTACCCGCCTTGCCGATATCCGTAAAAATAACGAAATCGATCGCTATAACTTCCTGGCCGGAGCGGGCGAAATGCCGCTGATCGGCGCGCTGGCGGCTGCGGCAACCTGGTTGGTGCAAAAGAAATAACGCAACCATCTTCTACTTCGCCACCGGCAAATCGGCGTACCGCGTCGTATAGGCCGGTGACAGCATCTCACGCTTCATCGCCCAGGATTTCTCAATACCCTGCCCGGCGAACCATATCTTCCCTTTACCGGAATGATTTACGCTGTCCATCATCTCCATCAGCGCCGCGCTGTTGGCGCGCAGACGATTATCGTCAAACAAATTCAGCTGGGCGACGCCGCTGCTGAAAAAGTCGGCCAGCATGACCCCGGCTTTCATATAGCGATAGCCGTCGAGCCATATGCGCCCCAGCGCCTCCGTGGCGGCGCGGATGATATCGCGCGAGTCATTGGTAGGCGTCATCAGGGTGACAGAAGCCTGATTGCCGTAATAAATTTCATTGTCCGCGTGCGGACTGGTGCGCACAAACACGCTGATAAAACGACAGTATTGATGCTCGCCGCGCAGTTTTTCCGCAGCGCGTTCCGCGTAGGCGCAAATAGCCTGGTGCATCTCTTCATATTGGGTAATACGGTGTCCAAACGAACGGCTACAGATAATTTGCTGCTTCGTGGGGGTGAACTCCTCCAGATCAAGACAGGGCTCACCGCGCAGCTCGCGGGCCGTACGTTCCAGTACCACGTTGAAATGTTTGCGGATGACCCAGGACGACGCTTCCGCCAGCTCCAGCGCCGTGGTGATCCCCATAGCGTTGAGCTTTTTCGTGATGCGCCGCCCTACTCCCCACACCTCCTCTACCGGAACCTTTTCCAGCAGCTTACGCTGCCGCTCGCGGCCTGAGAGATCGACCACGCCGCCAGTGCCGGACCATCGTTTCGCCGCATAGTTGGCCAGCTTTGCAAGGGTTTTGGTCGGGGCAATACCGACGCCAACGGTTAGGCCCGTATTTTTAAAGACCTCTGTGCGCATCTGGTGACCGAACGCTTCCAGCGACAGGCAGTGGCTGACCCCTGAAACGTTCACGAACGCCTCATCAATGGAGTAAATCTCGATTGCCGGGGCGAGATCGGTCAGCGTCTGCATGACCCGACTGCTGAGATCGGCATACAGCGCATAGTTCGAGCTAAAGACGTAAACTTTTGAAGGATATAGCTTTTCTTTGAATTTAAAATACGGCTCACCCATTTTTATGCCGAACTGCTTTGCCTCCCGCGACAGCGAAATAATGCAGCCGTCGTTATTAGACACCACCACAATGGGTTTCCCCTGCAGATCGGGGCGGAAGACCCGCTCGCAGGAGGCATAGAAGCTGTTCACATCAACCAGCGCGAACATATTTATGCGTTTTAAGCGTGTGGGTGACGACGCCGAAGATCTGCAGCTCCTCTTCGGACTGAAAGGTAATCGGCTGATAGCGGGCATTATGCGGCAGAAGTCTCAGAACCGGACGGGTCTGTAGCTCTTTCACCGTAAACTCGCCGGCGACCGACGCCACGACGATATCCCCGTGTTCGGCATTTAACGAACGATCGACCACCAGCAGATCGCCGTCGCCGATCCCCGCTCCAGTCATGGAGTCTCCACTCACCTTGATAAAGTAGGTCGCGCTGGGGTGCCTTACTGCCAGCCGGTTAAGATCGAGACGATCCTCCACATAATCCTGCGCCGGGCTGGGAAACCCACAGGCCACGCGTTCTAAAAACAACGGTAATTCAATGATTTGCTTTGGGTGATAAGAAAAGAGAGTGTCCATAATGCCTTTCCTGCCAGATACTGTATATAAATACAGTATTACGGATTATGGACAAGGATCAAGGTCATTTCCGGAGGTGAACCCAAACGCGTTGAAGTTTGAGCGGTTTTAATTGAGCAACATCGCCTGCCGTTAACAGGCCTGATAGCATAAGTCATATAAAAGTCATCTGGTTTATGACTTATAAAAAATAACATCACTATGCAATAACTACATATTGACTTTAAAGTCAGATAAAAGCATATTTTACAGCACAAATTAACAAGACTTACTGGAGAATATTTTCCATGCCAGCCCGTGACTATCCAGACAAGCGTGTTGCACGCGGTCTGGCAAAGGAGGCCGATCTCAGGATGCTGAGCGCCCGCATCGATCCCGATCTGATGGAGTACATCAGAACCACCGCCTTTGAGACGCGTAAAAGTAAGCAGGAGATTGTGGCGGAAGCGTTAGCGCTGCACAGGCAGAAAAGTCAGACAGGACCCTAAGCGCGCAAAGCCGGAAGCACCCTTCAGGCTTTGCGCGTGTTACCTTTAATCCCTCAGCGAATTCAATGTTTCCAGTGCTTCAGGCGGCAAACACAGCTCCCCCGCCGCGAGATTTTGCCGCAGATGCGCCACGGAAGAGGTGCCCGGGATCAGCAGAATATTCGGGGAACGTTGCAGCAGCCATGCCAGCGCAACCTGCATTGCCGTTACGCCCAGTGAGTCCGCTACGGCCTTCAGCCCGGAAGATTGCAGCGGCGTAAAGCCTCCCAATGGGAAGAACGGCACGTAGGCAATCCCCTGCTGCGCCAGCAGATCCACCAGCGCGTCATCCCCCCGGTTCACAATGTTGTACATGTTCTGCACGCACACCACCGGGACCATCTTCTGGGCTTCCGCAACCTGGGTGGCCGTGACGTTGCTCAGGCCAATATGACGCACCAGCCCCTGCTGCTGTAATTCGGCCAGGATGGAGAGCGGTTCAGCAATCGACCCTTCCGCCGGCCCGTGTGCGCTAAACATGATCCTGAGATTCACCACGTCCAGCACGTCCAGCTGCAGATTACGCAGGTTGTCATGCACCGCCTGCGTCAGCTCCTGCGCGGAAAAGGCCGGTAGCCAGGCGCCTTTGTCGTTGCGACGGGCACCAATCTTGGTGACGAGCGTCAGATCGTCCCGGTACGGATGAAGCGCCTCGCGGATCAGCTGGTTAGTGACATGGGGACCATAAAAATCACTGGTATCAATGTGGTTCACCCCCGCCGCCACCGCTTCGCGCAGCACGTCCAGCGCGGCCTGTTTATCCTTCGGTGGGCCAAAAACGCCCGGTCCGGCGAGCTGCATCGCACCGTAGCCCAGTCGTTTAACCGTCCGCGTCCCGAGCGCGTACGTCCCGCTTTTATCAATGCTGCTCATGTTAACCTTCCTCATAAAAATGATCCGGATTTACAACAGGTTCCTCACCGGAGCCCTTAGTTAAGCGCGAGTTAAATTAAAGTTTAAATTCTATACGACGATAGTATTGGTGTACCTCTGCATCCTTTCTAACGGACGACCGCTATGCTGAAAAATTTGCACGTGATTACCGGTATTATCTTTGCCCTCACCATATTCTGTCTGTTGCAAGTTGTCACGGGAGGGTTGTTCTACTCTGCCGTCAGCAACGATCGCCATAACTTCCAGAATTCCGGCGTGCTCAATGCCCAGCAGGAAAGCCTGAGCGACAGCGTGAACACGCTGGTGAAAACGCGCGTCACCGTCACCCGCGTGGCGATCCGCTACCTGAAAAACCAGCGCGACCCGGCTTCCCTTGCGGCGATCAATAAACTGCTTGGCACCGCAGCCGACTCGCTGGCAAAAGCCGAAGCCTATAACAAAGAGTGGCAGAAGCTGCCGCAGGTTAACGGCCAGGAGACGGCATTAACCGACGAGATGCAGAAGTCCTGGAACCAGATGCACGAAGTGATGCGCTTATCGATTGAGTATCTGCGTGCCGACAACTACCAGGCCTATGGCGATCTGGACGCGCAGCAGGCGCAGGACGAGATGGAAGCGGTCTATAACCGCTGGCGCGCCGAAAACAACACCCTGCTGAAGGCCGCAACCGAAGAGAACCAGAGCAGCTTCACGCAGATGCAGTGGACGCTGGCGGCTATTCTGCTGGCCGTTATCGCGGTTCTGGTGGTCATCTGGCAGGGTTTACAACATCTGCTGTTAAAACCCCTCCACTCCATTATGAACCATATTCGCGCCATTGCAGGGGGCGACCTGACGCAGGAGATCGCTATCTCCGGTCGCAATGAGATGGGCCAGCTGGCCGCCGGCCTGCATGAGATGCAGCAGTCGCTGGTGACCACCGTCAGCGCTGTACGGGGAAGTACGGATTCCATCTACACCGGCGCAGGCGAAATTGCTGCGGGGAGCAACGATCTTTCCGCCCGCACCGAGCAGCAGGCCGCCTCGCTCGAAGAGACCGCCGCCAGCATGGAAGAGCTGACCGCGACGGTTAAACAGAACTCCGATAACGCCCGTCAGGCCACGCTGCTGGCGAAAAACGCCTCTGAAACGGCCGCGCGCGGCGGTCACGTCGTGGATAATGTGGTTCGCACCATGAACGAAATCGCCGACAGTTCGCAGCAAATCGCGCATATTACCGGCGTGATTGACAGCATCGCGTTCCAGACCAACATTCTGGCGCTTAACGCAGCGGTGGAAGCGGCACGCGCCGGGGAACAGGGTCGTGGTTTTGCGGTTGTTGCAGGCGAAGTTCGTACGCTGGCGAGCCGCAGCGCGCAGGCGGCGAAAGAGATCAAAGGGCTTATCGAGAACTCCGTCAGCCGGGTGAATACCGGTTCTGAGCAGGTCAGCGAGGCTGGCACCACCATGAAGGAAATTGTCGCTGCCGTCACCCGCGTGACCGATATCATGGGTGAGATTTCATCTGCCTCTGACGAGCAGAGCCGCGGTATTGAGCAGGTGAGCCTGGCCGTTTCGCAGATGGACAGCGTGACGCAGCAAAACGCCGCGCTGGTGCAGGAGTCCGCCACGGCGGCTGCGGCACTGGAAGATCAGTCCGAGCAGCTGCGCCAGGCGGTAGCCGCGTTTCGCCTGAACGGCAAAGAAAAAGCGGTCGCCCCGCGCCCGGCCAGTCTGAAAACGCCACAGCTGCTGCGCCCGGCGGCGACGACCGCCTCTACCGACAGCAACTGGGAAACGTTCTGAGTCACCGGCGGGCGAGGAGATCGCCCGCTAGCGGCTGCGCTTGGCGTGCCGCTCCCAGTTTTGCTGTTTTGCCTCATCCGATTTTCGCAGTGAAACATAACATGCCCCGCTGCCGCCGTGATGCGGCAGCGCCACGCAGAAAGCCTGCACTTCCTCGAACTCCGTTAACCAGCGCGCCAGATAGCTGCGCACCACATTGGGATGCGAGTTCTGCTCGCGCCCTTTCCCGTGAATGATAATCAGATTACGTAACCCGTCGCGTCCGGCCTGGCGAATAAAAGAATAGAGCATCTGACGGCAGCGTTCGGCGGGCTGACGCAGGAGGTTTAAGCTGGCCTGGCGGGCATATTTACCCGAGCGCAGCTTATCGATAACGCCCTGCTGTATCCCTTCGCGCCTGAACGCCAGCGGTTCTTCCAGGGGAAGCATGTCAAGAAAATCCAGCGTCAGGAAGTTATCCAGCTGTTCGCTATCCACCTCCTCGCGCGCCCGCGTATTGCGGCTGGGCTGCCAGTGAATATCCGCGCAGCGCTTCAGGGGCTGGACATCTTCCATGGCGTCAAGAAAAAATGATTTGTCGTCAGGGTTCATGGACATCCTCCGGCTACATCTGAGGATTGTACTATACCTGCGCCAGAGACCGGCCTCAATCACCGTTACAGGTCGATGCGTGACAATAATATTAACCTGATGAATATATATAGTAATTATTAAATAAACTTAAATCACACTTAACTAAAATTTCAGCAAAGGTAAAATACGTGATTTATGTTAAAAATTCATTAAATCAATCACTCGCCTGCCTTTCATTTTTTGGAAATGGTGTTATACCTAAATATACCTGCCCCATGGAAATAATACCCAGGATTGGCGAAAGGAAGCACTGCTGTGTGTACTATAGGGTCTGTCTGATGTCGGGCAGATCCTGTTTTTTTAATATTAATTTCACGCGAAAATTATTTTTCTCGCTTCCCTTCTGAATTGCGTAATTAATGACTCGGCAAGGGGCGTCTGACGTGAATCACGGCGCTGAATTAAATAATATGTTGCTTTAGGAAGCGATTCGACAACCGGCAGCATGACCAGACGGTGTGCCAGCAGCGGGTCACAGCCTAGCTCCTGCGGCAATATGCTTAAAAAATTACTTTGCGCAACCAGGCTAATACAGGAAGAAAATGTTTCGCAAACCACACCAATTCGCGGTATTTGCGAACGATCGCTAAATACCTCCTCTAATTGCTTATAATAACTTCCCCGCGGCGTCGGCATTGTCCAGTTATAATGCAGGAGTTCATTAATTGACGTTGCCCCCATTGCCGGATGCCCCTCCCGACAAAATACCGCAAACGGTTTTTCGAAGAGCTTTTCAAACGTAAATTCCTGGTCGTAAGGTCCCTGATAATAGGTGTTGATGGTGAAGTCCAGCTCGCCCTGGCGTAATTCATTGATCATCGACACCAGCTGTCCTTCCATAATCCGCACCTTGACCTGCGGATGCTGCGCATGAAAGCGGGTAATAACGGCGGGCATCAGCGTGCGTGAAACGCTGGCCCCCATCCCGATGTTGATCTGCCCGGCCAGCTCCCCCTGCCGCTGACGGATGTCATCCTGCGCCGCGCGCAGCTCTTCCAGAATCAACCTGGCGCGCTGGTAAAAGCCCTCACCGCATTCGGTCAACGCGACGCCTTTACTCCTGCGCACGAAAAGCTGCGCCGCCATGCCCTCCTCAAGCTCTTTGATGGATTTGGTCAACGCCGGCTGGGAAAGATTCAGCGTCCTGCTGGCACCGCGAATGCTGCCCTGTCGCGCAACCTCAACAAACGCCCGGATTTGATGAAATTTAATCTGGAATGTCATAGCCCGACCGATAACCGTTGTTTATCAGAGTAAAGAAACTGTCATCTACTTTAATGGAAAGGGATGTGCGAGGGTAATTCCTGAACGGTTAAAACTGTGAAAAATCGGTTAGTGATAAGTAAAAACTATCACAGCGTGAAGCAGTTCACATATTTTAATGATGACAGGAACAGATATGGACACACTGGCGCAGTACATCCAGACATTATCCCCGCAGCTGAGCGCATGGCGTCGCGATTTTCACCATTTCGCGGAATCCGGCTGGGTAGAGTTTCGAACGGCCGCGAAAGTCGCGGAAATCCTCGACTCGCTGGGCTACGAACTGGCGATGGGCCGCGACGTCGTCGATGCCGAAAGCCGGATGGGGCTACCCGATGCCGCTACCCTGGCGCAAGAGTTTGCCCGCGCACGGGCTCAGGGCGCGCCTGAGAAATGGCTGGCACCGTTTGAAGGCGGGTTTACCGGCATTGTGGCGACCCTCAATACCGGCCGCCCTGGACCGACCCTGGCGTTTCGCGTCGACATGGATGCCCTTGATTTAAGCGAAGCGCTGGATGAAAGCCATCGCCCGTTCCGCGACGGGTTTGCCTCCTGCAACGCGGGCATGATGCACGCCTGTGCGCACGACGGCCACACCGCTATTGGTCTGGGGCTGGCGCAGGTGCTTAAGCAGAATGACGCGCAGCTCAACGGCACCATCAAGCTGATCTTCCAGCCTGCCGAAGAAGGCACACGCGGCGCGCGCGCCATGGTTGCCGCCGGGGCGCTGGACGACGTGGACTATTTCACGGCCATCCATATTGGTACCGGCGTCCCTGCCGGAACGGCGATCTGCGGCAGCGATAACTTTATGGCTACCACCAAGTTCGACGTGAACTTTACCGGCGTTGCCGCACACGCGGGCGGTAAACCGGAGGACGGACGTAACGCCCTGCTCGCCGCCGCGCAGGCCGCCCTCGCCCTGCACAGCATCGCCCCGCACAGCGAAGGCGCCTCCCGGGTGAACGTCGGGGTGATGCAGGCGGGCAGCGGACGCAACGTGGTGCCCGCGAATGCCCTGATAAAGGTTGAAACGCGCGGCGAAAGCGAAGCGATTAATCGGTATGTCTTTGAACACGCGCAGGCGGTCATTACCGGTGCTGCGGCGCTCTACGGCGTGAGCGCCGAGATGCGCCTGATGGGCGCCGCAACCTCCAGCGCGCCGACACCGGCGTGGGTTGATTACCTGCGCGAACAGGCGAGCCAGGTTTCCGGGGTTGTCCACGCCATCGATAAGGTGAAGGCGCCAGCGGGTTCCGAAGACGCCACGCTGATGATGGCCCGCGTGCAGCAGAACGGCGGCATGGCGTCTTATATGGTGTTCGGCACGGATTTGAGCGCCGGACATCACAACGAAAAATTCGACTTCGATGAGCAGGTCATGACTATCGCCATCGAAACGCTGGCGCGAACTGCGCTCAATTTCCCGTGGACGCGAGGTGTGTAATGCAGGAGAACTACGCTTTTATTGCCGATGCGATCGACACGCGATGTCGGACGTTAACCGATATTGCCGACGCGATCTGGGATCGTCCTGAAACCCGCTTTGAAGAGTTCTGGTCCGCCGAACGGCTCGCCAGCGAGCTGGAGGCCGAGGGCTTCACGCTAACGCGCGAGGCCGGCGGTATTCCAAATGCCTTTATCGCCAGCTTCGGCAGCGGGAAACCGGTCATCGCCCTGCTGGGCGAATACGACGCGCTGGCAGGGTTAAGCCAGCAGGCGCACTGCGCGACGGCGCAATCCGCCAAGCCGGGAGCCAACGGCCACGGCTGCGGGCATAACCTCTTAGGCACCGCGGCGCTTGCGGGCGCGGTGGCGGTGAAAAGCTGGCTGTCGCAGCACGGCGGCAGCGGAACGGTGCGTTTTTACGGCTGTCCCGGTGAAGAAGGTGGCTCCGGGAAAACCTTTATGGTGCGCGAAGGTCTGTTTGATGACGTCGATGCCGCCGTCACCTGGCACCCGGAAGCCTTCGCCGGGATGTTTAACGTCAGCACGCTGGCGAATATTCAGGCAGCCTGGCGTTTTCACGGCGTGGCGGCGCATGCAGCCAACTCCCCTCATCTGGGACGCAGCGCGCTGGACGCCGTGACGCTGATGACGACCGGCACCAACTTCCTCAACGAACACATCATTGAGAAAGCGCGCGTCCATTATGCCATTACCGATACCGGCGGGATTTCGCCCAACGTGGTGCAGGCCCAGGCTGAGGTGCTGTACCTGATCCGCGCCCCGGAAATGGCCGATGCACAGCAGATTTACGAACGCATCGAGAAAATCGCCCAGGGCGCGGCGATGATGACCGAAACCACCGTCGAGTGTCGCTTTGATAAAGCCTGCTCCAGCTACCTGCCGAACCGCACGCTCGAGGCGGCGATGTATCGCGCCCTGCAGCACTACGGCACGCCGCTCTGGACGGAGGAAGAACGCGCCTTCGCCCGCGAGATCCGCGCCACCCTGACGCCCAACGATCTGCAAAACAGCCTGAAAAATATTGCCGCAACGGGTGGTGACGCGGGTAAAGCCTTTGCCCGTCGTCATCAGGAGACGCTGCTGGTGGATGAAGTCGCACCTTATGCCGTCACCGACAACGTGCTGGCGGGTTCAACCGACGTGGGCGACGTCAGCTGGAAAATGCCGGTCGCCCAGTGCTTCAGCCCCTGCTTTACCGTCGGCACGCCGCTGCACACCTGGCAACTGGTGGCGCAGGGGCGTACCTCCATTGCCCACAAAGGCATGCTGCTGGCCGGAAAAGTGATGGGCGCGACCGCGCTCAATCTGCTGCAGGACGCAGCGCTGCTGAAAAAATGCCGTGAAGAGTTCGAACAACAATTACAAGAAAAACCGTACGCGTGTCCGATCCCACGAGGCGTGACACCGTCACCTTTAAAATAAAAAAACACAACAACACAACACTCCCGAGGAACGCCCATGAGTATGTCATCCATACCTTCGCATTCCCCATCCGGTAAGCTCTATGGCTGGGTTGAAAGGATCGGCAATAAAGTGCCTCACCCTTTCCTGCTGTTTATCTATCTGATTGTGATTTTAATGGTCGCCACCGCCGTGCTCTCCGCATTTGACGTGAGCGTGCGCAGCCCGGCTGACGGCAGCCTGGTGGCGGTAAAGAACCTGCTCAGCGTTGACGGGCTGCACTGGTTTTTACCCAACGTGATTAAGAACTTCAGCGGCTTCGCCCCACTGGGCGCCATTCTTGCACTGGTGCTGGGCGCCGGGCTGGCTGAACGCGTTGGATTGCTGCCCGCATTAATGGTGAAGATGGCTTCTCACGTCAGCGCGCGTTACGCCAGCTATATGGTGCTGTTTATCGCCTTCTTCAGCCATATTTCCTCCGACGCCGCGCTGGTGATCATGCCGCCGATGGGGGCGCTGATTTTCCTCGCCGTCGGGCGTCATCCCGTGGCGGGCCTGCTGTCGGCGATTGCGGGCGTGGGCTGTGGATTCACCGCTAACCTGCTGATCGTCACTACCGACGTGCTGCTCTCTGGCATCAGCACGGAGGCGGCGAAGACCATTGATGCGGCCATGCACGTCAGCGTGATCGACAACTGGTACTTTATGGCAAGCTCAGTCATTGTCCTGACGATTGTCGGCGGGCTGATTACCGATAAAATCATCGAGCCGCGGCTGGGTAAATGGGAAGGCCGTAGCGATGAAAAGCTGGAAACCCTGAGCAAAGAGCAGCGCTTCGGCCTGCGCGTGGCTGGCGCGGTCTCGCTGGCCTTTATCGCGCTGGTGGCGCTGATGGTGGTACCGGAAAACGGCATATTACGCGATCCGGTTAAACATACCGTCCTGCCGTCGCCGTTTATTCAGGGCATCGTGCCGCTGATTATCCTCTTCTTCTTTGTCGTTTCGCTCGCCTACGGTATTGCGACCGGCAAAATCCGCCGTCAGGGCGATCTGCCGCAGCTGATGATCGAGCCGATGAAGGAGATGGCGGGCTTTATCGTGATGGTGTTCCCGCTGGCGCAGTTTGTGGCAATGTTTAACTGGAGCAACATGGGCAAGTTTATGGCCGTGGGCCTGACCGACGCGCTGGAGGCCGCCGGATTAAGCGGCGTGCCGGCGTTTGTCGGCCTGGCGCTGCTGTCATCCCTGCTGTGCATGTTTATCGCCAGCGGCTCCGCCATCTGGTCGATTCTGGCCCCGATCTTCGTACCGATGTTTATGATGCTGGGTTTTCATCCTGCGTTTGCCCAGATCCTGTTCCGCATCGCGGACTCCTCGGTGATTCCGCTGGCGCCGGTTTCGCCGTTTGTTCCGCTGTTTTTAGGCTTCCTGCAGCGCTATAAACCCAAGGCCAAACTGGGTACCTACTATTCGCTGGTTTTACCCTACCCGCTTATCTTTTTAGGGGTATGGCTGGTGATGCTGGTGGCATGGTATCTTGTCGGCCTGCCGATTGGGCCGGGGATTTACCCGAGGCTGAACTAAAGGAATGATGATGCTGAGATTACTCGAAGATAAGATTGCGACGCCGCTTGGGCCGCTGTGGGTGATCGCGGACGAGCAGTTCTGCCTGCGCGCCGTCGAATGGGAAGAGCATAGCGACCGCATGGAAGAATTGCTCAATGTTCACTACCGCTCGCAGGGGTATGAACGTATTCGCGCCACCAACCCGGGTGGGCTGAGCGACAAGCTTGCGGCCTACTTCGAAGGCGATCTCAGCATCATTGATACTCTGCCGACCGCCACGGCTGGCACCCCTTTTCAGCGCGAAGTATGGCAGGCCCTGCGGTCGATACCGTGCGGGCAGGTCATGCATTACGGCCAGCTCGCGGAGCAGCTAGGCCGCGCAGGAGCCGCACGTGCAGTGGGTGCCGCGAATGGATCTAACCCAATCAGCATCGTGGTGCCCTGCCATCGCGTCATTGGCCGTAACGGTACCATGACAGGCTATGCCGGTGGCGTGCAGCGAAAAGAGTGGTTGCTGCGTCACGAAGGGTATCTCCTGCTCTAGCTCCCAGGCTTTTTGTGCTTAATTTTCTACCGGTTAGGCTAAAAATCCATAATCAAGCTGTGGAATTTCAAGAAGATGGCGACACGTTGCCGTCTCTTGCTCTTATTGAGGGTTTGTCAGGCTTACGTACTTACCAAAAAGATGTTAAAATTGACCAATATCAATTAAGGCTTGAGCAAACCTATGATCCCGGAAAAGCGAATTATACGACGCATTCAGTCTGGCGGTTGTGCTATCCATTGCCAGGATTGCAGCATCAGCCAGCTCTGTATCCCGTTTACCCTGAATGAGCATGAACTCGATCAGCTTGATAATATCATCGAGCGCAAAAAGCCTATTCAGAAAGGGCAGACGCTGTTTAAAGCGGGAGACGAACTGAAATCGCTCTATGCTATCCGTTCTGGCACCATCAAGAGCTACACCATCACCGAACAGGGTGATGAGCAGATCACCGGCTTCCATCTGGCGGGTGACCTGGTAGGCTTTGATGCCATTGGTACGGGCCATCATCCGAGCTTTGCTCAGGCACTCGAAACCTCAATGGTTTGCGAAATCCCGTTTGAAACCCTGGACGATCTGTCCGGTAAGATGCCTAACCTGCGTCAGCAGATGATGCGTCTGATGAGCGGTGAGATCAAAGGCGATCAGGACATGATTCTGCTGCTTTCCAAAAAGAATGCAGAAGAGCGCCTGGCCGCGTTTATCTACAACCTCTCCCGCCGCTTCGCCGAGCGTGGCTTCTCGCCGCGTGAATTCCGTCTGACGATGACGCGTGGCGATATCGGTAACTACCTGGGCCTGACCGTGGAAACCATCAGCCGTCTGCTGGGCCGTTTCCAGAAAAGCGGGATGCTGGCCGTTAAAGGTAAATACATCACTATCGAAAACGGTGAAGCGCTTGCCGTTCTTGCCGGACACGCCCGCAACGTGGCGTAACTCTCCGCATGTTGATGACCAGACTGATAAATTCTTGTGATTTATTGGTCTGGTATAATCACTTCCGTTTCAAGATATTTTCACCTTAGCACGTCCCCACACAGCGCCCGAAAGGTTCTCGTTGAGGTTATGAATTGAGAGAAAGTTTGTTTTTCGTTTCAGTCGTGATTGCCTCTGTGACCTTTATCTTCATCTGGATCATGCTTGTCGGCCCGATGAAGGGGGAAGAAAAAACCTACGTCCAGGACTCCACGACCTTTGCGATAGCGGTGATGGTGCTGCTGTTTATTGCGTTTATCGCGGTGACGACGACGGTACTTTTCCTCTGATAAATTTTCATGAATTATTGATCTGGCAAAACCTCCCCTCTGTTTCATTCAGGATATATAGGTTACTCTTTTAATTACAGACTGTGGTGACAGTAGTAAGGAGACCTGTATGGCCAAGTATCAAAACATGCTGGTAGCTATCGATCCTAATCAGGACGATCAGCCGGCATTACGACGTGCTGTGTATTTACATCAACGGATTGGTGGCAAAATCAAAGCGTTTTTGCCGATCTATGACTTCTCGTATGAGATGACCACCCTTCTGTCGCCTGACGAGCGCACCGCTATGCGTCAGGGCGTCATCAGCCAGCGTACCGCGTGGATCCGTGAACAGGCGAAGTATTATCTGGAAGCGGGTGTACCTATTGATATTAAAGTGGTCTGGCATAACCGACCTTTCGAAGCCATCATCCAGGAAATTGTCGCCGGCGGGCACGACCTGCTGCTGAAGATGGCGCACCAGCACGACAAGCTGGAATCCGTGATCTTCACCCCGACCGACTGGCACCTGCTGCGCAAATGTCCTTGCCCGGTCTGGATGGTGAAAGACCAGCCGTGGCCTGAAGGCGGGAAAGCCGTTGTGGCGGTAAACCTCGCGAGCGAAGAGGATTATCACAATTCGCTGAACGAGAAGCTGGTGAAGGAGACCATCCAGCTTGCCGATCAGGTGAATCATACCGAAGTACATCTGGTTGGCGCCTATCCGGTCACCCCGATTAACATTGCCATTGAGCTGCCTGAATTTGACCCGAGCGTGTACAACGACGCGATCCGCGGTCAGCATTTGCTGGCCATGAAAACGCTGCGTCAGAAATTCAGCATCGATGAGAAAATGACCCACGTGGAAAAAGGGCTGCCTGAAGAGGTGATCCCGGACCTGGCGGAACACCTGCAGGCGGGGATTGTGGTGCTGGGCACCATTGGCCGAACCGGTATTTCTGCCGCGTTCCTCGGCAATACCGCCGAACAGGTGATCGACCATCTGCGCTGCGACCTGCTGGTCATTAAGCCGGATGAGTATCAGACGCCGGTTGAGCTGGACGATCCTGAAGACGATTAACGCCTGACGCCCGGCGGCACATGCTTGGCGGGCCTACAAAACCGTAGGCCGGGTAAGCGTCAGCGCCACCCGGCAATAAAAAAAACCGCCGAATTCGGCGGTTTTTTCGTTTCAACGCAACTTACAGTGATTTCAGAATCGCATCCACGCTGGCTTTGGCATCGCCAAACAGCATGTGGGTGTTCTCTTTGAAGAACAGCGGGTTCTGAACCCCGGCATAGCCGGTATTCATGGAGCGTTTGAAGACGATCACGTTCTGCGCCTTCCACACTTCCAGAACAGGCATACCGGCGATTGGGCTACCCGGGTCGTCCTGCGCCGCAGGGTTAACGGTATCGTTGGCGCCAATGACCAGCACGGTGTCGGTGTCGGCGAAATCATCGTTGATCTCATCCATTTCCAGCACGATGTCGTAAGGCACTTTCGCTTCCGCCAGCAGCACGTTCATATGGCCTGGCAGACGCCCTGCCACCGGATGAATACCAAAGCGAACCTTGATGCCGCGCGCGCGCAGCTTCTCGGTGATTTCCGCAACCGGATACTGCGCCTGCGCCACCGCCATGCCGTAGCCCGGGGTGATGATCACGGAGTGCGAGTTTTTCAGCATGTCTGCGGTATCTTCCGCAGAAATTTCACGGTGCTCACCCACTTCTTCATCCGCACTGGAAGAAGACCCATCGGTCCCGAAACCACCGGCGATAACGCTGATGAACGAGCGGTTCATCGCCTTACACATGATGTAAGACAGGATCGCACCGGAAGAGCCCACTAGCGCACCGGTGACGATCAGCAGGTCGTTGCTCAGCATAAAGCCTGCCGCCGCTGCCGCCCAACCGGAGTAGGAGTTCAGCATCGAGACAACCACCGGCATATCCGCACCGCCGATGGACGCCACAAGGTGCCAGCCAAACGCCAGCGCGATGATGGTCATCACCAGCAACGCCAGTACCTGCAGACCGACGCTTTCGGTACGCACAAAGACCACCAGCAGTACAAACGACACTACCAGCGCCGCCAGGTTCAGCTTATGACGGTTTGGCAGCATCAGCGGTTTAGAGGAGATCTTCCCGCGCAGTTTGCCGAACGCGACAATGGAGCCGGTGAAGGTCACCGCACCGATGAAGATACCGAGGAACACTTCCGTCAGGTGGATATTCACCAGAATCGGTTCCAGGCCCGGTTCGTGATACAGGTAGCTGTTGAAGCCCACCAGCACTGCCGCCAGACCCACGAAGCTGTGCAGAATGGCAACCAGCTCCGGCATCTCGGTCATTTCAACGCGTTTTGCCAGGCGAATACCAATCGCGCCGCCGATGATCATCGCCACCAGGATCCACGCCACGTTGCCGGTATCCGGTCCGAAGATGGTGGCAATCAGCGCAATCGCCATCCCGGCGATACCAAAGTTATTACCCTGCTGAGACGTTTCGTGTTTGGAAAGCCCCGCCAGACTGAAAATAAACAGGATTGCAGCAACAATGTATGCGGCTGTCACTAATCCTCCAGACATATGCTACCCCTTAGCCTTTACGAAACATTTTCAGCATGCGCTGAGTCACGGTGAAACCACCGAAAATATTGATACTGGCGATCAGCACCGCGATAAAGCTCAGGAAGCTGATCCAGCCGCCGTGACCAATCTGCAGTAACGCCCCCACCACGATGATCCCCGAGATGGCGTTGGTTACCGACATCAGCGGCGTATGCAGCGCATGGGAGACGTTCCACACCACGTAGTAGCCCACGACGCAGGAGAGCGCGAAGACGGTAAAGTGGCCAAGGAACTCTTTTGGTGCGACGTCAGCCAGCCAGCCGAACAGAATAATCATCAGCGCCATGATCGCGTATTTGCGCCACGGAGAAGCCGGTTTGGCGGGTTCTTTTGGCTCAGGTGCCGCTTTCGTTGCCGCCTGAGGCTGAGCAGAAACCTGAATAGGCGGCGCAGGCCAGGTAATTTCACCTTCACGGACCACCGTGACGCCGCGCACAACAACATCGTCGAAATCAACGGTGACGTTGCCGTCTTTCTCTTTGCAAAGCAGCTTCAGCAGGTTGACGAGGTTGGTGCCGTAGAGCTGAGAAGACTGCGTTGGCAAACGGCCCGGCAGATCGGTATAGCCGATCACCTTCACGCCGTTAGTGGTCGTGGTTACCTGATTTGGAACGGTATATTCACAGTTACCGCCGTTTTGGGCGGCCAGGTCGACAATCACGCTGCCCGGCTTCATGGAGTCAACCATCTCACGGGTAATCAGCTTCGGCGCCGGTTTACCCGGGATAAGCGCGGTGGTGACAATAATGTCGACATCTTTCGCCTGGGCGGCGAAGAGTTCCATTTCGGCTTTGATAAAGGCTTCGGACATCACCTTCGCGTAGCCGTCGCCGCTGCCTGCTTCTTCCTTGAAATCCAGCTCAAGGAATTCGGCGCCCATACTCTGGACCTGTTCCTTTACTTCAGGACGGGTGTCAAAGGCGCGTACGATAGCGCCCAGGCTGTTTGCCGCACCGATTGCGGCAAGGCCCGCCACGCCTGCGCCAATCACCATCACTTTCGCCGGAGGGACTTTACCCGCGGCGGTGATTTGACCGGTAAAGAAGCGACCAAACTCGTGGGCCGCTTCAACAATGGCGCGGTAGCCGGCAATGTTTGCCATGGAGCTTAAGGCATCCAGCGACTGCGCGCGCGAAATGCGCGGCACGGAGTCCATCGCCATTACGGTCACGCCGCGGGCCGCCAGTTTCTCCATCAGCTCCGGGTTTTGCGCAGGCCAGATGAAGCTCACCAGGGTCGTTCCCGGATTGAGCAGCGCAATCTCACTCTCTTCCGGTGCGTTGACCTTCAGAATCACCGGCGACTGCCAGACGTCAGCACCGTCGACCACTTCCGCGCCGGCCTGGATAAAGGCCTCGTCATCGAAACTCGCCAGTTTGCCTGCGCCGCTTTCAACCGCGACCGTAAAACCCAGTTTAAGCAGTTGCTCCACCGTTTTCGGTGTTGCCGCTACGCGGGTTTCATTGGCTAACCGTTCTTTTGGTACCCCAATACGCATAGTTTTCCCTTCCATCGGTTTTTGATGATGGTTTATCGATAAATGCCCGCGGTTTGTATCAATTTTCGCCATCGCGCGAGCGACGAGAGATGATTAACCCCGGAAAATAAAACAGTAACAAACTGTCTATAACCTACTGAAAATAGCGCCCGTGATCTACCGCCAGAAAACACTATTTCTTACTTTATCTGTGAAAAATAAGCGATCGGCGTCACTGACAGTGATATTTACCTTAAATTCACTGCCAGAACCGATAAAACGCGCAAGCGAAGCGGTAAAAACATGATATAGCGCCATAAGAGAACAACTTGTTAACATTAAATTAACTTGTAAAAGTCATATGCTTTATCAGTTTTACTTGTCAAACGCGTGTTTTTTCAACATATCACTAAATGTTATCGAATTCGGTGATTCAGTAAGCACAGGCAGTGAAAAATGGCGCAGACAGCGACGGGTTTTAAATGCAATAATCGGGACCGTCTCAAATTAACAACAATACCAGTACATGGTTTGCGCAAGGCGAAGGATCATTTTTATGAAGCTTAAGAACACACTCCTGGCGTCCGCACTTCTTTCCGCGACCGCCCTGTCTGCGAATGCCGCAACAGAGTTAACGCCGGAGCAAGCGGCAGCGTTAAAACCTTTTGACCATACGGTCATTGTGGGTCGTTATAATTCTATTGGCGACGCCGTCGCCGCTGCATCAAAAGCCGCAGATAAAAACGGGGCGGCCTCGTTTTATGTGGTTGACCAGTCCGATTACGGCAACAGCGGTAACCAGCGCGTGACCATTGCGCTGTTCAAAGACAATGCGCCGAAAGCTGACGCACCAAAAAATCGCGTGATCAACGGTGTTGTTGAACTGCCGAAAGATCAGGCGATTGAGCTGGAACCTTACGACACTGTCACCGTTCAGGGCTTCTATCGCAGCCAGCCTGAAGTGAACGATGCAATCACCAAGGCCGCGAAAGAGAAAGGGGCCTACTCTTTCTTCATCGTGCGTCAGGTCGATGCTAACCAGGGTGGCAACCAGCGTATTACCGCGTTCATCTATAAAAAAGATGCGAAAAAACGTGTTCTGCAGAGCCCGGATGCCATCCCGGCGAATTCAGAAGCAGGTCGCGCGGCGCTAGCTAAAGGCGGCGAAGAAGCGAAGAAAGTTGAAATTCCAGGCGTAGCAACGACGGCTGCTCCAAGCGCTGAAGTGGGCCGTTTCTTCGAAACGCAGTCCACGAAAGGTGGCCGTTATTCCGTTACGCTGCCGGACGGTACCAAAATTGAAGAGTTGAACAACGCCACTGCAGCGCAGATGGTGCCGTTCGACAGCATTAAGTTTACCGGCAACTACGGCAACATGACGGAAGTCTCTTACCAGGTCGCGAAGCGTGCGGCGAAGAAAGGGGCGAAGTACTACCACATCACCCGCCAGTGGCAGGAACGTGGCAACAACGTGACGATCAGCGCCGATCTGTACAAGTAACAACATCGTTTACGAAAGGCGGCGCAATGCCGCCTTTTTTGTTACTTTTTTGAATTTCTGCCTCACGTCATTGCATGCATTCGTTACACTCCGTAAAATCCCGCGCCTTAGTGTGATCCACCATTTTTATGCGCCTGTGCGAAATAATTATTCTGGATTTGGACTTTTCATAACAGGAAGCCAATGGAAAAGAAACTTGGCCTGAGTGCTCTGACTGCACTCGTTTTAAGCTCAATGCTGGGTGCAGGCGTATTCAGTTTGCCGCAAAATATGGCCGCCGTCGCCAGCCCTTCCGCGCTCATCATCGGCTGGGGTATTACGGGTGTCGGCATACTGCTGCTGGCCTTCGCGATGCTGCTGCTCACCCGCATTCGCCCGGATCTTGACGGCGGCATTTTCACCTATGCGCGTGAAGGTTTCGGCGAGCTGATTGGCTTCTGTTCCGCGTGGGGATACTGGCTGTGCGCCGTTATCGCCAACGTATCCTACCTGGTGATCGTCTTCTCAGCGCTCAGTTTCTTTACCGATACGCCTGAGCTGCGCTTCTTTGGCGACGGGAATACCTGGCAGTCTATTGTGGGCGCCTCGGTGTTGCTGTGGTTCGTCCACTGGCTGGTGTTGCGTGGCGTACAAACGGCCGCCAGCATCAACCTGGTGGCGACGCTGGCGAAGCTGGTCCCGCTTGGTCTGTTTATCGTTCTGGCCTTTATTGCGTTCCGTCTGGACGTATTCAAGCTTGATTTCAGCGGCGTTGCGCTGGGCGTTCCCGTCTGGGAGCAGGTGAAAAACACGATGCTGATTACCCTTTGGGTATTCATCGGCGTTGAAGGCGCGATCGTGGTTTCTGCCCGGGCACGGAATAAACGCGATGTGGGCCGCGCTACGCTGCTGGCTGTACTGGCTGCGCTCGGGGTCTATCTGCTGGTGACGCTGCTGTCGCTGGGCGTGGTGGCGCGTCCTGAGCTGGCTGAAATGCGTAACCCGTCAATGGCAGGCCTGATGGTGAAAATGCTCGGCCCCTGGGGCGATGTGGTGATTGCCGCAGGGCTGATCGTCTCCGTCTGCGGCGCTTACCTGAGCTGGACCATCATGGCGGCTGAAGTGCCGTTCCTGGCCGCGACGCACAAGGCGTTTCCACGCCTGTTTGCCCGTCAAAATAAAAACAGCGCGCCGTCGGCATCACTCTGGCTGACCAACATCAGCGTTCAGGTCTGTCTGGTACTGATCTGGCTCACAGGTTCAGACTATAACACCCTGCTGACCATCGCCTCGGAGATGATTCTGGTACCCTATTTCTTAGTAGGTGCGTATCTGTTAAAAATTGCCACACGTCCGGCGCATTATGTCGTGGGTGTCGGAGCCTGTATTTACGGCCTGTGGTTGTTGTATGCTTCCGGACCTATGCATCTGCTGCTGTCGGTAGTGCTGTACGCACCGGGTCTGCTGGTGTTTATCTACGCCCGCCGCACGCATCAGCTGGAGAACGCGCTGAAACGCCGTGAGATGGCATTAATTGGACTGTTACTGGTTGCTGCCCTGCCGGCAACCTGGATGTTAATGGGTTAGCATCGCCTTTCCCATTGTTGAACTGTAAAGGAGAATACGATGGGAAATGCACCGCTTCGCCCAATACTGATTACCGGTGGAGGCCGCCGTATCGGCCTCGCCCTCGCCCATCACTTTCTCAACCTTCGCCATCCGGTCATTGTCAGCTACCGTACGGAATACCCGTCTATTGAAGGGTTACGCAAAGCCGGGGCGGTCTGCATTCAGGCTGATTTTTCGACCGATGAAGGCATTCTGACTTTCGCGGAAAAGGTAAAAGCCACCACGACGGGACTGCGCGCCGTGATCCATAACGCCAGCGCATGGCGAGCCGAAAAACACGGTACGTCACTCAGCGACACGCTCTCCGCCATGCTGCAGATCCACGTCAATGCCCCTTATCTGCTTAACCACGCTCTGCAGGATCTGCTGCGCGGCCATGGGCACGCGGCGGGCGACATTATTCACTTCACCGATTATGTGGTGGAGCGCGGCAGCGACAAGCACATCGCCTACGCGGCCAGCAAAGCCGCGCTGGATAATATGACACGCTCGTTCGCCCGCAAACTCGCGCCCGAGGTGAAGGTAAACGCCATCGCCCCGGCGATGATTTTGTTTAACGAAAACGATGATGCGGAGTATCGCCAGCAGGCGCTGAACAAGTCGCTGATGAAAATCGCCCCAGGCGAAAAAGAGGTGATCGACCTTGTGGATTACCTGCTCACCAGCTGCTACGTCACGGGCAGAACCTTTGCCGTGGACGGCGGACGCCCGCTGCGCTAGTGAAAGCGGCTCCAGAAGAAAATTAACACCCAGGCGCTGAGTCCCCAGCAGACCACCGCCCCGCTCAGCGCCAGGGGAAGACGCAGAAAACCGGTGAAATACCACAGCGAAAGCAGGTAGAGAAAATACGGAATGATAGACCACATGCCAAACACGATGGTCGTGCGTAACGCTTCCGTGCCCCGCTCAGAAGCCACGATATAGTGGGCAATCAGCGCAAAGGTCGGGAACAGCGGGATTAGCCCGGCAATGTAGTAGTTTTTCGTTTTTGCCAGAATGCCAATCAGTAACACCACCAGCGCGCCCAGCGCGGCTTTGATCGCCAGCCCCATACTTTTCCCTATAACAATCAAGTATCAATAAGAGCCAGAATAACGGAACCGGCGTTAATTTTGAAAGATTAATGGAAGGTTAAGGTTCCGCGGTGTATGTTGGCTTTTTTCACGAAAACAGACGCTGTATGAATAAGATTGTTTATGTTGAAGACGAACCCGAGGTCGGGCAACTGATCGCCGCCTATCTGGGTAAACATGATATGGACGTCATTGTTGAACCTCGCGGCGATCGCGCCGAAGAGGTGGTCGTGCGTGAAAACCCGGACCTGGTACTGCTGGATATCATGTTGCCAGGAAAAGATGGCATGACGCTCTGCCGCGACCTGCGCGCCCGGTGGGAGGGCCCTATCGTCCTGCTCACCTCACTGGACAGCGATATGAACCATATTTTGTCGCTGGAGATGGGCGCCAATGACTACATTCTGAAAACCACACCGCCTGCCGTCCTGCTTGCCCGCCTGCGCCTGCATTTGCGCCAGCACGCCAGCATCGAACGCGAAGCGCCCGCGCCGTCTCTGACGCCGCACAAAGCGATGCGCTTCGGTACGCTGTCTATTGACCCCATTAACCGCCAGGTGCTGCTCTCCGGCGAGCTTATCGCCCTCTCCACCGCAGACTTTGACCTGCTGTGGGAGCTGGCAACGCACGCCGGGCAAATCATGGACCGCGACGCGCTGCTGAAAAACCTGCGTGGCGTGAGCTATGACGGAATGGACCGCAGCGTTGACGTGGCGATTTCGCGTCTGCGCAAAAAGCTGCAGGATAACGCTAACGAGCCCTACCGCATTAAAACCGTACGTAACAAGGGTTATCTGTTTGCCCCGCACGCCTGGGAAACCTGACTCCGTTATCTGGCTAGCATAACGTGCGCGCAATGAAGGCATTACACAGCGATGTCCTCTCTTTCGCGCGTTTATTTTTACGTTTGCGCAACAATTGACTTGCTAAGCACGCGAACTATTCCATAATTAAATCTTCAGCCCTCCTTTCTCCAGTTCGCCCCGACTGCATGTAGACTCGCTTTCACCGCGAAGCGTTACGATATCTCTCCCATATAATCTTGAAATGAGGATTTAAGCCTATGGCATATGTATAGCTACAATCAGGTAGAAGCCATCAAAACCAATCTCGAGTGGATTGTTAATCAGGTAGCCCTAAGGCGCGCCTCTCCCTCGCGCTCCGATCAAAAAGCGCTTTTTGACCTGCTGGAACTTATCCAGTCTTTCGAAATACTCCTGGATTTAATTAACGAATTCGGTACCGATGTGATTGATACGCACATTGCAGAGGGCCTGGCCGTGACGGAAAAACTCATCGCCAAGGTAAAAAACAGCGCGAAAGCCATGTAACACGCGCGACAGACGTGAAAAATGCGAAGGGTTTTCATGTATATTCTGCACATAGCGTTTTTTCGGTGAGACCCAATGAAAAATCTGTTTGTGCAGTTTTAGTGCGCAGAAAATTCGCAACTCATTGAAATGGCTTTATTTGTGATGATATCAGTGTGTTAGCCAGAAACGTTTAACGGACATCTACGGACGTGCACGGTCTTTTTGATGCCCCTATCGGTGCCCCTTCCTTCAAAATGCCCCGAAATTTGCCCCCAATATCCCCCTGCTTTGCGTAGCTACTTCCGGGTTCGCAACACACTGCTTTACGTCTCTCTATCCGATCAGCATGGTCGTCACGAATTCGATTATAAGACTTAACCAGCGCACCTCTTTTTCTCCCCGCCCTATACTTTCAGTCTGATATCTGGCTGGAGGTTTCTATGTGTGGACGCTTTGCACAAGCCCAAACCCGTGAAGAATATCTGGCATACCTCGCAGATGAAGCCGATCGAGACATCGCATACGACCCTGAGACGATTGGACGTTACAACGTGGCACCAGGCACGAAGGTCCTGTTGCTGAGCGAACGAAACGAGCAGTTACATCTTGATCCTGTATTCTGGGGTTATGCCCCGGGATGGTGGGATAAAGCGCCCCTGATTAATGCGCGCGTCGAAACGGCGGCCACCAGCAGAATGTTTAAACCTCTATGGCAACATGGCCGGGCGATCTGCTTCGCCGATGGATGGCTCGAGTGGAAAAAAGAAGGTGACAAAAAACAGCCCTACTTCATTCCCCGTGCCAATGGCCAACCAATATTTATGGCAGCGATCGGCAGCACACCATTTGAGCGCGGTGATGAAGCTGAGGGTTTTCTTATAGTGACGTCTGCAGCTTATAAAGGTCTGGTCGACATTCACGACCGCCGGCCACTTGTTTTGTCACCAGAAGCGGCACGTGAGTGGATGCGGCAGGATATTGGTGGGAAAGAAGCGGAAGAGATTGCATCTGACGGCACTGTGCCAGCTGAGATGTTTATCTGGCATGCAGTGGCCCGTGATGTTGGAAATGTAAAAAATCAGGGGAGAAAATTGATAAAACAAACAAATATATAATCTGCCGTACTTTTGATGCGCACTTTATATTTGGTTAAATATTATCTTATTTTAAGAAAGAAATATATTTGCAGCCATCGGACCACTAAGTCCATTTATACGATAGAATTCAACACGAACACCTGGTGTTAACGTTTGGCTTTCACTATTACTTAATGCAGAAACATGTAAAAAAACATCTTTTCTGCCATCAGATGGGATAATCAATCCCTTTCCGCTCTTGAAGTCAAAACTTTTGACAATTCCTGTCATTTTACGAGACAAATATTTTCCTAATGGTAAACCAGATTTGACTATACAGGATTAGTTAATAATAGCTAACCCTATCTTAACGGCCTTCTGGAAGGCTAAAATAAAATTTGCTTAATCATTCAACACGTGCCTTAATGGTTTGACTTATCCGGTGCGATGATGAATCTAACTTTTCCAAAAGCCGTTCTCATAACCAGGTGTTATCTCTGATATCCCTCCTCTTGAGTCCATACATATACCAGCATACGTTTCTTATCATGAGCTTGCTTGTCAGTTTGAAATGTTCAAACGGAGTTTGTATGTCATCTAAAATCATAGGTCTTGTTAAGTGGTTTAACGAAGACAAGGGGTTTGGTTTTATCTCCCCACTCGATGGAAGTAAAGATGTTCTTGTTCACACTTCTTCCCTGCTGGGAGAAACATTTAATACTCTGTTTGAAGGACAAAAAGTCAAATTCGCTATCATAGCTGGAACTAAAGGTCCAATCGCTGCCAATGTAACACTTTGCGATAGATAATTTTTAGATGATTTACTTAAGCCAGCATGACTTTATCAGTGGAAGGTGATTGTTCGGTTACGCACATCATTACAACAGGCCAGCATATTTACTTCCCATCAGTTTGCTGACCGATGTGATGAAATGCAGGACTGCTGCATGAACAGTCTCAAAGCAGAAGCTAACTGCTTATAAAATACTAAAGTGCGTAAGAGGTTAGGCAGCCTCCAAAAGCATCACTTCTTATTTTTTTAATAATTTTTTTAGAAGCGCTGGGAAGACTTGAACAAAGCACAGCAGTACGGGCACACCAACTGAGCCCCCTTTTGTACACGATTGTAACTATGTTCGGAATCTTTTGTGCAGTTTGGACAAGGACATTTTACTAAATAATTTCGGCGGAATTGAGTGTTTTTACGTGCAGACATAGACTTCTCCAGTTCAAATGGACCGTTACAGTACACGTTAAGGCAGTATAATGCTTGTTTTAATTTCGAAAGAGGCAAAAAAATGGACAAACAGAACCCTTTCGAACACCTGCAGGGGCTAAAAACCCTCAAAATACATGGTGATATATGAAAAAAGTAATCATTTTTTTTAATGGTAAGCCAAGTAAAGTTATCACTGTGCTTAAAGGTGTGACATCAATACGCGAAGAATATCCTAATGGAGAAGTGATAAACCTTCAGATAATGTCAGCAGGTTTTCCCTCTTTAACAGGTGACCATGAAGTGGTCTATGTGGCATCAGATCGAGAACTTACCTCTCAGGAAATATTAGATGCGGCGCAGAAGTATCTTTGACGCCAGGGATTCAACGCCAACATTCATGAAATCATTATTATAACTACGTTTAATTATTATAGCCTGCTTAACGCAGGCTTTTTTTTACCCCCACACAAACATTTATAATTAAGACATGTACATCCAACACCATGGCAATATGACTTTATTGCTGAAAAAACCATAAGGCTTCCATGAAAATCCTATATTACACAGTATTAATAGTTATTGAAGCCCCATTCTCAGATAATAATGTCAACCCTCTTATCTTGGGTCTCTTGCATGACCGAAACTATTCAAGTAAGTCAAACCGAGGTGTCAAACTTCCATCCCATGCATTCATTGGTTCAGAGGGTCAGGCAGTTTTAGAGTGGGAGTCTGAAAAAGATGGAGCAGAAAAACTAAAAAAAAGACTCTACCAGATGCTGCATGGAATTACACGTTTAGAAAAATCTCCCACAGCAATTTTTCTAATGATTTGCCCAGAAGATAAAACCTTAACCTTTGTCTCAAGACTTAAAGTAAAAAAATGAACATCGATATTTTAACCTTCACCATCTGAAAATTCCGTGACCGTGAAAACTGCGAAAGAAAATCATGAGGCACATCAGTAAATATTGTATCATTTGCTAAGCATTGCTGTTACATTCGGTTTAATGATGAATCCTCCTCAGCGGCAGGGCTAATTAACCTGATGATTTGTATATCCAGCGGCTCATCGTGAATTTCTGAAGCAGCGAGTCACGAGTGGTTAGTTCAATGACTCACCGGGAGGCACCCGGCATCATACCCATAAGCCCCTGTATAATTGCAGGGGCTTATTTACATTACAAAAGCATAGTAGTTGACATATTAATCTTAATACTCATAGCCGATAATTAGGTTAGAATGAATATACCGTTTAAAGGATCATCTAACTTTTATTAGGTCTGAATACCTCGTAGTATATCGTGGAGATAACATATCCCGCTTCATCTGACATTGCTGCTGTATGCCTTGGCCAGCATAGTAGAGTGTCCCTTTACCGTCTTTCGCGTTAAAGTGATCAAGCACCTCCATCAATCTTTCACTACCAGCCCGCGGCGCGTTCTCATCAAACAAGTTAAGCTGGGCCACTCCCTGGCTAAAGAAGTCCCCAAGCATAATGCCGGCTTTCTGGTACCGATGGCCATCCTTCCAGATTTTGTCAAGGCACTTAGCCGCGGCGTTAATAATGTCGCGGGAATCCTGTGTTGGAGTCAGCAGCTTCACCGATGAGCTGTTGCCATAATACGGCTCGTTAAGCGCAAAGGGAGAGGTCTTCACGAACGCCGAGATAAAACGGCAATACTGATGCTCGCCACGTAATTTTTCAGCACCCCGAGCTGCATAGGAGCAAATGGCCTGCCTCATTTGTTCGTAATCAGTGACGCGTTCGCCGAATGACCTGCTACAGACGATTTCCTGCTTTGCCGGTGCAAACTCCTCCAGATCTAGGCATGGTTCACCGCGCAGTTCCCGGACGGTTCGCTCAAGAACAACATTGAAGTGTTTGCGGATAATCCAGGTGCTTTGTTCTCAGAAAGCTTAAAAGAAATACTTTGCCCCGACACGAATCTGGTTCTGTTCGCGATGATAGGGTTCAACATTGCGATCTAACCAGCGTAATTCCAGGTAGGGCAACCAGTGTTCATTGATCCGATATTTAAAGGTACTGGTAATTTCCCAGTGATGATCTTTTCCGTTGCTGCTATTGAAGTCATTGACTCGCATAAAATAGTGCGGTTCAAAGGTATAGGAAAATTTATCGGTAATGGCAAAGTTCCAGTAGTTACCTATTTCATAGGTATCATTATTATCCTGGTCACCGTTCAGGTCGGTTGAACTGTAGTTATTATGGTTATATCGATTACGCACGGTAAGATTAAACCACGGTGTAAATTTATAGTTAACATCCAAATAAACAGCGCCGCCAGAACCAATACTCTTATCGTTTATTAGCCCGCCAGGTTGGATTGTTAATTTATCTGTCGGTTTAAATAACGGATACCAGCCCTCTATTTCGTTATAGCCGTGTTTTAGCTCATCCTTGCGTTGCATCGTGTAGGTGTTGGTGAGCATGATGCCCGCACCCATATCAGAGTTATAGCCGACGCGCATCATAACCTCTATTTGATCAGATGCCAGGTTATATGCTTCGCGGTTTTCTACATAGGCTCCAGCGAAAGCAGAGGTTGATACCACAGAGGATAAGAAAATTATTGTCGTTAATTTTTTCATGATAAATCCTTTTTTTAAGCGTAGGGAGGCCGCCATCCATTGGGATGGAATAGGCGGCTATTATTTTTATACGTTTACAGCAGAGGTATTCTTTTTATTGGTAATAGGGTCCGGTTGGATGTTGTTTTTCTTCCGTTGGCTGATTTCCTCAATAATAAAAGCAAAACGTGTTTCGTTGAGTTTATAAAAGAAGCCCATTGTGAGTGCTGCAATAATTGCAAGTCCGCAAGGCCAGAGAAAAATGAGTTGACGCAAACCGAGCAGGGTAGCATCGCTCTGGGCTATGTTGGGGATATAACCGATTTGTGTCAGCATAATCCCAGGCAGGAAGCCTGCGAGCGCAGCGGAAATTTTGCGAGAAAAGGTATAACCCGTATATACCGAGCCTTCCGCACGGATCCCCGTCTTCCATTCGCCATAATCGACCGTATCCGGAACCAGCGCCCAGTTCAGGCTGTTAACAAAAGCGGTTCCGAAGAAGGCCATGCAAGAAAACATCACGAATAAAAACGACGTGCTGCCCCAGAAAAAGTTCAGCACATCGCCGATTGCCCATAGCGCCAGACCGCCGAGGTAAACCTGTTTTTTACCGAAGCGTTTTACAGCTGTGGGAACCAGCAGTACCCCAACCAGAATGCATCCCATGCTGAAGAAACCCATCCACGACAGCAGATGTATATCGTTCAGCACGTACTGGGTGTAATACACCTGAATCGCCAGCTTAATGTTGAATGCCGCCAGCGTGCACAAGTTGGCAACACATAGCACCAGTAGTGGAGGGTTACGGAAAATGGCGCAGAACGATTTGAGAATACTGGGTTTATGGTGATCCGGCACGATTTCGATATAGCGTTCCTTCACACCGCTAAAGCACCACCACATACTGAACAGTCCGCAGACAGAGAAGAGCAGTGCGGCAATCAGATAACCCAGCGAAGGCGAACTGATAAATAGAGCCTGAATTGGCATAAAGCCAACGGTACACAGTAACAGGCCTACGGTAGCGCCGCCCTGACGCCAGGCGGCGAGCTGAGCGCGTTCATGTGGATTTTTAGTAATTGCAGGCACCATCGCGCCGTAGGAACAGTTCATCAGGCTATAGAACAGGCCGAACAGCATGAACAACACCGTTGCCAGCCCCGTTTTCACTGTTAGCGTAAAGCCTGTTGCTAAAAACTGCGCGCTGGCGACGACGGCGACAGGAAATGACGCATATAAAATAAAGGGTCTGAATTTCCCCTTTGCGCCAATATTACGCCTTGAGTCCAGCAACACGCCGGTCAGAATATCGGTGAAGGCGGTGAAGAACTTCGCCACCAAAAAGATAATCCCACCGTACCAGGCCGGCATCCCTAGCTCATCGGTATAAAATTTAAGCAGATACAGCGTGCCGATACACAGCATCAAATTTGAGCCGAAGTCACCCACTCCGTAGGCGAATTTTTCACGCAGGCTCAGTTTTAGCGTTAGCGGATCATGAAATGACATAATCGCTCCTCAATAGCGCCCCGTAGAGCGCTATTCATTATTATTATCAAACGGTTTGTTTACGCGCTTCTATCTCTTCAACAATGCGGACATACATCTTCTCGTTAAGGTTGTAGAAACAGCCCATAGCTACAATGGTGATCACCGCCAACGCGCAGGGATAAATAAAGATCAGCTGACGCAATCCTTCGACCGTACTGGCAGATTGCACCACGTTGGGGACATAGCCGATTTGCGTCAGCATCCAGCCGGGGAAGAACCCTGCAAGCGCTTGCGACACTTTACGAAAGAAAGTGAAGCCGGTGTATACCGTTCCTTCCGAACGTACGCCGGTACGCCATTCGCCATATTCCACCGTGTCGGAGACCAGCGCCCAGTTTAGGCTGTTGACGAATGCTGAGCCGAAGAACGCCAGGCACGAGAAAGCGACAAAGCTGACGGAACCGCCGCCAAAGAAGTAGTTAAGCAGATCGCCCGCGCCCCAGATCAGCAAACCGCCGATGTAGACCTTTTTCTTGCCGAAACGTCTGACCATTCCCGGCATCAATAAGACACCGATGAAGATACAGCCCATGCTGAAAAAGCCCATCCAGGAAAGGAGGATCGGGTCGTTCAGTACGTATTGGGTGTAATAGACCTGAATCGCCAGTTTGACGTTAAACGCGCCAAGTGTGCAAAGGTTGGCAACGCACAGAATAAACAGCGGGCGGTTACCTGCGATCGCGCGGAAGGATTGCAGCAATCCCGGTTTTTGCGCGGCATCAACGGGTTTCACTTCCACATAGCGTTCTTTTACCCCGGCATAGCACAGCCACATAAACAGCAAGCCGAACAGAGAGAATAAGGTGGCGGCGAAGATATAGCCCAACTGTGAGTTGCCTTCGATCAGGTTCATTACTGGTACAAAACCGACGGTGCACAGCAGCAGGCCAAGAGTGGCTCCGCCCTGTCGCCAGGCTGCCAGCGAGGCGCGTTCGTCCGGGTTTTTGGTGATCGCGGGGACCATCGCACCGTAAGAGCAGTTCATCATACTGAAGAACAGTCCGTACAGCATAAACAGTACCGTTGCCATCACCGTTTTACCGGTGACTTCAAATGGTGTACCGACAAAGTTCGCAATCGCCAGCAGCGTCACTGGAAATGCGGCATACAGAACGAACGGGCGGAATTTGCCTTTCGGGCCGATTTTGCGGCGCGAGTCGAGCATAATCCCAGTCCCCATATCGGTAAACGCAGTAAAAAACTTGGCGATAAGGAAAATGATACCGCCATAAGTTCCAGGTAAACCAAGAACATCGGTATAAAACTTGAGTAAAAAGAGCGTACCTATGTCCAGCAGGATATTGGAACCTAAATCCCCCATCCCATAGGCGAGTTTTTCTTTGAACGGCAAGCGTAGGGTTGCCGGATTAGAAGAGGTCTGACTCATTATTATTCTCCATTTGCCCGTGAGTCTCCTCACGGGCGAGCCGTATTAGATGTTGCGTAAAGTGGCAAACAGTGACGCCCATTCACTCTTCGCGCGATAAAACACCGGAGGCTTGCCAATAGCCGCATCCACGGTAATTTCACCGCCCTGATAGGTTTCCCCGGTCCAGACATTTACCCAGCTATCTTCCGGCAGATACAGGGTCCAGTCGGACTTGCCTTGCTCGTGAACCGGTGCGACCAAAAGATCTTGTCCCAGCAGATACTGATATTTCAGGGTATAGGTCCGCGCATCGTCTTCGTAATGCAGGAACAGCGGGCGCATCACCGGCAGACCGGTAGCGCTGTTTTGCGCGACGGCCTGTTTGAGATACGGTTTCAGGGTGGTAAACACGGTGGTCATTCGTGCAAAGTGGGCGATGGTTTCAGCATCACCATCAAACTGCCAGTTATCGCCTGGGCGGTTACCCTCGTGGGTACGCATCATCGGCGTGAAGGCGCTTAAGTCACACCAGCGCAGCAGTAGTTCTTTGCTGCGTTTCATGTCAAACAGGGTGGTGTAGCCGCCGATATCGCTGTGGTGCAGACCGTGACCGGTCATCGCCAGCGACAGCGCCGCAGGAACGACGGAAGCCAGACCGTCGTCAAGGCTCCAGTCCACGTTCTGATCGCCCGCCCACATCATGGTGGAGTATTTCTGGCTGCCGGTGTAACCCGCACGCATAAAGAACAGGATCTCGCCGAGTTTGTCGGTCTCCTGTAGCGCCTCGTAGTTACATTTCGCCCACAGTGCTGGCCAGGCGTTGTGCATGATCTCGGCGCTGACGCCGTTGTGCAGATACGTATCTGTCGGCAGGTATTCGCCAAAATCTGCCATCCAGCCGCCGCAGCCCAGTTCGATCATATTTTTCTTGATGACCTCTTTGAACCAGTCGTAGGCTTCCGGGTTGGTCAGATCGACCACGCCACCGTAAAACTCGCCAAACTCTACGAGGTAATCGCCGCCGGATGCATCTTTCGCCAGATAACCGTGTTTGGCCGCTTCGGCACAGAGATCTTTATCGCTGGCAACATACGGGTTGATGTAGGAGAGGAACTGCACGCCTTCTTCTTTCCATTGCTTAATACGGCTATTCAACTGCGGATAATTGTCGCTGTTCCACTTCCAGTTCCACATCACGCGCTTGCCAAAGGAGGTCATGCGGATCCCGGACCAGTCCTGCGCCCAGATGCCGTTTACTTTCACGCCTGCGTTACGCATGGTGTCCAGTTTGCTCTGGCAAACCTCAGTACCGCCCTGAATACCGAGCGTGACGCCATCGTAGATCCAGTCCGGCAGCTCCGGCTGACGTCCTAACAGCGCAGTCAGTTTTTCCAGCAGAGAGATGTAGGTATCAGCGCACTCAAAGCGCAGGGTGGTTTTGTCCTCCCACAGCGCCAGTTCGTGATACTCCGGCGCGCTGAAGTCGAAATTCATATAGCAACTGTTATCAACGTGGCAGTAGTACTTCTGCGTGCTGACGAAGGTCGGCTGTGGGAAGAAGGTCCAATAGTAGTCGCCACCGGCGTTCTCTTTACAGTCGGCTTGCCAGGTGACATAGCTGTTTTTATTTCGGCCCACGCCTTGTTCGCTGGTCCACAGCGGGAACGGCTTACCGCGTAAGTCGAAATAAGAGAACTGTTCGCCGCAGCCGTAAATATGATCATCCGCCCTGGCGGCCAGACGCAGCCAGATGCGGTTATGGTTGAGATCGCCGTTGTGCAGATCCAGCTTCAGGCGACCCTGTTCATCGGTGGAAATATGCAGCGTGGCGTTGATGGTCTCACCGCGGCTGAAATGCACCCGCCAGCCGTCTGGCGACTCGCTTACCGTGGCGCCAGTCAGAGCAATCTTCTCATTGAGCCTGTCTTTAATGCTGAAGTTGCCGCGAAACATGTCGATGTCGGCAACACCAGCGCCGATCCACAGGCAGGGCGTTTCTGTGCTGTGGCGTAAAATCAGGCGCTGGTGGTACGTTAAAGCAAATCCATCAGGTAATGATGTGAGTTCTATGGCGGTTGACCGTTGTTGTAGCGAATTCATTGTCGTCTCCGTAAAAATAGGGTAATTCGGTAATTTGTCGGAAATCTGTTATTCACTGCCGATTAAAAAATGCATCTGATGTTGTTCTCCGGGCGCGAGATGAATCAGGCTTATTCCGGAGTTAAAGGCGTCTGGCGGGCAGGTCATCGGTTCAACCGCCAGGCCGCGCCGTGCTAATTTTTCGCCGGTATACACTTGCAACCAGGGCTGGTGGCTGCGTAAAAAAGTGGACATCTTTTGCGATGGGCTGGTCATCCTGACTTCCCACTCAGCGTCAGGTGGCATAGTCCTGAACGTATGATCGATAGCGGTCTGCGCAATGCGTTGCGGCGTGGTGAAATATCGTTCATCACATGTTTCTTCACTCACCGGGAGTGTTAATTCACAGTCATCAATAGGTTGCAGATTGCAGGTCAAATAGGGATGTGCTCCCGCGCCATACGGCGCGATTTCGTCACCCACATTCTGTGTGCGGATAAAAACGTGCAGTCCACGGGTTGCCTCCAGTCGGTAAATCACCTCTGAAACCAGCGCGAAGGGATAACCATAAGAAGGCGGCAGAAAAATCGTCAGCGACAATTCCGATGCCGACTGCTGGTTAATCTGCCAGTCCCGCCAGGCCAGTAACCCATGAATGGCGGTATGTGAAACTGAGTCGTTAACGGCAAGCTGGTAATCCTTGCCGTTATAGTGATAGCTGCCGTTTACAACGCGGTTTGGCCAGGGGATTAACACTTTCCCCAAGTGTGCCAGCGGCATTTCTTCCGGTTTGTGGGGAATAACGATATGACGCCCACGGTGCGTCAATTCTGCTAGCCCAGCGCCAACCGTGACGATTTTCGCCTGGTAGTGTCCGGCCTGAAGATGAATGGTTTTTCCACCGCTATGCATGGCAGCCCACCTTGTTACTTATTTAGCGTTGATATCCAGCAGACCGGCGGCAACAGCCGGAGCAAGGCCCGGAGCCAGCGGCAGACGTGGGATCACCAGGCAGTGCAGCAGGTGATAAATATCCTGCTTGCCGTCCCAGACTTTGGTGGTCACCTTGTTATCGGTGTCCAGCTCCTGCCACCATGAACCGGTCTCGTAATCCATCAGGTAGGTGATGCAGTAATCCCACCATTTCTGGTACCAGGCTTCGTACTGGCTGTCGCCTGTGAGGGTGTACAGGGCGTAGGCGGTACCCATCGCTTCGACTATCGGCCAGCGCACTCTTTCACGAACGATCGGTTTGCCGTCCCAATCCACCGAATAGACAAAACCGTCTGCGCCGTCCGGTGCCCAGGCGTCGCGGATAGTGGCGTGGAAAAGTCCTTTTGCATCTTCCAGCAGCCAGGTGGGCGGCGTTTCGAAGCGAGCTTCCAGCGCGGCATGTAGATGCAGCATCAGGCGGCCCCACTCGATCCAGTGACCCGGCGTGCCACCGTAGGCGCGGAAACGGTGAGCTGGGTTGTCCTTGTTGTAATCGCGGATTGGATTCCACTGTGAATCGAAGTGTTCATTGACGCGGTACTCCCCGCTACGGGCCACGTCGTGAATAATCACCGAAGCGATACGCAGTGCGCGATCGAGCCATTTACGGTCATGAGTCACGTCATACACGATCAGGAAAGCCTCGACCGCGTGCATGTTAGCGTTGCCGCCGCGATAATCTTCGGTCTGGCTGAAGGCTTCGTCCCAGGACTCCAGGCACATTTGTTCGTCTTCGCTCCAGAAGTACTTCTCAATCACCTCGATGGCGTCATCCAGCAATTTTCTGGCCTGTGGATGACCGGTAGTGACTGCGCTTGCCGCGCCAAGTAAAACGAAGAAATGCTGATAACCCTGCTTGGAGGCATCCATCACGCCTTCGTCATTGACGCAGGCGTACCAACCGCCGTAGCGTGTGTCGCGTAGCGCGCCGTTCAGCGCCTTAATGCCGTGGTCGACGAGTTGATATGCACCTGGGCGACCCATGGAGGCGGCAACGGAATAGACGTGCAGCATGCGGGCGGTGATCCACAGATGTGTTCCCATATCCGCTCTGACCTGACCACTGTTTCCTAACCAACCAAACCCGGTGGGCACCGCCGCGTTCTTACCAAAGTTAAAGATGCGATCGGTTTCTTGTTCCAGCCAGCGGTTGTGGCTTAGGGTGTTAAACCATTTCATGCTTTGATCCTCTATTAGCGGCCGGCCATCATTTCGTCGACGATATCGCCCAGACGCTGCAACTTCGGTGCGGAAACATCACGCAGCATCAGTTCGGTATCCGGCAGACCCACGACGGATGACCAGACCGCACGCCCGGCCAGGAAGCCGGATGCGCCTGCGGTCATTGCTACGCTGACCGCGCGTGGGAACAGTTTTTCATCCACACCAGAGGAGAGAATGACCCACGGCATGCTGATGTTTTCATTCAGGCGCTGAGAGGCGCTAAGCAATTCCTGTTGGGTTCCTTTGCCGTACAGCGGCATTTCGACCTTGTAGAGATCGGCACCGCTATCGCCCAACTCTTTCGCGGCATCGATGATGGCCTGTTCACGGCAGAACTTATCGCCACGACGCGGTGGGCGAACAACCGGCTCGATGATGCTCAGCAGCCCATTGCAATGGCATAACTCATTGAATTCCTTCACCATTTCCAAGCGCTGTTGGGCATCTTCATCGCTACGCCACAGCACCAGCAGTTTGAGAGCCTTAGCACCATCTTGCTTCACAGCCTGCGGGTTGATTTTTTTATCAATCACTACGCTATCGACCGGAATTCCGTTACCCGGAATAAACTCATCAGCGGCCACAATCATGGCGCAGCTTTTGGCTACCGCGTTTTGCTCTACAACCTGGCGGTAGCAGAACTGCTGATCGACCAGAATGGCGGAGGCATAGGGGGACAGGATCTTTGCCGCATTGACTTTGAAATCGGTCAGCACGCTGTCATTGACCGGGGATTTTGCTCCCGCTGCGGCAAACATTAAGCGCATGGCTTCGCGCTGATCGACCGCCAGCATGGCAAAACCGCCGGAAGCTCGGGTGATATCTTTCAGGGTGTACTTCGTCATTGTTCAGTCCTTACTTATCTGTGTGTTTATTTAGCCCGGCGGATGCGCGAACCTGTTCAAGAATGGCCGTCCAGTCTTCCCGGCCACGGCCAGCGGCGCGTGCCTGGTTATAGACTTCGCGGGAGGCGGCACCGAGCGGCATCGGCACATGTAGTTGGTTGGCAACGTCCAGCGCGATGCCAAGATCCTTGTGAGCTAAATCGATCATGAAGGCCGGGGAAAGATCGCCTTTCAGCACTTTGTTCGGCCAGGAGGTAGTGAAGTGGCCTTTCCCGGCGGGAGTGCCGCTCATGACTTGCAAGGCCACATCGAAGGAGAGGCCAAGCGCTTCGCACAACACGGCGGCTTCAGCAGACAAGGCGTTTAACGCGATGCTCATGTAGTTGTTGATGAGCTTGACGCGAATGCCCATGCCGGGACCGCCTGCGTTGATCAATTCATTACCCATCGCCATCAGAACCGGTGTGGCGCGTTCTACCTGCTGTGCCGTTCCACCTGCCAACAGCAACAGCGTTCCCGCGATAGCGTGATCGGAGGTACGTCCAACCGGGCAATCCATCATGTCGAAGCCTTTGTCACGCATATCGGCGAGCAGTTTGTCGGTTTGCAGTGGGTGAATAGTCGACATATCAATCACTAATGCCTGCGGGGAGAGGTTTTCGCAGATACCCTGCTCACCGAACAGTACGCTGCGCACCAGATCGCCGTTTGGCAGCATTGTGATGACAAATTCTGCCCCTTTTACTGCCTGAGCCGGGCTGCTGGCAGGTTGGGCTCCTTTTTCCACCAGGCGCTTAATGGCATCCGGGTTAACGTCAAAGACGCTGAGTTGATGATCCTGCTTCAGCAAGTTGCTCGCCATGGGTGAACCCATCTGACCTAATCCGATAAATGCTATAACTGCCATAACGTTCTCCTGAGACGTGGATGTCATTTTTTTGTCATTCAAGGTCGTTTGTTTTTGTCTGTTTTTGATCGTATTTGTAATTTATGGTCAAAAAATTGACAACCGTCACTTTTTAAACATTTTGTGAAATTAAAATGATCCCATCTTGAAACGCCTAAGGAATGACCATGATTCGTATTGCTTGTGTAGGTATTGCCGTGATGGATCGCATCTATTACGTGGAAGGTTTACCGACCGAAGGAGGTAAGTATGTGGCGAAGCGTTATACGGAAGTGGGCGGCGGGCCTGCTGCAACGGCCGCAGTGGCTGCAGCGAAGCTGGGCGCGCAGGTGGACTTTATTGGCCGCGTGGGCGATGACGACACCGGAAATAGCCTGCTGGCGGAGCTGGAATCCCTGGGGGTAAACACCCGCTACACCCGGCGCTATGCGGGGGCAAAGTCTTCGCAATCGGCAATTATGGTTGATGCGCAAGGAGAACGGATTATCGTTAACTATCCCAGCCCGGATTTACTGCCGGATGCTGCCTGGCTGAATGAGATTGATTTTTCCCAGTGGGATGTGGTGTTGGCGGATGTTCGCTGGCACGAAGGCGCCAGGCAGGCGTTCACGCTGGCGCGTCGGGCGGGAGTGATGACGGTACTGGATGGTGACGTCACGCCACAAGATATCAGTGAGCTGGTGGCGTTGAGCGATCATGCGGCGTTCTCTGAACCGGGTCTGGCGCGTTTAACCGGGATAAATGATTCTGAAGCTGGACTTAAACAAGCAAAAACGCTCACAAATGGTCATGTCTATGTGACACGAGGGAGCGAAGGCTGTGACTGGATAAAAAATAGTACGTTGCAGCATCAATCTGGATTTAAAGTCGATGTTGTGGATACTACGGGAGCTGGGGATGTTTTCCACGGTGCGCTCGCATTCAGCCTGGCGGGTGGCGATGCTCCAGAAGAGGCCGTCAGGTTTGCCAGTGGGGTTGCTGCGTTAAAATGCACTCGCCCGGGAGGAAGGGCCGGAATCCCTGACTGTGATCAAACCCGATCTTTTCTGTCACTTTTTGTATAAAATGCCAGGGCAATGGTTTTTCGAGGAAATTTCATGAGTCTTACCGAACTGACCGGTAACCCGCGGCACGATCAGCTGTTGATGCTGATTAGCGAGCGCGGTTATATGAATATCGACGAGCTGGCGAGCCTGCTGGACGTGTCCACGCAAACTGTGCGTCGTGATATTCGTAAACTCAGCGAGCAGGGATTAATTACGCGTCATCATGGCGGCGCGGGCAGAGCCTCCAGCGTGGTGAATACGGCGTTTGAGCAGCGTGAAGTCTCCTGGACGGAAGAGAAAAAAGCCATCGCGGAAGCGGTGGCTGACTACATTCCCGATGGGTCTACGGTGTTTATTACCATTGGCACTACCGTTGAGCAGGTTGCGCGCGCGCTGTTAAACCATAATCATTTGCGCATTATCACCAACAGCCTGCGTGTGGCACACATTCTGTATAACAACCCACGTTTTGAAGTCATGGTGCCGGGTGGAATGTTACGCCCGCATAACAGTGGCATCATTGGCCCTTCTGCCTCGGCATTTGTCGCTGATTTTCGCGCTGACTACCTGGTTACCAGCGTTGGCGCGATCGAAAGTGATGGCACACTGTTGGAATTTGATGTTAACGAGGCCAGCGTAGTGAAAACGATGATGGCTCATTCACGACAAATCCTTCTTGCTGCCGATCATACTAAATATCACGCATCGGCCGCCGTTGCGATTGGTAATGTGGCTCAGCTCACAGCTCTGTTTACCGATGAGTACCCGGGAGCGGCTTTGCGCGAATTATTTGATTCTGTTCCGGTTGATATCATCAAGTCTGGACTGACCCCACGCCCGTA